>NZ_LR134117.1:1550751-1860902 GCF_900635445.1 Serratia odorifera
TTGACCAGCAACGAAGTTTATCCAAACGGTATTTCCACCAGTCTGCCGTTCGATGTGCAGATGCAAATCGTCCGCTCGATGGAAGGCATGCAAAACGCGCGTATCGTGCGTCCCGGTTACGCCATTGAGTACGATTTCTTCGATCCGCGCGATCTGAAGCCAACGCTGGAAAGCAAATTCATTCAAGGTCTGTTCTTCGCCGGACAGATCAACGGAACCACCGGTTATGAAGAAGCCGCAGCCCAGGGCTTACTGGCCGGTTTGAACGCTGGCCGTTATGCCGTTGATGACGAAGGTTGGTCGCCACGCCGCGATCAGGCTTATCTCGGGGTGCTGGTGGACGATCTGAGCACTCTCGGCACCAAAGAGCCGTACCGCATGTTCACTTCACGCGCGGAATACCGCCTGATGCTGCGTGAAGACAACGCCGATCTGCGTCTGACGGAAAAAGGCCGCGAACTGGGCCTGGTGGACGACGTTCGCTGGGCGCGCTACAGCGAGAAGCTGGAACTGATCGAACGCGAACGTCAGCGTCTGCGTGACGTTTGGGTACATCCGCATTCTGACAACGTCGCGCAGGTGAACAGCCTGCTGAAGGCACCGCTGTCACGTGAAGCCAATGGCGAAGAGCTGCTGCGCCGACCGGAAATGGACTACGCCCAGCTGACCGCCGTTGACGCCTTCGCGCCGCCGTTGACCGATACCCAGGCCGCCGAGCAGGTGGAAATCCAGGTAAAATACGAAGGTTACATCGCTCGCCAGCAAGACGAGATCGACAAGCAGCAGCGCAATGAAAATACCGTATTGCCGCTGGATCTGGATTATCGTCAGGTTTCCGGTTTGTCGAACGAAGTGATCGCCAAGCTGAATGACCACAAGCCAAACTCGATCGGCCAGGCTTCACGCATCTCAGGCATTACGCCGGCGGCGATATCCATTCTTTTGGTGTGGTTGAAAAAACAGGGTTTGTTGCGCCGCAGCGCATAAATCGACGTTTTCAGCGGTCGTTTGCCTAACGGATGTACAAACGGCCGCTGACATCACTTGCAGCCTGAACTATCATAGTCGCCTCGTTTGGTCAGCCCGGTTTGCTGACTGCATCGCGCCCCGTCAGAGGATTCCGTTGTGGACAAAAAGTTAGACTCGCTGCTCGCGGCGGCCGGAATTTCGCTTCCCGATCGTCAAAAACAGCAGCTGCTCGGGTATGTCGGCATGCTGGACAAGTGGAACAAAGCCTACAACCTGACGTCGGTGCGCGATCCGCAACAAATGCTGATTCGCCATATTCTCGACAGCATCGTGGTTAATCCGCATCTTGCAGGTATGCGTTTTATTGACGTTGGCACCGGCCCAGGATTGCCCGGCATTCCGTTGGCCATCGTTCGTCCTGATGCGCACTTCACCCTGCTCGATAGCCTGGGCAAGCGCGTACGCTTCCTGCGTCAGGTTCAGCATGAACTAGGGTTGAACAATATCGAACCGGTACAAAGCCGCGTAGAGGCCTTTGTGGCCGAGCCACCGTTTGACGGTGTCATCAGCCGTGCGTTTGCTTCATTGCAGGATATGCTGGCCTGGTGTCACCATTTGCCTGCGAAAGGGCAGGGGCGTTTTTATGCGTTGAAAGGCGTTCGTCCTGATGAGGAGCTGGCTCAGTTGCCCGCAGGCATCGAGCTTGAAACTGTCGTTCGTTTACAGGTGCCGGAGCTGGAAGGGGAACGTCATTTGGTGGTACTTAAGGCCAACTAAGTTTGTTTTTGATCAAAGCGACGTCTGATTGTTTGAGGATTACTCGAATAACTTAGCATGCTAATTAATTGCCTGCTTTTTTTAGTTAATTTACTTTTTATTAACACAAAAGCCGCAGCTAATTCGCGACAATAGCGTAATTGCAGTAGGAAATAGTTTCGTTAGCAACCATGCGTACAGGTTTTGTATTTGTCGGTCATGTTACGTGATGGTTGCAATATCCCCTCGGATAATGTCAATAAAATGTTTTTGTCGAGTGGAAAGGGTGTTTTCGAACGGTTAACATGTAATGGTTTGATTTATAATATTTTTATTTCGCCCGATTAGCTAAAGACCGTGGTGTTGCCAATGGTCTATAAAATAGCACTGGTCATTATTGTGATCGGGGGCACGTTTCGTAGCGCAAAGCTGGAATAATCAGACAATTAAATCGATGAGATTATTCCGACCGTTTTCTTGTGAAAATAGCCCTAAATGGGGAAAATTAAATAATTGTTCACCTTTTCGCTACTTATCGATTGAATTCGTTGGTGTGCCCCGTATAATTTGCTCGTTTTTTGCTGCTTGACTCAAAACGGCAAAGGCAGTTTTATACGTCACTCAGCATACCCCTTCCGGGGTACGGAGAGAACAAACGTCATGTCTGTGTCCCTTTACAGCGGGAAAGTTGCACGCAAACTGCTTTTTGTGCAGTTGATGACTTTTGTTCTGATCAGCGCTGCTTTCGGCCTTAAAAATCTGGAATGGAGCGGTTCGGCATTGGCGGGCGGTCTTGCTGCCTGGTTGCCAAATGCCATGTTTATGCTGTTTGCCTTGCGCCATCAGGCGCAAACGCCGGCGCCCGGTCGGGTCGCCTGGTCGTTCGCCATCGGCGAGGGGCTAAAGGTCATGATCACCATCGTTTTGTTGATCGTGGCGCTGGGGGTGTTCAAAGCGGCGTTTGTTCCGCTTGGCCTGACCTATTTAGCGGTGTTGGTGGTGCAGATAGTGGCACCCGCCGTGTTGAACAGTTACCGAAATTAACTCAATAAAGGTAGAGGCATCATGTCTGCAGAGGGATACAACAGTCCACAGGAGTATATCGGTCACCACCTGACGCAGCTTCAGGTCGGGACTGGGTTTTGGTCGATTAACCTCGACTCGATGTTTTTCTCCGTTGTCCTCGGGGTACTGTTCCTGGTGGTTTTCCGTCGGGTTGCCAAAAACGCCACCAGCGGCGTGCCGGGCAAACTGCAAACCGCAGTGGAACTGATCGTCGGGTTTGTCGATAGCAGCGTCAAGGATATGTATCACGGCAAGAGCAAGGTGATTGCTCCGCTGGCGCTGACCGTGTTCGTCTGGGTGTTCCTAATGAACCTGATGGACCTGATCCCGGTAGACTTCCTGCCGTACATCGGTACTCACCTCGGTCTGCCTGCGCTGCGCGTGGTGCCAACCGCTGACGTGAACGTTACCCTGTCGATGGCGTTGGGCGTGTTTATTCTGATCTTGTTCTACAGCATCAAAATGAAAGGCGTTGGTGGGTTCGTCAAAGAGTTGACCATGCAGCCGTTCAACCACCCTGTATTCATTCCAATCAACCTGATTCTGGAAGGTGTCAGCCTGCTGTCCAAACCTGTTTCACTGGGTCTGCGACTGTTCGGCAACATGTATGCGGGTGAGTTGATCTTCATCCTGATTGCCGGCCTGTTGCCGTGGTGGTCACAGTGGGTCCTGAGCTTGCCTTGGGCTATCTTCCACATCCTGATCATTACGCTTCAAGCCTTTATTTTCATGGTTCTGACGATTGTCTATCTGTCGATGGCATCTGAAGAGCACTGATTTTCTTAAAACACTTGCACTTTTAAACTGAAACAAACTGGAGACTGTCATGGAAAACCTGAGTATGGATCTGCTGTACATGGCTGCCGCTGTGATGATGGGTTTAGCGGCAATCGGTGCTGCGATCGGTATCGGCATCCTGGGTGGTAAATTCTTGGAAGGCGCTGCACGTCAGCCTGACCTGATTCCTCTGCTGCGTACACAGTTCTTTATCGTTATGGGTCTGGTTGACGCCATCCCGATGATCGCTGTTGGTCTGGGTCTGTACGTGATGTTTGCTGTCGCGTAAGCAGAGAACCTCTCTGCGACTAACCACACTATTTAACTTTAAAAGAGGCATTGTGCTGTGAATCTTAACGCAACAATCCTCGGCCAGGCCATCGCGTTCGTCCTGTTTGTCTGGTTCTGTATGAAGTATGTATGGCCGCCAATTATGGCTGCCATCGAGAAGCGTCAGAAAGAAATTGCTGACGGTCTCGCTTCTGCAGAACGCGCCAAAAAAGATTTGGACTTAGCGCAAGCCAACGCGACCGACCAGCTGAAAACTGCCAAAGCAGAAGCTCAGGTGATCATCGAGCAAGCAAACAAACGCAAAGCTCAGATCATGGATGAAGCGAAAGCCGAAGCCGAGCAGGAACGTAACAAAATCGTGGCGCAGGCTCAGGCTGAGATCGAAGCCGAACGTAAGCGCGCTCGTGAAGAGTTGCGTAAGCAAGTCGCGATGCTGGCAATTGCCGGCGCCGAGAAAATCATCGAACGTTCCGTGGATGAAGCTGCTAACAGCGACATCGTTGATAAACTGGTCGCTGAACTGTAAGGAGGGAGGGGCTGATGTCTGAATTTGTTACTGTAGCTCGCCCCTACGCCAAAGCAGCTTTTGACTTTGCCGTTGAGCATCAAAGCGTAGAACGCTGGCAGCAAATGCTGGCGTTTGCGGCTGTCGTCACCCAAAACGAACAGATTTCCGAATTGCTGTCTGGCGCGGTTGCGCCAGAAACGCTGTCGAAAACGTTCATTGCGGTTTGCGGCGATCAACTCGACGAAAATGGCCAGAACTTTATCCGCGTAATGGCCGAAAATGGACGTTTACTGGTTCTTCCAGCGGTTTTGCAGCAGTTCATCGAACTGCGCGCAGCGCTGGAGTCTACCGTCGAAGTCGAGGTGCTCTCTTCGAGCGCACTGAATGACCAACAGCAGGCCAAAATTGCCGCTGCGATGGAAAAACGTCTGTCACGCAAAGTTAAGCTGAATTGCAAAATTGACAAGTCTGTACTGGCCGGCGTAATTATCCGCGCTGGTGATATGGTGATTGATGGCAGCGTTCGCGGTCGTCTTGAACGCCTGGCAGACGTCTTGCAGTCTTAAGGGGACTGGAGCATGCAACTGAATTCCACCGAAATCAGCGAACTGATCAAGCAGCGCATTGCTCAGTTCAATGTGGTGAGCGAAGCTCACAATGAAGGTACTATCGTTTCCGTCAGCGACGGAATCATCCGCGTACACGGTCTGGCCGACGTAATGCAGGGCGAGATGATCGCACTGCCAGGCAACCGTTATGCAATCGCATTGAACCTGGAGCGCGACTCCGTAGGTGCCGTGGTCATGGGTCCGTATGCGGATCTGGCCGAAGGCATGAAGGTAAAATGCACCGGCCGTATTCTGGAAGTGCCGGTCGGCCGTGGCCTGCTGGGCCGTGTGGTCAACACCCTGGGCGCGCCTATCGACGGCAAGGGCCCGGTTGAACACGACGGCTTCTCTCCGGTTGAAACCATCGCGCCGGGCGTTATCGAGCGTCAGTCGGTCGATCAGCCGGTTCAGACCGGTTACAAATCCGTTGATGCCATGATTCCAATCGGCCGTGGCCAGCGTGAGCTGGTGATCGGCGACCGTCAGACCGGTAAAACCGCGCTGGCGATCGATGCCATCATCAACCAACGTGATTCCGGCATCAAATGCGTTTACGTCGCCATCGGCCAGAAAGCCTCCACCATCGCTAACGTGGTGCGCAAGCTGGAAGAACACGGCGCGCTGGCCAACACCATCGTGGTGGTCGCTACCGCATCTGAATCCGCAGCGCTGCAATACCTGGCTCCGTATGCCGGTTGCGCAATGGGTGAATACTTCCGTGACCGTGGCGAAGACGCACTGATCGTTTATGACGATCTGTCCAAGCAGGCGGTTGCCTATCGTCAGATTTCCCTGCTGCTTCGTCGTCCGCCAGGTCGTGAAGCTTACCCAGGTGACGTTTTCTATCTCCACTCTCGTCTGCTGGAGCGTGCTGCGCGTGTTAACGCCGAGTACGTTGAAGCCTTTACCAAAGGCGAAGTGAAAGGGAAAACCGGTTCTCTGACCGCTCTGCCGATCATTGAAACCCAGGCGGGTGACGTTTCCGCGTTCGTTCCGACCAACGTAATCTCGATTACCGATGGTCAGATCTTCCTGGAATCCAACCTGTTCAACTCCGGTATTCGTCCGGCAGTTAACCCGGGTATCTCGGTATCCCGTGTTGGTGGCGCAGCGCAGACCAAGATCATGAAGAAACTGTCCGGTGGTATCCGTACCGCTCTGGCACAGTATCGTGAACTGGCGGCATTCTCCCAGTTCGCTTCCGATCTGGATGACGCGACCCGCAAACAGCTGAGCCACGGTCAGAAAGTGACCGAGCTGCTGAAACAGAAACAGTATGCGCCGATGTCCGTCGCACAACAGTCTCTGGTGCTGTTTGCCGCTGAGCGTGGTTACCTGGAAGACGTTGAAGTCGCCAAAGTGGTGAGCTTCGAAGCGGCCCTGGTCGCTTACGCCGACCGTGAGCACGCCGAGCTGCTGAATCAAATCAACCAAACTGGGAACTTCAACGATGAGATCGAGGGCAAGTTGAAAAACGTCCTCGAGACCTTCAAGAAAACCCAGTCCTGGTAAAGCGCAGCGGCCTGCTGTTGAAAGACAGCAGGCCGTCTGGCAATGAGGAGAAGCAGAGATGGCCGGGCGCAAAAGAGATACGTAGTAAGATCGCAAGCGTGCAAAACACGCAGAAGATCACTAAAGCGATGGAGATGGTCGCCGCCTCCAAAATGCGTAAATCGCAGGATCGCATGGCGGCCAGCCGTCCTTATGCAGAGACCATGCGCAAAGTGATTGGTCACCTTGCGTTGGGGAATCTGGAATACAAGCACCCGTACCTGGACGAACGTGATGTCAAGCGCGTCGGGTATCTGGTGGTGTCTACTGACCGTGGTCTCTGTGGCGGCTTGAACATCAACCTGTTCAAGAAACTGCTGGCGGAGATGAAAGGCTGGTCCGAAAAAGGCGTTGAAGCTGATTTGGCGCTGATTGGCTCCAAAGCGGCCTCTTTCTTTGGCTCCGTGGGCGGCAACGTGGTTGCCCAGGTGACCGGCATGGGGGATAACCCTTCCCTGTCGGATCTTATCGGGCCGGTGAAAGTGATGCTGCAAGCTTACGACGAAGGTCGTTTGGACAAGCTTTACATTGTCAGCAATAAATTTGTCAATACGATGTCCCAGGAGCCGCAGGTCATTCAGCTGCTGCCGTTACCGCCAGCCGATGACGGTGAGCTGAAGAAAAAAGCCTGGGATTACCTGTATGAACCCGATCCAAAAGTGCTGCTTGATACCTTGCTGCGCCGCTATGTGGAATCGCAAGTTTATCAGGGCGTCGTGGAAAACCTGGCCAGCGAGCAGGCCGCACGAATGGTCGCGATGAAAGCCGCAACCGATAACGGCGGTAGCCTGATCAAAGAGCTGCAGTTGGTATACAACAAGGCTCGTCAGGCCAGCATCACTCAGGAACTCACCGAGATCGTTTCGGGAGCCTCCGCGGTTTAACCAGGTTATTACCCGGAAAGGTCCAGGTTACGGGAAGGCGGCCAACGCGCCTGCAATCTGCAACAGGACCGGGTAAACGAATTACGTAGAGGATTCAAGATGGCTACTGGAAAGATTATCCAGGTAATCGGCGCCGTGGTGGACGTCGAGTTCCCTCAGGATGCCGTACCAAAAGTGTACGATGCCCTTGAGGTAGAAAACGGTACCGAAACTCTGGTGCTGGAAGTTCAGCAGCAGCTGGGCGGTGGCGTGGTTCGTTGTATCGCTATGGGCACCTCCGACGGTTTGCGTCGCGGCCTGAAAGTGAACGATCTGCAACACCCAATCGAAGTCCCGGTTGGCAAGGCAACGCTGGGTCGTATCATGAACGTATTGGGTCAACCAATCGACATGAAAGGCGACATCGGCGAAGAAGAGCGTTGGGCGATTCACCGCGCGGCGCCAAGCTACGAAGAACTGTCCAACTCCCAGGATCTGCTGGAAACCGGTATCAAGGTTATGGACCTGATCTGCCCGTTTGCCAAGGGTGGTAAAGTCGGTCTGTTCGGTGGTGCGGGTGTTGGTAAAACCGTAAACATGATGGAGCTGATCCGTAACATCGCGATCGAGCACTCCGGTTATTCAGTGTTTGCGGGCGTGGGTGAGCGTACTCGTGAGGGTAACGACTTCTACACGAAATGACCGACTCCAACGTACTGGACAAGGTTTCCCTGGTTTACGGCCAGATGAACGAGCCACCGGGTAACCGTCTGCGCGTTGCGCTGACCGGTCTGACCATGGCCGAGAAATTCCGTGACGAAGGTCGTGACGTTCTGCTGTTCGTTGACAACATTTACCGTTACACCCTGGCCGGTACCGAAGTGTCTGCACTTCTGGGCCGTATGCCATCGGCGGTAGGTTATCAGCCAACGCTGGCGGAAGAGATGGGCGTTCTGCAAGAACGTATCACCTCGACCAAGACCGGTTCTATCACCTCCGTACAGGCCGTTTACGTACCTGCGGATGACTTGACTGACCCGTCACCAGCCACCACCTTTGCGCACTTGGACGCAACCGTGGTACTGAGCCGTAACATTGCCTCCCTGGGTATCTACCCGGCCGTTGACCCGCTGGATTCAACCAGCCGTCAGCTGGATCCGCTGGTGGTTGGCCAGGAGCACTACGACGTAGCGCGTGGCGTGCAGTCGATTCTGCAACGCTATCAGGAACTGAAGGACATCATCGCAATCCTGGGTATGGACGAACTGTCAGAAGATGACAAACTGGTCGTATCCCGTGCGCGTAAAATCCAGCGCTTCCTGTCTCAGCCGTTCTTCGTGGCAGAAGTCTTTACCGGTTCTCCGGGCAAGTTCGTATCGCTGAAAGACACCATCCGTGGTTTCAAAGGCATTATGGACGGCGACTATGACCACCTGCCGGAGCAGGCGTTCTACATGGTTGGCACCATTGAAGAAGCAGTGGAAAAAGCCAAGAAACTGTAACGCCTTGAGAGGAGGGTGATATGGCTATGACTTACCATCTGGATGTAGTCAGCGCGGAAAAACAGATGTTTTCCGGCCTGGTGCAAAAGATCCAGGTGACAGGCAGCGAAGGCGAACTGGGTATTTTCCCAGGGCATGCGCCGCTGCTGACTGCCATCAAGCCTGGCATGGTGCGTATTGTTAAACAGCATGGTGAAGAAGAGTTCATCTACCTGTCCGGCGGTATCCTTGAGGTACAACCGAGCGTGGTGACCGTGCTGGCGGACACTGCCATCCGTGGAACGGACCTTGACGAAGCGAGAGCGCTGGAAGCCAAGCGCAAAGCTGAAGAGCACATCCGTAGCTCTCATGGTGATGTCGACTATGCTCAGGCATCCGCTGAACTGGCGAAGGCGATCGCGAAGTTGCGCGTCATCGAACTCACCAGAAAAGCGATGTAAGCAATACCGAAATAAGAAAGCGACCCATGTGGTCGCTTTTTTTTTTGCTTTAAAATAAGCGTTTGCCGCCGAGGCTGCTTGTGGTGTATTAAGCGCTGCCAACCGGAAATATGTCTCCGATCGCCGACAGTTTTTCGACGCTGGGATCGGAATGCTCCGACTGACGGCATGCCTAGAGCCGCAAGGGTTGAGCCGGGTTCGTGCAAAGAAATATGTAGTAATTTCGTCACTAAACGGGTTTACTTTCGTCTATTAAATTGGAGTTATCAGGTTGCTTATGTCGAACAGCGCAATGAGTGTGGTGATCCTCGCCGCGGGCAAGGGAACACGCATGTATTCCGATCTTCCCAAAGTGTTGCACCCGCTGGCGGGCAAGCCGATGGTGCAGCATGTTATCGACGCGGCCACCCGATTGGGCGCGAAAAACATCCATTTGGTTTACGGCCATGGCGGCGATCTGCTGAAAAGCACCCTGACCGACGGCGCGCTGAATTGGGTGCTGCAAGCCGAACAGCTGGGCACCGGTCACGCTATGCAGCAGGCTGCGCCGCATTTTGCCGATGATGAAGACGTCCTGATGCTGTACGGCGACGTGCCGCTGATTGCCGTCGATACCCTGACGCGTCTGCTGGCGGCCAAGCCGCAGGGCGGTATCGGCCTGCTGACGGTGAAACTGGACGATCCGAGCGGCTATGGCCGCATCGTGCGGGAAAACGGCAGCGTGGTCGGCATCGTTGAACATAAGGATGCCAGCGAGCAACAGCGCCAAATCAATGAAATCAATACCGGCATACTGGTTGCCAACGGCGGCGATCTGAAGCGTTGGCTGGGCAAGCTGACCAATGACAATGCGCAGGGTGAATATTACATCACCGATATCATCGCATTGGCCCATGCCGACGGTAAATCCATCGAAACGGTGCACCCCGATCGCCTCAGCGAAGTCGAAGGGGTCAACAACCGCCTTCAGCTGGCGCGGCTTGAGCGGGTGTATCAGGCTGAGCAGGCGCAAGCGCTGCTGCTGGCCGGCGTGATGCTGCTCGATCCGGCACGTTTCGATCTGCGCGGTGAACTGACGCACGGTCGCGATGTGTCGATCGACGCCAACGTGATTATCGAAGGCCGGGTGCAACTGGGCGACCGGGTGAAAATCGGTGCCGGCAGCGTACTGAAGAACTGCGTGGTGGGTGACGACTGCGAAATCAGCCCGTACAGCGTGCTGGAAGACGCGGTGCTGGGCGCCGAGTGTACCGTCGGGCCGTTTGCACGCCTGCGTCCAGGCGCGGAGCTGGCGCAGGGCGCGCACGTCGGCAACTTTGTCGAAATGAAGAAAGCGCGCCTGGGCAAAGGCTCCAAGGCCGGGCATCTCAGCTATCTGGGCGACGCCGAGATTGGCGACGACGTCAATATTGGCGCGGGTACCATTACCTGTAACTATGACGGTGCCAATAAGCATAAGACTGTTATCGGCGATGGGGTGTTTGTTGGTTCGGATACCCAGCTGGTAGCACCGGTATCGGTCGGTAAAGGCTCCACCATCGCCGCCGGCACCACGGTCACTCGAGATATCGGCGACGATGAGTTGGTGCTGAGCCGCGTCAAGCAGGTGCACATTCAGGGCTGGCAGCGCCCAAGTAAAAAGAGATAGAGACAGCCCTTCATCTTTCGAGCTGCAGCGTTGTTGTCTTTATGACGGAACCCCAGTCACTTACTTGAGTAAGTGACTGGGGATTCTGACATTTGCCGCCTGGCTGCAACTCGAAATCTATTGGGCGGTAATATGTAGTAGAAATAATATGTTTTGTATTGCGCTCCAATGTAGAGCCCAATACAAAACATAATAATCCCCACCATCTACAGGCTCGGGGCTGCACGGTAAAACCGGCAAAATCAGGTCAAGACATCGAAAAGCGCCAGCACGGCGTTTCATTAGGAATACAACTGATGTGTGGAATTGTAGGCGCAGTAGCGCAACGTGATATTGCAGAGATTCTGTTGGAAGGCTTACGCCGTCTTGAGTACCGCGGTTACGACTCGGCCGGTTTGGCGGTGGTTGACGCGCAAGGCAACGTTAGCCGTTTACGCCGCGTCGGCAAGGTGCAGAAACTGGCTGAAGCCGCAGAACAGCATGCTTTGCACGGCGGTACCGGCATCGCGCATACCCGTTGGGCAACCCACGGCGAACCGACCGAAGCCAATGCTCACCCGCATGTGTCCGATTATATTACCGTGGTGCATAACGGCATCATTGAAAACCACGAACCGCTGCGTGAACTGCTGATTGAACGCGGTTACCGCTTTGCGTCCGAAACCGACACCGAAGTGATCGCGCACCTGGTGCATTGGGAACAGCTGCAGGGCGGCACGCTGCTGGAAGTGGTCAAACGCGTCATTCCACAGCTGCGCGGCGCTTACGGCACCGTGGTGATGGACAGCCGCGATCCGAGCGTGCTGGTGGCCGCGCGTTCTGGCAGCCCGCTGGTGATTGGCCGCGGCGTCGGCGAAAACTTTATCGCTTCCGATCAGTTGGCGCTGCTGCCAGTGACCCGTCGTTTCATCTTCCTGGAAGAAGGCGATGTGGTGGAAGTCACCCGTCGTACCGTTAACGTATTCGACAAGCAAGGCAATGCGGTCGAGCGCCCGGAAATCGAGTCTCAGGTGCAATATGACGCGGGTGACAAAGGCGCTTACCGTCATTACATGCAGAAAGAAATTTTTGAACAGCCGCTGGCGTTGAAAAACACCCTGGAAGGGCGTTTCAGCCATGGCCAGATCAACCTGAGCGAGCTTGGCGAAGGCGCCGATCAACTGCTGGCGAAGGTGCAACACGTGCAGATCATCGCCTGTGGTACTTCTTACCATTCCGGCATGGTGGCGCGTTACTGGTTCGAATCGCTGGCCGGCGTGCCGTGCGATGTCGAAATCGCCTCCGAATTCCGTTACCGCAAGTCTGCGGTGCGTCCGGGCAGCCTGATCATTACTCTGTCGCAGTCAGGTGAAACCGCCGATACGCTGGCGGCGTTGCGCCTGTCGAAAGAGCTGGGATACCTGGGATCGCTGGCGGTGTGCAACGTGGCAGGGTCTTCTCTGGTGCGTGAATCCGATCTGGCGCTGATGACCAAGGCCGGCACGGAAATCGGCGTAGCGTCGACCAAGGCCTTCACTACCCAGCTTGCCGTTCTGCTGATGCTGGTGGCGCGCCTGGGGCGTTTGAAGGGCATGGCGGAAAGCGTCGAACATGACATTGTGCACGCCCTGCAGGCGTTGCCGGCGCGCATTGAGCAGATGCTGTCGCTGGACAAGAGCATCGAAGCGCTGGCGGAAGGCTTCTCCGACAAGCATCATGCGTTATTCCTCGGCCGTGGCGATCAGTATCCGATTGCCATGGAAGGTGCGCTGAAGCTGAAAGAGATCTCTTATATTCACGCCGAAGCCTACGCGGCGGGCGAACTGAAGCACGGCCCATTGGCGCTGATTGACGCCGATATGCCGGTGATCGTGGTGGCGCCAAACAACGAACTGCTGGAAAAACTGAAGTCCAATATTGAAGAAGTCCGCGCACGCGGCGGCCAACTGTATGTGTTCGCCGATCAGGATGCCGGTTTTGTCAGCAGCGAAGGAATGACCATCGTTCCCCTGCCGCACGTCGAGGAAATCGTCGCGCCTATCTTCTACACCGTGCCGTTGCAACTGCTGTCCTATCACGTTGCGCTGATTAAAGGCACTGACGTCGATCAGCCGCGTAACTTGGCGAAGTCCGTCACCGTAGAGTGATGCCTCGCGCTGCGCGCCATTGCCGGCGCAAGGCGCGAAAACGCAAACAGCCAATCCGGTATGCCGTTTACCCGCATACCGGATTTTTTTATGTCGGATGCAGCATGGCGGCATTTGACGGGCTGAACGCTGGACTACGGCTGCATCTCGATCACCACTTTTCCTTTCGCCCGCCCCTGGGCAAGATAAGCCAGCGCCTCCTTGGCCTGTTCGAACGGGAACACCGTATCGATAACCGGCTTGATACGCTCGCTTGCAAGCAGTTTGCCGATCTCGGCGAGCTGGGCGCCGTCGGCGCGCACAAACAGGAATGAATAGTTCACGCCGCGCCGTTTCGCCAGACGTACGATCTTGCGGCTCATCAATGTGAACACCAATTGCAAAAAGACGTTGAGCTTTCTGGTGCGGGCGAAGGCAGCGTCCAATGGCCCGGTCAGCGAGATGATGCTGCCTCCCGGCTTGAGAATAGCGACGGATTTTTCAATCGTCTCCCCCTTGAGGGTGCCAAGCACCGCATCGTAACCGCTGAGTACGCTCGCAAAATCCTGCTGGTGGTAGTCAATCACCTGGTCTGCGCCCAGGCTACGTACCAGTGCGACATTATGGCTACTGGTGGTGGTAGCTACCGTTGCGCCCAAATGTTTTGCCAGTTGGATGGCAAAAGTGCCGATACCGCCGGATCCGGCGGGGATAAACACCTTTTGCCCGGCGTGCAGCCCGGCACGCTCCTGCAGTGCTTGCCAGGCGGTCAGCGCCACCATCGGCGTGGCGGCAGCCTGCACGAAGCTCAGATTGGCTGGTTTGAGCGCGGCGGCGCTTTCCGGCACCGTCGCGAATTCGGCAAAGGATCCCGACCCCAGATCGAACAGGCTGGCAAAAACGGCGTCGCCGGGCGTGAAGCGGGTTACGCCGCTGCCCACCTCGGTGACGACGCCCGCCAGATCGCTGCCCAGCGTTGCCGGGAGCTGCAAATGCAGTACCGCTTTGAACATGCCGGTCGGGATGATGTTATCGATCGGGTTCAGGCCGGCAGCATAAACCTTTACCCTGATTTCATTGGCCTGTAGCGCAGGCAGCGAAATCTGCTCGAACCCTACCTCGGGCGATTTGCCATAGCGCCTGAGGGTGAGCGCGTTGATCGTCTGATTGTTCATTGCATGTTCATCTCGCTGTGTTTAAGGATAAGCACGGTACTGCATGGCAGGCTGCACCGATTTATTGGCCATTTTTGTATCTTGCCGCGGCTTCGTCCTGTTTGATCTCTGCCAGCATGGCCAGCCTTGCGCCATCCAATGCATCCCAGCTCTCGGCGTTGTGCAGAGGGGGAATGGTCACCAGTTCACGGCGATCGAAACCGACCAGCGCCGCATCGACCAGTTCGCCCACTTCCATCATCGGTGGCAGGGTGCTGCTGTCGATGCCTGCACGCTGCCAGATTTCGGTATAGGTGCCGGCTGGCAATACCGCCTGAACATAAATGCCCTTGGGTGACAGTTCCAGATGCAGACCCTGCGACAGGTACAGCACGAAGGCCTTGGTCGCGCCATACACCGTCGCGCCAAACTCGGGCATCAGGCTGAGGGTAGAACTGATATTAACGATCGAGCCGCTACCCGCCTGCACCAGGCGTGGCGCAATGGCGTTGGCCAGCCGTGTCAATGCGGTGATGTTGAGTGCGACAAGCTGTTCAATCGACGCCGAGTTCTGCTCGACGAAGCCGCCTGACTGGCCAATGCCGGCGTTATTGATCAGGGTGGTGATGCGCGAGTCTTCACGCAGACGCGATTCGACGCGTGCCAGATGGTCGGATTGGGTAAGATCGGCTGGCAGGACATCCACGGCCACGCCGGTTTCTTGCCGCAGGCGTGTGGCCAGCGCGTCAAGTCGTGCCTGGTCACGTGCGACCAGCACCAGGTCGTGGCCACGGTGGGCAAAGCGTTCGGCGTAAACAGCACCGATACCGGTGGACGCGCCGGTAATCAGGACGGCAGAAGTAGTCATAGATTCACTCTCTTGGTTGAACAATATCGGCATGCAACCTTAGGCCGCGGGCTCGGTGTTGGATCACGGTTTTTACCAGCCGGTTTTCCATCATCGGGTCAGGGTTGGCTGGCGCGATTAATAATGATGATCATAATCTAACTTGTCAATCGGTTTGATTACGATCATCATCAATGTATACTGGCGCCATGATTTTCGACGAGAAGGGCCGATAAAGATGAAAGTGAGCAAAGCGCAGGCGCAGGAAAACCGGATGCGCATCGTAGAAACGGCCTCGGTGCTGTTTCGCGAGCGCGGCTATGATGGCGTTGGCGTTGCCGAGCTGATGTCGGCCGCCGGTTTCACCCATGGCGGGTTTTACAAACACTTTGCTTCCAAGGCCGACCTGATGTTGGAAGCAGTGGCCTGCGGGTTTGCCCAGTCGCAGGCAAAAACCGAAGGCAAGGATATCGCACAGATTGTCGAACAGTACCTGTCCCGCGAGCATCGCAACGGTATCGGTGACGGCTGTGTGATGGCGGCGCTGTCCACCGATGCGGCGCGCCAGCCCGAGTCGGTCAAGGAATTATTTGCCGTAGGCATTGAACGCCAGTTGGCCATGCTGACGCAGGGCGGCGATGGCGCAGGTGAAACCCGAGCCGCAGCTATCGACACGCTTGCCCATCTGGTGGGGGCGGTGGTGCTGTCGCGTGCCTGCCCGCAAGGTTCGGCGCTGGCAGATGAGATCCTGCAGGTTTGCCGCACGCGTATCCTTGACGCTGAGGGTTCGCAGGCGAAAAGCGCTGCGCAGTAACCCACGGCCAGAATGTCATCAAACGTTAATCTGGCGCATGAGATGGCGGTGGGATTGCCGGCGAGCTAGCGTCGCGGGGTGAGCGATCGTCACAGCCGCGTTATCGATCTACGGTCGAAACCGCCATTTTAAAGAGAATAATTCGATCAATAATCGGCTGATTAATAAGCAGAAAAAGAGTCATTTTCAGAAAGTCCGCAGATTAAAAAACACGCCAATCAGGCGGGGTTTTTCATAACGCATTGATTATAATTAAATTAATTTTAAAACCCGCGTCTTGTCATATAACTGTCATATTTCATACATTTTTCTGTCACCAAACTGTCCTATTTTCCCTCCTGCAGCAATACTTACTCTGATGAAAACGACTCGAAGTCGATTTTTGAATATCCCATTAGGAGGGATTATGAAACTGATGCGTACCACCGTCGCCAGTATTGTGGCAGCGACTTTCTCTCTGGCCTCTGTGTCTACTTTCGCTGCTGCCAACCTGACCGGTGCAGGTGCGACATTCCCCGCGCCGGTGTATGCCAAGTGGGCAGATTCTTATCAAAAAGAAACCGGCAACAAAGTTAACTATCAGGGGATTGGTTCCTCTGGCGGTGTGAAGCAAATCATCGCCAATACCGTTGACTTTGGTGCCTCCGATGCGCCGTTATCGGATGAAAAACTGGCTGCTGACGGCCTGTTCCAGTTCCCGACCGTGATTGGCGGCGTGGTACTGGCGGTCAATATTCCGGGTATCAAATCCGGTGATTTGACCCCTCGACGGTAAAACGTTGGGCGATATCTACCTGGGCAATATCAAAAAATGGAATGACCCGGCCATCACCAAACTCAACCCGGGCGTAAAACTGCCAGATCAGAACATTGCCGTAGTGCGCCGCGCTGACGGTTCCGGTACCTCATACGTCTTCACCAGCTACCTGGCCAAAGTCAACGCACAGTGGAAAGAGAAAATCGGCGCCGGCTCAACGGTTAACTGGCCGACCGGTCTGGGCGGTAAAGGCAACGACGGTATCGCGGCATTCGTACAACGCCTGCCGGGCGCTATTGGCTACGTAGAGTACGCCTACGCCAAACAAAACAACCTGGCCTACACCAAGCTGGTGTCCGCCGATGGCAAAGCGGTCAGCCCGACGGAAGATGCGTTCAGCAACGCGGCCAAAGGCGTGGACTGGAGCAAAACCTTCGCCCAGGACCTGACCAACCAGAAAGGCGAGGACGCGTGGCCGATTACCTCCACCACCTTCATCCTGGTTCACAAGGAACAGAAGAAAGCTGAACAAGGCGCAGAAGTGTTGAAATTCTTCGACTGGGCTTACAAGTCCGGTGGCGACGAAGCCAAAGCGCTGGATTACGCCACCCTGCCGGACGAAGTGGTTGAACAGGTACGCGCAGCCTGGAAAACCAACGTGAAAGACAGCTCAGGCAAAGCATTGTATTAAGCGGCCAGCGTTTGGTTAGCCGTTATATCTGGGCCCGGCATGCCGGGCCCTCCCAGCTTTAAACAGAAGAGTAATCTATGGCTGAGTACAAGCCGACCATTAAGGCTCCAAGCAAAAATGGTGACATCCTGTTCAGCGCGCTAGTGAAACTGGCGGCGCTGATTACCCTATTGCTGCTGGGTGGCATCATTGTTTCACTCGTCTTCGCTTCCTGGCCGAGCATCCAGAAGTTTGGCTTCTCCTTCCTGTGGACCAAAGAGTGGGACGCACCGGCGGAGCAGTTTGGCGCACTGGTACCGATATACGGCACCATCGTTACCTCGCTTATCGCCTTGATCATTGCGGTCCCGGTGAGCTTTGGCATCGCGCTGTTCCTGACCGAACTGGCACCGAACTGGCTGAAGCGCCCGTTGGGCGTGGCGATTGAACTGCTGGCGGCCATCCCGAGCATCGTTTACGGCATGTGGGGGCTGTTCGTGTTTGCCCCGCTGTTTGCCGAATATTTCCAGACACCGGTTGGCGACGTCCTGTCCGGCATTCCTATCGTCGGCGAGCTGTTCTCCGGCCCGGCCTTCGGCATCGGCATTCTGGCCGCCGGGGTGATTCTGGCGATCATGATTATCCCTTACATCGCCGCGGTAATGCGCGACGTGTTTGAACAGACCCCGGTGATGATGAAAGAGTCGGCCTACGGTATCGGCTGCACCACCTGGGAAGTGATCTGGCGCATTGTCTTGCCGTTCACCAAAAACGGTGTGATTGGCGGCGTAATGCTGGGCCTTGGCCGAGCGCTGGGCGAAACCATGGCGGTGACCTTTATCATCGGTAACACCTACCAACTCGACAGCGCCTCGCTGTATATGCCCGGCAACAGCATTACCTCGGCGCTGGCCAACGAATTCGCCGAAGCGGAATCCGGGCTGCACACCGCAGCACTGATGGAGCTGGGGCTGATTCTGTTTGTTATCACCTTTATCGTGCTGGCGTTGTCGAAACTGATGGTCATGCGCCTGGCCAAGAATGAGGGACGCTAACGTGGCGACGATGGATATGCAACATAACCTGGCACTGGCGGAAAGCCGCCGCAAAATGCAGGCCTGGCGCCGCCAGAAGAACCGTATCGCGCTGTTCCTGTCGATGGCCACCATGGTATTCGGCCTGTTCTGGCTGGTATGGATCCTGTTTTCTACCGTCACCAAAGGCATCGACGGCATGTCGCTGGCGCTGTTTACCGAAATGACGCCGCCGCCCAACACCGCTGGCGGCGGGCTGGCCAACGCCATCGCCGGTAGCGGGCTGTTGATCCTGTGGGCGACCATCTTCGGTACCCCGCTCGGCATTCTGGCGGGGATTTATCTGGCGGAGTACGGCCGCAAATCCTGGTTGGCAGAAGTGATTCGTTTTATTAACGACATTTTACTGTCGGCACCGTCAATCGTGGTCGGCCTGTTCGTGTACACCATTGTGGTGGCGAAAATGGAGCATTTCTCCGGCTGGGCGGGCATTATCGCGCTGGCGTTGCTGCAGGTGCCGATCGTGATCCGCACCACCGAAAACATGCTCAAGCTGGTACCGGACACGCTGCGAGAAGCTGCCTATGCGCTCGGCACGCCGAAATGGCGGATGATTTCCGCCATCACGCTGAAGGCGTCGGTGTCCGGCATCATTACCGGCGTGCTGTTGGCGATTGCGCGCATCGCCGGCGAAACGGCGCCGCTGCTGTTTACCTCGTTGTCGAACCAGTTCTGGACCACCGATCTGATGCAGCCGATCGCCAACCTGCCGGTCACCATTTTCAAATTCGCCATGAGCCCGTTTGCCGAATGGCAGCAACTGGCCTGGGCCGGGGTGTTGTTGATCACCCTGTGCGTACTGTTACTGAATATTCTGGCGCGTGTGATTTTCGCCAAGAAAAAGCATTCATAAAAATTTAAGCGCCGCCGCGGCGGCGCTGTGAAAAGAGAGAAGTCTAGATGAGTAATATTGACCTCGCTTCCGCCAGCAAGATTCAGGTACGCGATCTGAACTTTTATTACGGCAAATTCCATGCGTTGAAAAATATCACGCTGGACATCGCCAAGAACAAAGTGACCGCGTTTATCGGCCCGTCCGGCTGTGGCAAATCCACGCTGCTGCGTACCTTCAACAAAATGTACCAGCTGTATCCGGAACAGCGCGCCGAAGGCGATATTCTGCTGGATGGCCAGAACATTCTGACCGATAACCAGGATATCGCGCTGTTGCGTGCCAAAGTGGGCATGGTGTTCCAAAAGCCGACGCCGTTCCCGATGTCTATTTACGACAACATCGCCTTCGGTGTTCGCCTGTTTGAAAAACTGTCGCGTGCCGACATGGATGAGCGCGTACAGTGGGCTTTGAGCAAAGCGGCGCTGTGGAATGAAACCAAAGACAAGCTGCACCAGAGTGGTTACAGCCTGTCCGGTGGCCAGCAGCAGCGTCTGTGCATCGCCCGTGGCATCGCCATTCGTCCCGACGTGCTGTTGCTGGATGAACCCTGCTCGGCACTGGATCCGATCTCTACCGGCAAGATTGAAGAACTGATCAGCGAGCTGAAGTCGGACTACACCGTGGTGATTGTGACCCATAACATGCAGCAGGCCGCGCGTTGTTCTGATTCGACAGCATTTATGTATCTGGGCGAATTGATTGAGTTCAGTGATACTGACACCCTGTTCACCGCGCCGCAGAAAAAACAGACTGAAGATTACATCACTGGCCGTTATGGTTGATGAGGATGCATCATGGATAACCTGAATTTAAACAAACACATTTCCGGCCAGTTTAACGCTGAACTCGAACACATCCGTACCCAGGTGCTGACCATGGGTGGGCTGGTGGAACAGCAATTGACCGACGCTATCACCGCGATGCACAACCAGGACGGCGAGCTGGCCAAGCGGGTGATCGAAGGCGACGACAAGGTCAACATGATGGAAGTGGCGATCGACGAAGCCTGCGTGCGCATTATTGCCAAGCGTCAGCCGACCGCCAGTGACCTGCGTCTGGTGATGGCGATCATCAAAACCATTTCGGAGCTGGAACGTATCGGCGACGTGGCAGATAAGATCTGCCGCACCGCGTTGGAAAAGTTTTCGCATCAGCATCAACCGCTGCTGGTTAGCCTGGAGTCCCTTGGCCGTCACACCGTGCAAATGCTGCACGACGTGCTGGATGCTTTTGCCCGCATGGATCTCGACGAAGCCGTGCGTATCTACCGCGAAGACAAGAAGGTCGATCAGGAATATGAAGGCATCGTGCGTCAACTGATGACCTACATGATGGAAGATTCACGCACCATTCCCAGCGTGCTGACCGCGCTGTTCTGCGCGCGGTCGATCGAGCGTATCGGTGACCGTTGTCAGAATATCTGCGAATTCATTTTCTACTTCGTTAAGGGGCAGGATTTCCGCCATATCGGCGGTGACGCGCTGGATAAGCTGTTGGCCGATGGCAAAACGCCACCGGACGTCACCGACGAGTAAGCGTTCCGTTCTCCCGGCAAAGGCGCAGCGTACTGCGCCTTTTTCATGCCCAATAGCCGTAAAGTTAAAATGGTTATAAATATAGCTTTTTATATTATTTCCTGACCTAAGTGGCAGTTGCTAGCTTATCTCTCAGCAGGACATCAACCACTTGGGAGCTTTTCATGAAACAGCGCGCTTTGGCTTTAACCTTGTTGGCCGGCTTGGCCGGTCTCGCTAGCGCTGCCGCGCACGCGGACAAACTCGACGACATCAAACAGGCCGGCGTGGTGCGCATCGCGGTATTCGACAGCAATCCACCGTTTGGCTATATCGATCCGCAGAGTAAAAAGCTGGTGGGTTACGACGTCGACATCGCTGATGCGATAGGCAAGGCTCTCGGGGTTAAGGTCGAGCTGCGCGCCACCAACCCGGCTAACCGTATTCCGCTGCTGGCAGCCAAAAAAGTGGATCTGATCGCCGCCAACTTTACCATTACCGAGCAACGTGCCAAGGAAGTGAATTTCAGCGTGCCGTATTTCGCCACCGGGCAGAAATTCATCGCACGTAAAGGGGTACTGAAGACCCCGGAGGACATCAAAACGCTGCGTATCGGCGCGGATAAAGGCACGGTACAGGAAATAACCCTGCGCGAACATTACCCGACCGCCAAAGTGATTTCCTATGACGACACCCCGCTGGCGTTTGTGGCACTGCGTAACGGCAACGTCCAGGCCATCACCCAGGATGACGCCAAGCTGGTCGGTCTGCTCGGCAATCTGACGCCGGCGCAAAAAGCCGATTTTGAAATCTCGCCGTTCAGTATCACCAAAGAATATCAAGGCATTGGCATTCCCAAAGGCGAAGAACGCCTGACGGCCACCATCAACGATACCTTGCTTAAACTGGAACAGGACGGCGAAGCGTTGACGATTTACCAGCGCTGGTTCGGTCCGGACACCAAAACCGCTCAACCGCGCGGTGAGTTTAAAATTGCACCGTTGGCTCAGCAACCTAAAGCCTGATGCGGACGTTATGATGGCTTGAACGCAAGGGCGCAGCGAACTGCGCCCTTGCTGCATGGATGCCGAGAGGGCAACGATGGGCATGCAATTTCTTGCGGAGTGGCTACTGGAGCCGCAATATCTTGGCTGGCTATGGCACGGTTTTCTGCTGACGCTGTGGCTTTCCGCCTGTGCCGGACTGGCGGCAACGTTGCTGGGGCTGGCGATCGCCGCGCTGCGCGACAGTCCTTTGCCGCTGCTACGCGGGCTGGCGGTCGCTTACAGCGCGCTGTTTCGTAATACCCCGCTGCTGGTACAGCTGTTTTTCTGGTACTTCGCCGCCGGGCAAATACTGCCGTCTACCGCCATGCAATGGCTGAATACCCCGCATCAATTTGGCTGGCTGGCCTGGCCGTCGTTCGAGTTTCTGGCCGGCTGCTGCGGGCTGACGCTGTATTCCGCCGCGTTTATCGCCGAGGAAGTCCGTTCCGGCATACGCGGCGTGGCTGTCGGGCAAAAACAGGCCGCCAACGCGCTGGGACTGACCGGCTGGCAAGCGATGCGTCATGTGGTGCTGCCGCAGGCGTTGACCATCGCCCTGCCACCGCTGTTGGGTCAATACATGAATCTTATCAAGAACTCGTCGCTGACGATGGCGATCGGCGTTGCCGAGCTGTCGTATGCCTCGCGTCAGGTAGAAACCGAAACGTTACGCACCTTCCAGGCGTTTGGCGTTGCCACGTTGTTGTACATCGCCATTATTGCGCTGTTGGAAGGCTGGGGTATGTGGCATCAACAGCGCAAACCCCAGCGGGGGAAGCAGAATGGATTTTAGCGTTATTCAGGACAACCTGCGTTATCTGCTGTTGGGCACCTGGCCGGATGGCCCGCTGGGCGGTGCAGCGCTGACCCTGGTCATCAGCCTGATGGCCGGCGTGGCGTCGGCGCTACTGGGAACGGTACTGGGGATACTGCTGGCGATGTCACGCGGTGCGCTTGCCGCGCTGCTGGCTGCGGTATTAGGCTTTTTCCGCGCCATACCGGTGATCATGCTGATTTTCTGGACCTATTTCCTGCTGCCGATCGTGTTTGGCGTAGAGATCCCGGAAATCACCACCGTAGTGTGCGCGCTGGCGCTGATCGCCGCTGCCTATCTGGCTCATGCGGTGAAGGCCGGCATCGTCGCCATTGGCCCCGGGCAGTGGCAGGCCGGACTGTCGCTGGGGTTGACGCGTTGGCAAACGCTGGCGCTGATCGTGCTGCCGCAGGCGTTGCGCATGATGGTACCCTCGTTCATCAACCAATGGATTTCTCTGATCAAGGACACCTCGCTGGCCTACATTGTCGGCGTCGGCGAACTGACCTTTTTGGCCACCCAGGTGAATAACCGCAGCATGGCGTATCCGATGGAAGTGTTCCTGTTTGTGGCGCTGGTGTACTTTGTGTTCTGTCTGGCGCTCGACCTGCTGGCCAGTGGCTTGAATAAACGCTTCAGTCCGCAGACCAAAGCGTTGGCGCGAGCGGGGCGCAAACCGCCGTTACCGGCCAGTTAACTGCCAGCCGCGCTGCTGCCACAGCGACGGCAACTGGGCGAGATCGTCGAAAGGGGTGACCAGCGGGTGATCGATCGGCTTATTGTGCGGATCGGCGCAGAAGTAAAACACCGGAATGCCGGCGGCGATCCCGGCTTGTGCGCCGGCGGCGGAATCATCCACCAGAATGCAGCGTTCGACCGGTACCTGCATCTGCGCCGCGGCGTGGTAGACGATCGCCGGGTCCGGCTTCCAACGCTGAATATCGTAGCCGCTATACAGCCGGTCATCAAAATAGGACAACATGCCGGTCAGGCCGAGTGAATGCTGCATTTTGCTTACCGGCCCGTTGGAAACGGTGCAAAACGGCACGCTGACCTGCGCCAACAGCTCGCGTGCGCCGGCAATAGGTTGCAGTTGGCTGTCGAACAGGCGCGCAACTTCCTGGCGGTATTGCGGTTCCAGCAGTTCTTTGGCCAGGCTGGTGCCCTGCTCAGCATTCACCTGATCAATAATCTCGTACAGTTTTATGCCCTTGTATTTTTTGAATACCTCTTCCAGCGACAGCGTGATGCCATGCTGGGCAAACATATGTACATAAGCCATGCTGCACAGCACTTCGCTGTCCACCAGCGTGCCGTCGCAATCAAACAGAATACAGTCTATCTGGGTCATCGAAACCTTGCCCTCGCGGTTGCTACAGTGCTTCCACTTTAACCGGCTGCGTCAGGAAAGCGATAGCAAGATGGCCCGTTTCGGCCAATTCGCAATAAATCCATCGGATTACCGAGCAAAACCGCCGAAAAGGCGAAAAAAACCTGTGATCGACGTCAAAAGCCGGAAATTTTGTTATAGGATAGCCGGCGGACTGTCCATTCCCTTCTTCGGAATTCTGATAATGACCAAACAAGTCACTGGCCTTGACGCTGAGCAAGGCTTGCTTGGGCGCGTGTTTAAACTCAAGCAGCATGGCACGACGGTACGTACGGAAACGATTGCCGGCTTTACCACCTTTTTGACCATGGTGTACATCGTATTTGTTAACCCGCAGATTCTCGGCGCTGCGGGTATGGATACCCAGGCGGTGTTCGTTACCACCTGCCTGATTGCCGCCTTTGGCAGCATTCTGATGGGGTTGCTGGCCAACCTGCCGGTGGCGCTGGCTCCGGCGATGGGCCTTAACGCCTTCTTCGCCTTTGTGGTGGTTGGCGCGATGGGGATTTCATGGCAGGTCGGCATGGGAGCGATTTTCTGGGGGGCGGTAGGTTTGCTGTTGCTGACCATTTTCCGCATCCGTTACTGGATGATCGCCAACATTCCGCTGAGCCTGCGTATCGGCATCACCAGCGGTATCGGCCTGTTTATCGCCATGATGGGGCTGAAAAATGCCGGTATCGTGGTGGCGAACCCGGACACGCTGGTCACGGTCGGTAACCTGACCTCGCACAGCGTGCTGCTGGGGGCGCTGGGCTTCTTTATCATTGCCATTCTGGCTTCGCGCAACATCCACGCGGCGGTGCTGGTGTCGATCGTGGTCACCACGCTGATTGGCTGGGCTCTGGGCGACGTGAAGTACGGTGGGGTATTTTCGATGCCGCCAAGCGTCACGTCGGTGGTCGGTCAGGTGGATCTGGCTGGCGCGCTGAACGTCGGGCTGGCGGGGATTATCTTCTCGTTCATGCTGGTTAACCTGTTCGACTCCTCCGGTACGCTGATTGGCGTCACCGACAAGGCCGGACTGACCGATGAAAAAGGCAAATTCCCGCGCATGAAGCAGGCGCTGTACGTCGACAGCATCAGCTCGGTGGGCGGAGCATTTATCGGCACTTCGTCGGTGACCGCCTATATTGAAAGTTCGTCCGGCGTATCGGTGGGTGGCCGTACCGGCCTGACCGCGGTGGTTACCGGCCTGCTGTTCCTGCTGGTGATCTTCCTGTCGCCGCTGGCTGGCATGGTACCGGCCTATGCTGCCGCCGGTGCGCTGATTTACGTAGGCGTGCTGATGACCTCAAGCCTGGCGCGGGTTAAATGGGACGACCTTACCGAGGCGGTACCGGCGTTCGTCACAGCGGTGATGATGCCGTTCAGTTTCTCGATTACCGAAGGCATTGCGCTGGGGTTTATCGCCTATTGCGTGATGAAGCTGGGCACTGGCCGCTGGCGTGAGATTAGCCCTTGCGTAGTGGTGGTGGCGCTGCTGTTTATTCTGAAGATCGTGTTTGTCGACGGGCATTGATTCCGTTGGCAGAAAGCCGGGTCCAGCTTGCTGGACCCGTTTTTTATCCGCCCGGATGTGCGTCCGGTGCCTTTCCCAGCATCCATTCCATTGGCCGCGCAAAACGCCCCTGCCAACCGACGTTGGCGCTTTCCGCCTGATTAAAACGCTGTAGCTGCACCTGATTGCCGGTATTGAACAGTTCGGCGAAACGCAGCGCCAGCGCCCGTTCGCTAAAATTCTGACGATCGTAGTAAGCCAGTACGATACGCTTGTTTTCAGCCAGCGTCTGTCTGGCCGGGGTGATTTCGCCGTGCGGCGCGATCAGCAGCGCGCCGGCATAAAACTGCGGATATTTCGCCAGCAGGTTGGCGGCGTGCAACGCACCCTGGCCGCGACCTGACAAATATACCTGTTGCGGGTTGAGATTCAGTTGGCGGATCAGCGGTGCCAGCGCGCGCTGAATAGCGCTTTGGGTGCTTTCATCGCTGTAATTGGACCAGCGGAAACTGTTTTCCGACAGCATTTGCGTACCGTTCAGCTCAATGTAGGCGGCGCCAAGGGAGCTGAACAGCAGGCGATCTTCGGCGCTGATGCTGGCGGATTTGCCGTAATCATGCAGAAACACCACCGTTGGCCAGCCACCGGCGGGCGTAGGGCCGCTTGGCAGGGCGTAGCTGGCTTTCCCTTCAAATTGCCTGGCGCGTTGCAGATAGCGGGCTTTGGCCTGTGCGAGGATGGATTGATAGATATGGCGATGCTGAATACTGCTGAACGAATCGTCTTCCAACAGATTGTAGTAATACCACAACCCGCGTTCGGCGCTCAGCTGCAGATAACGTTCCGCCAGCTCGGTTTGCCCTTTTTCCGCAGAAGAGGCCGCCAGCTGATAGGGAGCCCAGACGTTGTGTTCATCTTCACGCATCAGGGTCAAATACAGCGATATCGCCTCAATTTTTTTTTCTTCCTGATTGTGCGCCGCCCGTGGCAATTTGGCGTTCAAGAGGTGATGTGCGGGCAATTCCACCGGTTCTTCTCCGGCCGGGTAACGCATCTGTTCGGCAAACAAGGGTCTGGTGATAACAGCCAGCAATAAGGCTAAAACAAAAAAATACATGGCGTTATGTCTTTATTTTAAAATAGCGGTAGGCGTGGCGGTTGCAGCATCGGCGCCTTCCGGCGTAAGGGAAGGCGCCGCTAACTGATGTAGCCCCCTGAAACACCAGACAGTAGCTGTATCTCCAGATAAGAGATAGGCTTGAATATATGTCTAACACTAACACCAATTTTGAGATGACCGGGATCCTGTTAGGGCAAGAAGTCCGTAAACGTAAAACTCCTCAGGAAAAGATCGCCATTATCCAGCAGACGATGGAGCCAGGCATGAATGTCTCCCATGTCGCCCGCCTGCATGGCATCCAGCCCAGCCTGCTGTTTAAGTGGAAGAAGCAGTATCAGGAAGGCAGCCTCACCGCCGTTGCGGCCGGAGAAGAAGTCGTTCCAGCTTCTGAGCTTACTGCTGCTCTGAAGCAGGTCCGGGAGCTTCAGCGCCTGCTGGGCAAGAAGACGATGGAAGTTGAGATCCTGAAAGAAGCTGTGGAGTACGGTCAGTCGCGAAAATGGATAGCGCACGCGCCCTTGTTGCCAAAGGACGGGGAATAGCCCTGGTCAGCCGCACCATGGGCGTGTCGCGTGCGCAGCTGTCACTGCGAATTAACCGTTCTGCCGACTGGCAGGACAGGCGCTGTAAGCGGCGTAATGATGAAGCAGACGCTGAAATACTGTCAGAGCTCCTCGATATCATCAGCGATATGCCCAGTTACGGCTATCGCCGTGTGTGGGGCATCCTGCGTAAGCAACGTCGCACAGAGGGGCTGACACCCGTGAACGCCAAACGGCTTTACAGGATAATGAGCGAGCATAATCTGTTGTTATTGCATGACAAACCAGAGCGGCCAAAGCGTGAACATAAGGGCAAAATAGCGGTGGCAGAAAGCGATATGCGCTGGTGTTCAGATGGCTTCGAGTTCGGCTGTGACAACGGAGAAAAACTGCGGGTTACGTTCGCGCTGGACTGTTGCGACAGAGAGGCCATAGACTGGGCTGCAAGCACCGGAGGCTACGACAGTTCGACGGTGCAGGATGTGATGCTGAGGTCGGTGGAAAAGCGCTTCGGCGACAGGCTGCCGGAAACACCAGTGCAGTGGCTGACGGACAACGGTTCAGCATATACCGCGCATGAAACGCGGAGGTTCGCCAAAGAGCTGAATCTGGAGCCGTGTACAACAGCGGTGAGCAGCCCGCAGAGCAATGGCATGGCCGAACGGTTCGTGAAGACGATGAAGGAAGACTATATCGCGTTCATGCCGAAACCGGATGTGAGAACAGCCCTGCGAAACCTTGCAGCGGCGTTCACGCATTACAATGAAAACCACCCGCACAGTGCGCTGGGATATCACTCTCCGAGAGAATACCGGCGGCAACGTGCATCGTTAACCTAAGATACAAAAGCTGTCCGGAGATGGTGGGTCAAGATCAGAAGGCGCCGCTAACCAGGCTTTATCTCACCCGACGGATATAGTCGCTGAAGGTAGACAGCTGGCCGGTCAGGAAGTCTAGCGTACCCGGCTCAACCAGCTCGCCGACTTGCTCGTCAACCTTGTTCTGAATCACGCCGCCCATGAACTCCGGTTTGTTCATCACCATGGCGTCGAGGAATACCAGGATCTGGCGCAGATGGTACTGACAGCGTGCGCCGCCGATAGGCCCCATTGAACTGGTCTGAATGGCCACCGGCTTGCCAGCCAGCG
The DNA here is from genome assembly GCF_900635445.1 of Serratia odorifera. Lineage (NCBI taxonomy): Bacteria > Pseudomonadati > Pseudomonadota > Gammaproteobacteria > Enterobacterales > Yersiniaceae > Serratia > Serratia odorifera. Next base: position 1,579,141 of record NZ_LR134117.1, read on the forward strand.
GCTGGTTTGGCAGACGAGAAAGCCAGTCGATGGCGTTCTTCAAGCCGCCCGGCACTGAATAGTTATATTCCGGCGTCACGATGATCACCCCATCCGCCTGGCGAATCTGTTCGGCGATGGCCTCAACCGTAGCGGGGAAGCCCTCCTCCTGCTGCAGGTCGGCGTCGTAAATCGGGATATCGCGGATTGAAGGCAGTGCCTCGATGGTCACACCGGGCGGTGCCAGCTTCGGTAACGTACGCGCTACCATGGCGTTGTAGGAGTTTTTACGCAGGCTGCCGAGCAGGGTTACGATTTTTAATGCTTGGTCTGACATGATGACTCTCCCTTTCTAATGAACAGATTCAGCGTGGAACACCGATAAATACTAGGGCAAATAAATCGCAGGGAACAGCGGTATACGGTTTATTTATATCCATCGCCGCCGGTGGCCTGCATTAGCGTAAGTCCGGCAGACCGGACAGCTTGATAAAGCGCAGCGAGTCGGTCGGCGAGCGCGCCGAGATCTCGCCTTTTCTTTCCAGTCCCGACCGTGGTTCATAGTGCCAGCACATCAGGCGTTCCAGCTGCGGTTCGCGCGCACAGGACCAGCTTTGATATTCATCGGCGTCGCTCATTACCTGCACTTTGGGCGTTACGCTGGAGCGCAATTGGCCGGAAAACGGCCGCAGGCTGAGCGTCGCCTGGCCGCTATTGCCCAAGCCGGAGATTTTCAGCACGCTTTGGCGGATGCTCCACAGCTGGGTTTCCGCCTCTAGCCGATCGTCCTGCATGCCGATCCAGGCGGTTTCGCTGGCGCTTTGGAACTGATACTGCATCTTTTGCTGATTGGCGACGCGCGCGCGCATGACTTCAATATCCAGACCCACTTTGCCTTCGTTGCTTAACAATACGCCAACGGTGTTACCGGCGTAAGCCAGGCTGAAATCGGGCAGGTGATGATCGGCAAAGCACGGGCGCCCGGTGGGCGTGGTGGCGATCGGCGGCAATTTCGCCAGGCCATACAGATAAAACATCATCTCGGCGAGCAGAATGCGCCCCTGCAGAAAGCGCTGACGGCGCTTGGTGGAGAAGGTCGCGCTGCTGGCGATCAGCTCTGTGCTCAACCGTTGGGTATTCAACTGAGTGGGTGTCGTGCTCCATCGGGCAAAATGGCATGCCATTATTCACTCCATGTCAGTAAGATCCTCGTCGCTGGAGAGGTAGATTATGCGTAACCTTAAGATTTTTCATTAAAAACGCATATGCGGTTTATCCTATTTATTGCGTGGGCATTGCTGCGGCGCAGAGTGCGCGCCGCAGGGGGGAGGTTATGGCCGGTACTGCACCGTAGGCAGCGCCGTCGGGTCGATAGCCGCGCGCATCCGTTGCATCGACTCAGTCCAGGGACAGAGTACGCCCAGTGACAACTGCCGGCAGCCAGGACGGCTGAACTCGGTTTTTAACGGTGGCGACAGCGTGCTCAGCGGTGACAACTGGCGGATTTGATCCAGCGATTGCGCCTGGAAGTACAGACGCAGGAAGCGCTGGCCCGTTTGCCGATCGCGCCAGCGTTCGAATACCAGACTGCCAGCCGGGGGAATATTGCCGCGTGGGTAAAGCCCCTGTTGCCAGCTAAAGCCAAGCAGGGTGCGCAGATAAGCGATATTGGTGTCATGCGCGACAAACAGCAACCAGCGCGCCGCCGGTGGCGCCCCGGCAGAGGTTCGATCGGCGGCCAGCGCCAGCGCGATTTGGTTTAACAGCACCGAGCCACCGCGTTGCGCGATATAGGGCACGTCATTGGTAAAGTCATAGCGGGCGGTGAGCAGGGGCAGCAACGGCGCGACGGCCGATGCGTTGACACCGTGGCCAAAGGCGACCTGCGCCGTCGGCTGGTTTTCGCTGTAGGCCAGGCGAATGCTTTCCGCCATGTTGGACAACGTCCCCAGACCGTTGATGCTGAAGCGGCCGTCGTGCTCCTGAGTGATTTCCCACGGTTGTTCAAAGGCCGGGCAAGCCTGTTGCGGCAGGCAGACCGCCGCTTGCAGACGCCGAATGTCAGCGCTAAAGCGCGTTTTCACCTGCTCGGCGCTGCCGCCCATTGCCTGCCTTATTGCCGTGCGAGCCCGTTCGGCATCGAGCGGCACCAGGCCCATTTTATCTGCCTGAAACAGGGGGTCCTGTTCGGTGGCGGCCGCATGAATGGCGACCCCGCAGCCGGGAAATGCGCCGTCCATCAACGCCTGTGCGGTGGCTCGCGTGCGCTGTAGCGGACTGGCCCAGACATACACCGCCCCCGCGCTCGGACAGCCGTTGGCCAATAGGCCCTGACGGCGATAATAGTCGGCTTCATAGCGTCCTTTCAGCGTGGCGGCGGCATAACCGTGGCCAGTGAGTTCGCCGTCGCGCGTCAGCCATTGTGGCCACTCTCGGCCGGTTCCCGCCTGCATCGCCTGCCGGTTGCCTGAGGTCGGCGGGCGTACGCCGTGGCGGCTGACCTCAACCACCTTTTCCAATACGTAGCGCGGCTCAGCCTGGGCTACGCTGGAAATCATACCCAGCGTGACGGCAAATAACAGACGCGACCAGTCCTTTTGCAATAGCAACATAATATATTCCTCGTTAATGTATATTCAGATTAAATAAATTTATGGCGATTAACAAACAGGATATTGCTATTGATAGTCAGGATGTGCTTGCCACGCGTTTTATAGCATGACGGTGTGCGACAATCGTGGCGGTAATAAACGTCAGTGCCGCCGATAATAACCCGCAGGCAATCCAGAATAGCGATAATGTATCGAAGTTATACAGCGTTTTTCCGGCTTCTATTACCGAGGTCCGATCGATAATCACACCGGTAAGGAACTCTCCCAGCCCGGCTCCGGCATAACTGGCGATGCCGATAGTGCCCAGTGCCGCGCCGGCCGCTTTCTTCGACGAAATATCCACCGCGATCAACCCGCCGAGGAAGCAGGTCAGCGCGCCGATGGTGGCGCCGAAAATCACCATTGAGGCGATGTCGCTGTAGTAATTGCGCGGTAGCCATACCATCAGAGCGAACCCGGCGGTATTGAGCAGGCCGATAATCCCGGCCATGACGCTGCGATTACGTGGGAATAAGCGATCGGACAACATACCGGCAATAATGGTCCCGGCGATGCCGGCAATGGCGTTAACGCCGATAATGCTGGAGGCTTCCAGCGTGGAGTAGTGCTTGGCCTGCTGCAAAAAGAAAATGCCCCACGAATTCACCGCGTAGCGATCGATATACATAAAGGCCGACGCCAGCGCCAGCGTCCATAGCGCCGGGTTGCGCAGCGACCACAGCTGATTTTTCAGCACCGATCCCCGGTCTTCGCTCAGCGTTTCCGTCTCATGGCGAATAACGCCGATCGGCGGGTAGCCGGCGCTCTGCGGTGAGTCACGCATAAACAGCAGGATCAACACGATACCCACGCCTCCCAGCATGGCGGTAGTGAAGTAGCCGGCATGCCAGCCAAACGCGGCGATGACCGCCGCAATCACCATATAGGTAATGGCTTCACCGATGTTATGCGCGGTGGACCAGATGGCGTAAAAGGTACCGCGCTCTTTATTGCCATACCAGCGTGCCAGTGACACCGCGCAGGGGCCGACGCCCATTGACTGCGCCCAGCCGTTGATGCCCCAGAACAGCGTCAACAGCAATGCGTTGCTGGTGGTGCCCATCATAAAGTTCATCCCTGCGCTGAGCAGCAGCCCCAGGCTCATAAAGCGTACCACGTTGGCGTGATCGGCCAGGAAACCGTTGACCAGCTTGCCGATGGCGTAGCAGAAGAACAGCGCGGAACCGATCATGCCCAACTCGGTCGGGCTGATGCCAATGTCCACCAGGGCACTTTTCGCCACGGTGAACGACAGTCGGCAAACGTAAAACATCACGTAGGCTACCGTCATCGCCAGAAAGGTTCGCCAGCGCAGGGTAAGGAATTTCTTTTCATTCAGCGGGCCATGAGAAGGCGTGGCCGGCGCCGCTTTAAAAAAAGCGAATATACCAGACATAATTTCACTCCGTAGGGCGGATTGGCAAAATACACGCTGATTAAGCGCTCTCTGGTTATTCCATTGGCAGAGAAGTTCGTCCTTATTAATTTAATTTGTAGGGCACATAATCCGAATGAATTGCTTTTCCATGAGTTAAGTGAGCAACGCCGTTATTTTATTTTTTGCTGAATCAATTCGCTCAGCTGAGAATAAATTTCCGCGTTGGCCATTAAAAGCACATTGCCACGTTGCAAACCGTGGTCAGCCAGGAAATCATTGCTGACGCCGCCGGCTTCTCTCACCAGTACGATGCCGGGCAGGCTGTCCCAGGCGTTCATGTGCGGCTCGTAATAACCGATCAGGCGCCCGGCGGCGACCTGGGCGGTCATTAACGCGCCGGAACCGCTGCGGATAAACATGCCACCGGCGTGTAATAACCGACTGATAAACGGCACGAAATCCTCAGGCGTGACGCGGTGGGAAGTCCCGACGCCCATCACGCCGTCGCGTAACGAGCTACCTGCATGCACGCGGATAGGATCGTGGTTGAGAAACGCTCCCTGACCCTTGCAGGCGTGAAACATTTCCTGATGGTTGGGATCGTAGACCACGCCGATAACCGGATCGCCGTCAACGATCACGCCGATCGACACGCACCAGGTGTGTAAGCCATTGAGAAAACACGCGGTACCGTCGATCGGATCGACGACCCAGGTGCAGGCGGCGCTACCGCCGCTGCCGCCGCTTTCTTCGCCCAGAAAGTCGTCCAGTGGAAAGCGTTGGGCGATCAGCCGGCGCGTCAACGCTTCGACTTCACGATCGGCCTGACTGACCACGTCTTGTAAATCATCGCCCTTGTGTTCCACCGCCAGCTGTTGGCGCCGTTGATAAAAATCGTAAGCCAGCTCGGCGGCCTGGCGCGCCACGTCGCATGCAAAGTGATAACGTGCGCTGATATCCTGTGCTGATGTTGCCGTCATTTCCCCTCCGCCACTAATTGCACTCGTGTGCAAAATAAGATGATATCGTTGTTTTGTTGCAATGGTGCTACAGGATAATGGCTAAAGTGAAAAACTTATTCCGTGATCGGCTACGCATAAAACAGATCTTTCGTTTTAGGCGGATTGGCGCACGATAAGTTCAACTGGCACGCTCTTGCGTACTGCCGGCTGGTCGAAATGGCGTATGCGGCTGACCAGAAGCGCTACTGCGGTACTGGCCAATGCATCGGTGTCTTGCCGCAGAGTGGTGAGCTGATAGGGGGGCGAAAGCGGACTGTGGGATGTCATCGAAGCCGACCAGTGGCAATTGCTGCCCAGGGCGCTGCTGACGCATAAAGTCCATGGCGCCCATCGCCAGCATATCGGTGGCGCAAAACAGGCCATCGAGGTGCGGTTGTTGCGCCAGTAGGGCGGCGGCGGCGTCCCAGCCGGCCTGATAACCGCCATGGGGGCAAATCACGCGGGCCATCGGCTGGCGTTTGAGCGTCGAACTGGCTTTCGAACGCCTGTTGGCGCTGCAGACTGCTGAAAGACGCGCTTTCGCCAATAAAGCCCGGGCAGGTCACGCGGTGTTGCATCAGCTGGCGTGCGGCCAACCGCGCGCCCTGGTGATTGTCACTGCAAACCTGATCGGCGCCGCTGAGTTCAACCTGGCGGTTGATCAGCGTTACCGGGATTTTGCGCGCCAGATACTCTTCCGCCAGCGACAGCGGCGGCGCGCCAGAGGTCAGGATCACGCCGGCAACGTGATAACTTAATAACTCACGCAGCCGTGGCGCCAGCTGTTTCGGGTCGTCGGCGTTCAGCAGCAGTGGCATAAAGCCTTGCAATGCCAGGTGATGCACCAGCGGCGCCAGCAATTTACTGCGGAACGGGTTATCAAAGCCGGCGGTCACCAGGCCGATAAAATTGCTGCTACCGGTAATCATCGAACGCGCGATGATATTCACCTGATAACCCAATTCTGCCGCTGCGGCCTCCACCCGTTGGCGCGTTTTTTCCGACACCGAGGCACCGGGCGTGAAGGTGCGCGACACTGCGGAACGAGAAACGCCGGCCAGACGCGCAACGTCGCTGGCCGTTACCCAATGGTTCTTTGCATCACTCATGGTTGCCGTTCTCCCGCTTGACGTGCCCGGTGGCGCCGCGCCAGGTTATTTGCCGATACAGAAGCTGGAGAAAATTCGCCCCAGCAGGTCGTCAGAGGTGAATTCGCCGGTAATTTCACTCAGCGCCTGCTGTGCCAGGCGTAATTCTTCCGCCAACAGCTCCCCTGCGTAAGCGCTTACTAACTGTTCTTTGCCCTGAACCAGATGCTGGGCCGCCTGTTCCAGTGCCTGCAGGTGGCGACGACGTGCCAGGAACCCACCTTCCATATTGCTGGTAAAGCCCATGCTCTGCTTCAAGTGATCGCGTAGCACCTCAATGCCTTGGCCGGTACGGGCCGACAGGCGAATAAGTGAGTGACCATTCACTTCTTTTAGACCCAGCGGTTCGCCGGTGATATCCGCTTTATTGCGTACCACGGTTATCGGCAACGTGGCTGGCAGGCGAGCCATAAACTCCGGCCAGATTTCGCCGGGCTCGGTCGCCTCGGTGGTGGTACCATCCACCATAAACAACACGCGATCCGCCTGTTCAATCTCGTTCCACGCACGTTCGATGCCAATACGCTCCACTTCGTCGCCGGCTTCCCGCAGCCCGGCGGTGTCGATAATGTGCAGGGCATGCCGTCGATATGAATGTGCTCACGCAATACGTCGCGGGTGGTGCCGGCGATGTCGGTGACAATTGCCGCTTCACGACCGGCTAATGCATTGAGAAGACTGGACTTTCCGGCGTTTGGACGCCCGGCGATCACCACCTTCATGCCTTCGCGTAGCAGACTGCCCTGGCGTGCCTCGACGCGCACGCTGTCCAGATCGTTCATCACGCCGTTCAGCTGCGCTTCGATTTTGCCGTCAGACAGGAAGTCGATTTCCTCATCCGGGAAGTCGATGGCCGCTTCCACGTAGATTCGCAGGTGAGTAAGTGCTTCCACAAGCTGATGAATACGGCTGGAAAACGCCCCTTGCAGCGAGTTCATTGCCGAACGTGGCCGCCTGTTCGGAACTGGCATCGATCAGATCGGCAATCGCCTCGGCCTGCGCCAGATCGAGCTTGTCGTTCAGAAAGGCGCGCTCGGAGAACTCCCCCGGCCGGGCAATGCGCACGCCTGGCAGCGCCAGTACGCGCTTGAGCAGCAGATCGAGGATCACCGGCCCGCCGTGGCCCTGCAGTTCCAGCACGTCTTCGCCAGTAAAGGAATTCGGGCCGGGGAACCACAGTGCAATGCCCTGATCGAGGGTTGCGCCGTCGGCATCGCGGAACGGCAGATAATCGGCATGGCGCGGTTTTGGCAGCTTGCCGAGCAGCGTTTGCGCCACCTGTTGGGCTGCGCGGCCGGAAATACGCAAAATGCCGACGCCACCGCGTCCCGGTGGGGTGGCTTGGGCGACGATGGTATCGCTAGTGCTCATATAGCCTAATCCTTCACATTGCAGCGCCGTTGGCTGCCGTTCTGACAATATGCAAAAAGGCGGTCTAATGACCGCCTCTTGGTGTTATTGCAAAGGGCCAGCGTGCCGAGCCCCTACAATACGCTTACGATTTTTTCTTTTCGCGGCTGTGCAGACCGCGTTTTTCCAGCCCGCGATAAATCAGCTGTTGCTGGAGGATGGTCACCAGGTTACTGACGATATAGTACAGCACCAGACCTGACGGGAACCACAGGAAGAACACTGTGAAGATCACCGGCATAAAGGTCATGATTTTCTGCTGCATCGGATCGGTAACGGTGGTTGGCGACATCTTCTGGATGAAGAACATCGTCACGCCCATCAGGATTGGCAGGATGTAGTACGGATCCTGCGCCGACAAGTCGTGGATCCACAGGGCGAACGGCGCGTGGCGCAGCTCGACCGAGCCCATCAGCATGTAATACAGCGCCAGGAAGATTGGCATCTGGATGATCAACGGCAGACAGCCACCCAGCGGGTTCACTTTCTCCGCTTTGTACAACGCCATCATTTCCTGGCTCATACGCTGCTTGTCGTCACCGATACGTTCACGCATCGCCTGCAGTTTTGGCTGCAGCATGCGCATTTTCGCCATCGAGGTGTACTGCGCCTTGGTCAGCGGGTACATGATGCCGCGCACGATGAAGGTGATGATGATGATCGAGAAGCCCCAGTTGCCGATAAAGCCGTGAATGAACTTCAGCAGCTTAAACAGCGGTTGGGAAATGAACCACAGCCAGCCGTAATCGACGGTCAGGTCCAGGTGCGGCGCCAGCTGCGCCATCTGATCCTGCAATTCCGGGCCGACCCACAGCGTGGCGTTCAGCTGCTGCTGCGCGCCCGGCTGTACCACAACTGGCGTGGCCTTGAAGCCGATGGTCGACAGGTTGTCGCCCGGTTTGGCGGTGTAGAAGGTGTTGGTGCCCTGCGTTGCCGGTACCCACGCGGTGGCGAAGTACTGTTGCAGCATCGCAACCCAGCCGCCCTGGGTGGAAACATTCAGGTTTTCGTCCTTGTCGAACGCGTATTTCTCGTACTTGGTCTCGCTGGTGGAGTACGCGCGCCGCGGAAGGTGTGCAACGCAAAGTTGTTGCTGCCGGTGTCGCGATGCTTAGGCAGCTCGGTGGTCTGCTTCAGTTGGCCGAACAGCGACAGTTCCAGCGGGGTGGTGCCTTTGTTGTTGACGCTATAGTCAACGCCAACCGCGTAATGGTTGCGCTTGAGCACGAAGGTCTTGGTGTATTCAACGCCGTCGCGGGTTATAGGTCAGCGGGATGCGCAGTTCATCCTGGCCATCAGCCAGCGTAAAGGTATCCTGCGCTGCCTGGAACAGAGGGCGTTCGCCGTTGGCCGGTTGTCCGGACCATTTTTGCCGGTCAGGCCGCTTTGCGCCTGATAGACGAACGACGGGGTAGTTTCCAGTAGCTGAAAGGCGTCGATGAACCCAGAGTATCCGGGTAGGCCAACAGTTTAGCCTGCTCGATGTCACCGCCGCGGGTGTTGATGGTCAGCGACAGCACGTCAGTGTTAACGGTAATCAGTTTACCCTGGCCACTGGCTGGCACGGCCTGGCTGGCAGCATCACCGGTTGCGGCGTTCGTGGTCTGTTGCGTGGTCTGCGCGGCTGGTTGCGGAGCGTGGTCCGTTTGCCAAGCCTGCCAGATCATGAAAGACACGAACAGCAGAGCGATGAGAAGAAGATTGCGTTGCGAATCCATCGTTAGTGTTCTCTGTTATCGTCGGTTTTCGGCGGCACGGGATCATCGCCACCTGGGTTCAAAGGGTGGCATTTTAATACGCGTTTCACTGTCAACCAACTGCCTTTTATCATGCCAAACCTGCTTAATGCCTCAATTGCGTAATGAGAGCATGTCGGCTGGAAGCGACAACGTGGCCCAAGCAGCGGACTGATAACGAGCTGATAGGCTCGCACCAGCCCGATCAGGATGCGGGAGCCTGGCGACAGTGGCGACGCCATAATTTTTTCCAAAGCTTCCGTCAACGCGCGGTTATCCAGATCCGCTATCCCCTTTTTGGCTACCACCACAAAATCCATCGCCGGTAATTGGTGCTGGTGCAAGCGGAAACTTTCGCGGGTAAGGCGTTTGATCCGGTTGCGCTCATGCGCGCGTTTGACGTGTTTTTTGGCGACGGTAAGACCGATGCGGGGATGCCCCAGCTGGTTCAGGCGGCCGAGGATGGTAATTTGCGGCGTGCCGGCCCGTTGTGGCTGCTGGAAGACGAAAGTGAAATGAGTGGGAGTTAACAAACGTAACTCCCTGGGAAAAGCGAGCTTAACCACTCAGCGGGTTAGCTTTTATTACTTAGAAACAGACAGACGAGTACGGCCTTTCGCACGACGGCGGGCCAGAACTTGACGACCATTTTTGGTGGCCATACGAGCACGGAAACCGTGGCTACGGTTGCGCTTCAATACGGACGGTTGGAAAGTGCGTTTCATGGCGATTTCTACCTAAACTTAAATTGATTACTGATCAGTAAACGCGTTTGGCTACTCGGCGTGAAGACGACCGACGCCTCAATCGCAATACATAAAGAGGCGGGATTGTAATAATTGTACAGTCCTGAGTCAATTCACATCACGCCATCCCCGTCATCTTTCCTGCTTCAGCGGGCCGTTGCCTGCAGCGTGAAATCCGTTGGGTATAGCCTACCTGGTTGCTTGCCAATGGCGAGTCAAACCCGCGATTGGCCCGTGGTCACCGCAGAATCCCGTCTGGCTAATAACGCACCATATAAGGAACCAGGTATCACACGTAGGGCGAAGATTATACGGACTCGGGGTTAAATCGCAAGGATCCCCGCGCGATCCTGGCATATAAATGAAAGATCTTCCGTGGATAACCAGGTATAACCTGTTTGCGAGGGCGCGCCGGTGCGGCAACGTGCGAGATCGCACGGTGATTGCCGCCTGACGGGCGAAAAGATCGCCGTCTGCCGGGGGCTGTGGATAAAATGGATCTAATCTGTGATGAAGGGGAGGATCTCTTGCTCCGTTTGCGCTATGATCCGTCATTCCGATCGCGATCTCCTGCCGGGGATCGTGCAGGACATAAACCGTGAAAGGCGGTTCGCATGCCCCCAGGCGGTCAGCCGATGCCGGGCGTGTGTCAAAAATCATGAGTTATAAAAAAGTAGCCTGATTCTTTTCTTTTATTGATCTTGTTCGAGTGGAGTCCGCCGTGTCACTTTCGCTTTGGCAGCAGTGTCTTGCCCGATTGCAGGATGAGTTACCTGCCACAGAATTTAGTATGTGGATACGCCCATTGCAGGCGGAACTGAGTGACAACACCCTGGCGCTGTATGCGCCCAATCGCTTTGTGCTGGACTGGGTCCGCGATAAATACTTAAACAACATCAATGGACTGCTGAACGATTTCTGCGGTACCGACGCCCCGTTGCTGCGTTTTGAAGTGGGCAGCAAACCGATGGTTCAAGCCGTCAGCCAGGCGGTGGCCGAAAGCCGCAGCGCACCGGCGGCGCCGGTGGCGCGTACTGCCGCGCCTTCGCGGCCGAGCTGGGATAATGCGGCACCGCAGCCGGAGCTGTCCTATCGCTCCAACGTCAACCCCAAACACACGTTCGACAACTTCGTCGAGGGTAAGTCAAACCAGCTGGCGCGCGCGGCGGCACGCCAGGTGGCGGACAATCCCGGCGGCGCTTACAACCCGCTGTTCCTGTATGGCGGCACCGGCCTGGGTAAAACCCACCTGTTGCACGCGGTTGGCAACGGCATCATGGCGCGCAAGGCCAACGCCAAAGTGGTCTATATGCATTCGGAACGCTTTGTGCAGGACATGGTCAAAGCCTTGCAGAACAACGCCATCGAAGAATTTAAGCGTTATTACCGTTCGGTCGACGCGCTGTTAATCGATGACATCCAGTTTTTTGCCAATAAAGAGCGTTCGCAGGAAGAGTTTTTCCATACCTTCAACGCACTATTGGAAGGCAATCAACAGATCATCCTGACCTCGGATCGCTATCCAAAAGAGATCAACGGGGTAGAAGATCGCCTCAAGTCGCGTTTCGGCTGGGGGCTTACGGTGGCCATCGAGCCGCCGGAACTGGAAACCCGTGTGGCGATTCTGATGAAGAAGGCCGACGAGAACAACATTCGTCTGCCGGGCGAGGTGGCGTTCTTTATTGCCAAGCGTCTGCGCTCCAACGTGCGTGAGCTGGAGGGGGCGCTGAACCGCGTGATCGCCAATGCAAACTTTACCGGCCGTGCCATTACTATTGATTTCGTGCGCGAAGCGCTGCGCGATCTGCTGGCATTGCAGGAAAAGCTGGTCACCATCGACAATATCCAGAAGACGGTGGCGGAATACTATAAAATCAAAGTCGCGGATCTGCTGTCCCAAGCGGCGTTCGCGTTCCGTCGCCCGTCCGCGCCAAATGGCGATGGCGTTGGCGAAGGAGCTCACCAACCACAGCCTGCCAGAAATCGGCGATGCGTTTGGTGGCCGCGACCATACCACGGTGTTGCACGCCTGCCGGAAGATTGAGCAGCTGCGTGAGGAAAGTCACGACATCAAAGAAGATTTCTCCAACTTAATCAGAACATTATCTTCATAGCGCTATGAAATTTATCGTCGAACGTGAGCATCTGCTAAAACCGCTGCAACAGGTGAGCAGCCCACTGGGCGGTCGCCCAACGCTGCCGATTCTGGGTAACCTGCTGTTGCAGGTGACGGAAGGCTCCCTGCTGTTGACCGGTACCGATCTGGAGATGGAGATGGTGGCGCGCGTTGCCCTGTCTCAACCCCATGAAGCGGGCGCGACTACCGTCCCCGCGCGTAAATTCTTTGATATCTGCCGTGGCCTGCCGGAAGGCGCCGAAATCACCGTGCAGCTCGACGGCGAGCGGATGCTGGTGCGCTCCGGCCGCAGCCGTTTCTCACTGTCTACGCTGCCGGCGGCGGATTTCCCCAACCTGGACGACTGGCAGAGCGAGGTGGAGTTCACCTTGCCACAGGCTACGCTGAAACGCCTGATTGAAGCGACCCAGTTTTCGATGGCCCATCAGGACGTGCGTTATTACCTGAACGGCATGCTGTTCGAAACCGAAGGGGAAGAGCTGCGTACCGTCGCTACCGACGGCCACCGTCTGGCGGTGTGTGCGATGCCGATAGGCCAGCAACTGCCGTCGCATTCGGTGATCGTACCGCGCAAGGGCGTGATGGAGCTGGTGCGTCTGCTGGACGGCGGAGACACGCCGTTGCAACTGCAGATCGGCAGTAACAACATCCGCGCTCACGTTGGCGACTTCATCTTTACTTCGAAGCTGGTTGACGGTCGTTTTCCTGACTATCGCCGCGTATTGCCGAAGAACCCGGACAAAACGCTGGAGGCCGGCTGCGATCTGCTGAAGCAGGCGTTTGCCCGCGCGGCGATCCTGTCGAACGAGAAATTCCGCGGCGTGCGGTTGTACGTCAGCCATAACCAGCTGAAGATCACTGCCAACAACCCGGAACAGGAAGAGGCAGAAGAAATTCTCGACGTGATCTACGAAGGCACCGAAATGGAAATCGGCTTCAACGTCAGTTACGTGCTCGACGTATTGAACGCGCTGAAGTGCGAAGACGTGCGTCTGCTGTTGACCGACTCGGTGTCCAGTGTGCAGATCGAAGACGGCGCCAGCAAGTCTGCCGCCTATGTCGTGATGCCAATGCGTCTCTGATCGATACCCGGGCTATCGATAACGCCCTCACATAGAGCGTAATTTCCCGGTGATGGAATTGGCATGGCATTAACGCGTTTACTGATTAAAGACTTCCGCAATATCGAATCGGCGGATTTGGCGCCGGCGCCGGGGTTTAACTTCCTGGTGGGTGCCAACGGCAGCGGCAAGACCAGCGTGCTTGAAGCGGTTTATACCCTCGGACACGGCCGCGCCTTTCGCAGTTTGCAGGCTGGGCGGGTGATTCGCCATGACCAGCCGGAATACGTACTGCATGGCCGGGTAGACAGCGGCAGCGAACGCGAACTGTCGGTCGGCCTGAGTAAAAGCCGCCAGGGGGACAGCAAGGTGCGCATCGATGGCAGCGACGGCCACAAAGTGGCGGAGCTCGCTCAGCTATTGCCGATGCAGCTGATCACCCCCGAAGGTTTTACCCTGCTAAACGGCGGGCCGAAGTTTCGGCGCGCGTTCCTGGACTGGGGATGTTTTCACAACGAACCCGGTTTTTTCACCGCCTGGAGCAACCTGAAACGGTTACTGAAGCAGCGCAATGCCGCGCTGCGCCAGGTGAGCCGCTATGCGCAGATTCGCGCCTGGGATCAGGAACTGATCCCGTTGGCCGAGCGCATCAGCGACTGGCGGGCAGCCTACAGCGACGCAATCGCCGCGGATATCACTGCGACCTGCGCGCAGTTTCTGCCCGAATTTGCCCTGAGCTTCTCCTTCCAGCGCGGCTGGGATAAGGGAAAGCGACTATGGCGAGCTGTTGGAGCGCCAGTTTGAACGCGACAGGGCACTGACCTATACCGCGGTAGGGCCGCACAAGGCGGATTTCCGCATTCGTGCCGACGGCACGCCGGTAGAGGATTTATTGTCGCGCGGTCAGCTCAAGCTGCTGATGTGCGCGTTGCGCTTGGCGCAGGGGTGAGTTTCTCACCCGGCAGAGCGGGCGGCGTTGCCTGTATCTGATTGATGATTTTTGCCTCCGAGCTGGACACCGGCCGACGCCGGCTGTTGGCCGATCGCCTGAAAGCCACCCAGGCTCAAGTCTTTGTCAGCGCAGTCAGCGCTGAACAAGTGACCGACATGGTGGGTGAAAAGGGCAAGATGTTCCGCGTGGAACAGGGTAAAATAGAGGTTCAACCACAGGACTAAAATGAGCGAGAAACGTTGATGTCGAATTCTTATGACTCCTCAAGTATCAAGGTATTAAAAGGGCTGGATGCGGTGCGCAAGCGCCCGGGCATGTATATCGGCGATACCGATGATGGCACCGGTCTGCACCACATGGTATTCGAGGTTGTGGACAACGCTATCGACGAAGCACTCGCTGGCCACTGTAGTGACATTCAGGTCACCATCCACGCCGACAATTCGGTTTCGGTGCAGGATGATGGCCGTGGTATCCCGACCGGGATCCACGAAGAGGAAGGCGTTTCTGCCGCACAGGTCATCATGACCGTGCTGCACGCCGGCGGCAAGTTCGACGATAACTCCTACAAGGTGTCCGGCGGCCTGCACGGCGTGGGCGTCTCGGTGGTTAACGCCCTGTCCGAGAAGCTGGAGCTGGTGATCCGCCGCGAAGGCAAGGTTCACGAGCAAACCTACAGCCACGGCGAGCCGCAAACGCCGCTGAAAGTGGTCGGCGAAACCGAGCAGACCGGCACCACGGTGCGTTTCTGGCCGAGCTACCAGACCTTTACCAACCAGACCGAATTCCAGTACGACATTCTGGCGAAACGCCTGCGTGAACTGTCGTTCCTCAACTCCGGCGTATCTATCCGCCTGAAAGACAAGCGCGATGACAAAGAAGACCACTTCCACTACGAAGGCGGTATCAAGGCGTTTGTCGAGTATCTGAACAAAAACAAAACGCCAATTCACCCGACGGTGTTTTACTTCTCCACCGTGAAGGACGATATCGGCGTGGAAGTGGCGTTGCAGTGGAACGA
Source organism: Serratia odorifera (assembly GCF_900635445.1). Taxonomy (NCBI): domain Bacteria; kingdom Pseudomonadati; phylum Pseudomonadota; class Gammaproteobacteria; order Enterobacterales; family Yersiniaceae; genus Serratia; species Serratia odorifera. Next base: position 1,594,361 of record NZ_LR134117.1, read on the forward strand.
CGGCTTCCAGGAAAATATCTACTGCTTCACCAACAACATTCCGCAGCGCGACGGCGGTACGCACCTGGCCGGTTTCCGTGCCGCGATGACCCGTACCCTGAACAACTACATGGACAAGGAAGGCTACAGCAAGAAGTCCAAGATCAGCGCCACCGGTGACGATGCGCGTGAAGGTCTGATTGCCGTGGTGTCGGTCAAGGTACCGGATCCCAAGTTCTCGTCCCAGACCAAGGACAAACTGGTGTCTTCGGAAGTGAAGACCGCGGTTGAGTCGCTGATGAACGAGAAGCTGGTGGATTACCTGATGGAAAACCCGAACGATGCGAAAATCGTCGTCGGCAAAATCATCGATGCGGCCCCGCGCGCGTGAAGCGGCGCGCAAGGCGCGTGAAATGACCCGTCGTAAAGGCGCGCTGGATTTGGCCGGCCTGCCGGGCAAGCTGGCGGATTGCCAGGAACGCGACCCGGCCGATGTCCGAACTGTATCTGGTGGAAGGGGACTCTGCGGGCGGCTCTGCCAAGCAGGGGCGTAACCGCAAGAACCAGGCGATCCTGCCGTTGAAAGGTAAAATCCTCAACGTCGAGAAAGCGCGCTTTGACAAAATGCTGTCTTCGCAGGAAGTGGCGACGCTGATCACCGCGCTGGGCTGCGGCATTGGCCGTGACGAATACAACCCGGACAAGCTGCGCTATCACAGCATCATCATCATGACCGATGCCGACGTCGATGGTTCGCACATCCGTACGCTGCTGCTGACCTTCTTCTACCGTCAGATGCCGGAAATCATTGAGCGCGGTCACGTGTTCATTGCTCAGCCGCCGCTGTACAAAGTGAAGAAAGGCAAGCAGGAACAGTACATTAAAGATGATGACGCGATGGATCAGTATCAGATCGCCATCGCACTGGACGGTGCAACGCTGCATGCCAATGCCCACGCGCCAGCGCTGGCAGGTGAACCGCTGGAAAAACTGGTGGCGGAGCATTACAGCGTGCAGAAACTGATTGGCCGCATGGAGCGTCGTTATCCACGCGCACTGCTGAACAATCTGATCTATCAGCCAACGCTGGCGGAAGATGATCTCGGCGATCAGGCCAAGGTACAAGCCTGGATCGAGTCACTGGTGAACCTGCTGAACGAAAAAGAACAGCATGGCAGCAGCTACGGCTACGTGATGATTGAAAACCGTGAGCGCCAGATGTTCGAACCGACGCTGCGCATTCGTACGCACGGTGTCGATACCGATTATCCGCTGGACTTCGATTTCATTCACGGCGGCGAATACCGCAAGATTTGTCAACTGGGCGAGAAACTGCGCGGTCTGATCGAAGACGACGCGTTCATCGAACGTGGCGAACGTCGCCAACCGGTCGACAGCTTCGAACAGGCGCTGGAGTGGCTGGTGAAAGAGTCTCGTCGTGGTCTGGCGGTACAGCGCTATAAAGGTCTGGGCGAAATGAACCCGGAGCAGCTGTGGGAAACCACCATGGATCCGGAAAGTCGCCGCATGCTGCGCGTGACGGTGAAGGATGCCATTGCCGCCGACCAGCTGTTCACCACCTTGATGGGCGATTCGGTTGAACCGCGTCGTGCATTTATCGAAGAAAACGCCCTGAAAGCGGCGAACATCGATATCTAAGCGGCTGTCGGTCGCTGTCAAAATCCGCGCCGGGCAACCCGCGCGGATTTTTTTTGCTTTCTTAGCCGCTGACACCGCAGGCTGAAACGCGTTAGCATGGGCTGATACTGGATCAATTCGGAGAAGTACGCATGGCGATTGAACTGATTGCAATAGATATGGACGGCACGCTGCTCAACCCGCAGCATCAGATTACTCCGGCAGTGAAGCAGGCCATTACCGCAGCACGCCGCAAAGGGGTGCATGTGGTGCTGGCGACCGGGCGGCCTTACGTTGGCGTGCAAGACTATTTGCGTCAGTTGGATATCCAGGGCGGCAATGATTTCTGTATAACCTATAATGGCGCCTTGGTGCTGCAAGCGGTGGACGGGGCCTGTATTCTGCAGGAAACGTTGGGCTTCGACGACTATCTGCATTTTGAACAACTGGCACGTCAGTTGGGAGTGCATTTCCAGGCGTTTGATTTTGATACCCTTTACACGCCAAACAAAGATATCGGCAAATACACCGTGCACGAAGCGGAGATGACCGGCATCCCGTTGAAATATCGCAGCGTGGATGAAATGGATCGCAACATGCGCTTCCCAAAAGTGATGATGATCGACGAACCGGAGTTACTCGACAGCGCCATTGCGCGCATTCCGCCGGAAACGCTGGCGCAGTACACCCTACTGAAAAGTGCGCCTTACTATCTGGAAATTCTGCATAAAAAGGTCGACAAGGGCGCTGGCGTGAAAATGCTGGCCGATCATCTGGGTATTGCTCAGCAAAACGTGATGGCATTGGGCGATCAGGCCAACGACACCGCGATGATTGAGTTTGCCGGCGTTGGCGTGGCGATGGGCAATGCGATCCCGGCACTGAAGCAGGTGGCGCAGTTCGTTACCAGCAGCAACACTGAAGACGGCGTGGCGCGCGCCATCGAAAAATTTGTGCTCAACGCCTGACGAGTCGGGGCGCTTTGGCGCCCGTTACAGTCGTGGCGATCTCGCCATATTTCGTACACTGATCCTGCGCATCGACCAGTAGAATATCCGCCCTGCTGGTCAGCGCGCTCGCCAGCTCCTGTTTACCCGTTCAAGCCTTGCTTCAGCAACGTCGTGACGGTATCTGCATCGAATGCGGCCAGTATTTGCTGCGGTCAAGAATGCGCATCGTCGATGGCTGCCAGGTATTTTTCCAATACGATATTTTTGCCACACAGCACCACGGCGACCTTTTTGCCCTGCAACTCCGGCGCCAGTTTGATGGCGGCAGCCAATGCGACACCGGCGGCCCCTTCAATAATCCAGCGGTCGCTGGCGGCGATGGCGCGCATGGCCTGTCTGATTTCCGCTTCGCTGACCAGCACCTGGCGGTCGATCAGTTGCTGACACAGCGGGAAGGTGACGGCCTGCGGATCGACGCCGCCGGCGGTGCCGTCGGACAGCGTATCCTGCTCATCGACCGGGTGAATGTGACCAGCCTGCAGAGCGCTGTACATGGCGGTTGAATTTTCCGGCCAGCAGGCTATCAGCTGGGTTTTCGGCGACAAACGCCGCAATACGCTGCCAATTCCCGAAATATAACCGCCGCCACCGACCGCTACCACCACCGCGTCGAGATCCGGCTGCTGTTCCACCAGTTCCATGCCGCAGGTGCCTTGGCCAGCGACCACCTGTAAATCGTTATACGGCGAGATATACACTTTTTTCTGCTCATTAGCTGCCTGTTCACCAGCTATTTCGGCATTTAGCGCATCGCCAGGGATCAGTATCACTTCGGCGCCCAGCGCGCGAATGGCGTTAACCTTCACCGAAGCGGCGTTTTCCGGTACGTAGACCGTCACGCCGATGCCCATCAGCTTACCGGCTTGCGCTACCGCCAGGCCATGATTGCCGCTGGAAGAGGCGATCACCCCATCGCGCTGCTGCTGCGAGGACAGCAACCGCAGCTTGTTACTGGCGCCGCGAAACTTGAATGAGCCGGTATGCTGCAAGTGGTCGCATTTCAGCCACAGTTCGCAGCCCAACTGCTGCGACAGCAGGATGCTGCGCTCCAGCGGCGTCACGCGAACCTGTGGACGCAGCTGTTGATGCGCGGTGACAATCTGGTCAAATAACTGGCTCATAATGATTCCTTTGTATTTTTCAGATAGTTGTAGACGGTGGCACGGCCCATGCCAAGAATCTTCGCCACGTAGCCGGCGGCGTTTTTACCCTTGAAAGCCCCCTCGTGATACAGCGCCTCCACCAACGCGCGTCGGCCGGCGCCGTTCAGCATAGCCAGCGTTTGCTGCCGTTGTTGCAGCCAGTTATACACAAAGGTATTGATGCGTTCTTGCCAGTCATCCTGAAACAGCACCTCTGGCTGCGGCTGCAAGGCGTTACCGGCAAGGAATGTCTCCAGCGCGGCTTTGGCACCTTCCAACACGCTGATATCCAGATTGATACACAGCAGGCCAATCGGTTGGTCGCGATCGTCGCGCAATACCGCGCTGATCGAACGCAGCTGACTGCCGTCCCAATTGCGTTTCAGATAGGGGCCCAGCACCTGCAAATGACGATCCTGCTGTAACTCGCTCATATTGGAGGCTTCGCCGATTTTACGCTGCGAGCGGTTATTGGCGATGTAGACCAGCGTTTGGCTGGCGAGATCGTGGATCGCCACTTCGGCATAAGGGGAAAACAGCAGGGCGATAGCATCGGCGATGGCGTGATAACGGCTTAACATGACCAGACTCATTTAGACTTAAAAATCCATACTGTACTTTTTAATCCAATCTGTAAATCGCCATAATGACAAAATCAGCTATTGTCTATTTTGTGATCCAGATTGTAGTACAACATATAATCTTGGTACTACAATCGTCCGAGTGTTAGCGATGAGATGATAAAGATTGTGCTGCAATCGCAGGAACCAATAGCGCCAGCGGAGTAAAGTGAAGCCATTTCCCGCAGGCGAAAATACGGAGCAACCATGAAGCAGCAGATCAGTAAAACCGACCGCATCATCATCGACATTGGCCAGCAGATCGTCGGCGGCAAGTACGTACCGGGGGCGGCGCTGCCGTCCGAAGCGGAGTTGTGCGAAGAGTTTGAAACGTCGCGCAATATCATTCGGGAAGTGCTGCGCGCGCTGATGGCCAAGCGGCTGGTGGAGGTCAAACGCTACCGCGGCGCCTTTGTCACCTTGCGCAGCCAGTGGAACTATCTGGATACCGAGGTGCTGAACTGGGTACTGGCGCAGGATTATGACCCACGGCTGATAGCGGCAATGAGCGAAGTGCGCAACCTGGTGGAACCGACCATCGCACGTTGGGCGGCGGAGCGCGCCACCTCCAGCGAACTGGCGGTGATAGAAGCGGCGCTGAACGACATGATTGCCCATCATCAGGAGCGCGAACTGTTTAACGAGGCCGATATTCGCTACCACGAAGCGGTGTTGGCGGCGGTGCACAACCCGGTGTTGCAGCAGCTCAGCGTAGCGATCAGTTCATTGCAGCGTGCGGTGTTTGATCGCACTTATATGCCGGACGAAGACAACATGCCGCGTACTCTGCGCGAGCATCAGGATTTGTATGACGCCATTCGCCATCAGGATGCGGATGCCGCCGAACGGGCGGCGCTCACCATGATCGCCAGCTCGACCAAAAGGTTAAAGGACATGCTATGAGCAACGGCTTTATCGCGATTGACTGGGGGTCCACCAACCTGCGCGCCTGGCGTTATGAAAATGGCGCATGCGTGGACAGCGTGCGCTCCGAGGCCGGCGTTACCCGGCTCGGCGGCCGCACGCCGCAGCAGGTATTCGGCGAACTGATGGCGCGCTGGCAACGGCCGCTGCCGGTGGTGATGGCGGGGATGATCGGCAGCAATGCCGGCTGGTTGCAGGCACCTTATCTGCCGTGCCCCTCGCCGCTGACCGGTCTCGCTCGCCAGGCGATCGCGGTAGAGCAGGCGTTGCCGTATCGCGCCTGGATCATTCCGGGCATCTGCGTCAACGGCGAGGATAACTGTAACGTGATGCGCGGTGAAGAGACCCAACTGTTGGGCGCTCATACCGAACTGCCGTCACCGCTGTACGTGATGCCGGGCACCCACAGCAAATGGGTGCAGATGGACGGCGATACGCTGGTGGACTTTCGCACCGTAATGACCGGCGAGCTGCACCACCTGCTGCTAAGCCAGTCGCTGATTGGCGTTGGACTCGGCGAACAACGGCCCGATGCGCAGGTGTTTGAGCGCGGGTTGGCGGCAGGGCTTGGCGAGCGCCATCTGGTGAGGCGGCTATTTGAAACCCGCGCCGCTCATCTGCTGGGAAAACTGGAAAAAAGCGCGGTCAGCGATTGGCTGTCCGGTTTGCTGATTGGCAACGAAGTGGCGCAAATGCAGCAGCAATATCCGCTGGCGGCGCATACCGCGTTAACGGTGATCGGTAATCCGACGCTGGCGCAACGCTACGGCCGGGCGTTCGACATGGCGGGCATACGCTATCGCACGCTGGATGGCGACCGCGCTTTTCAAACTGGGATCAGGAGCATTGCCAATGAGCTGGAAGACTGAATTGCCGTTGATTGCCATTCTGCGTGGCATTACGCCGCCGGAAGCCGGCGCTCACATACAGACGTTGCTGGACGCCGGTTTCGACGCGATCGAAATTCCGCTGAACTCGCCAGAATGGGCGGTCAGCATTGGCGAAGCGGTAAGGAACTTCGGCGAGGGTGCACTGATCGGCGCAGGCACCGTATTGCAGGTGCCGCAGGTGGAACAGCTGGCCGCGCTGGGAAGCAAACTGGTGGTGACGCCGAATACCCAACCGGCGGTGATTCGCCGGGCGGTAGCGCTTGGCATGACGGTCTGCGCCGGTTGCGCCACCGCCACTGAAGCGTTCAACGCGCTGGATGCCGGCGCGCAGGCGTTGAAAATCTTCCCGTCGCTGTCGTTTGGCCCGGATTACATCAAAGCGTTGAAAGCCGTGCTGCCGCCACAGGTGCCGGTTTTCGCCGTCGGCGGCATTACGCCGGAAAATCTGCATCAGTATTTGGCCGCCGGTTGCGTTGGTGCTGGGTTGGGCAGCGATCTGTACCGCGCCGGCCAGCCGTTGGAACGCACTGCGCAGCAGGCCGCCGCTTTCGTTCGAGCCTATAAGGAAGCCACACGATGAAAATAACCAAACTGACCACCTATCGGCTGCCGCCGCGCTGGATGTTCCTGAAAGTTGAAACCGACGAAGGCATTGTCGGCTGGGGCGAGCCGGTGATTGAAGGGCGGGCACGCAGCGTCGAAGCGGCGGTGCACGAGCTTGCCGAATATGTGGTCGGGCAGGATCCGGCGCGTATCAATGATATTTGGCAAACGCTGTATCGCGGCGGATTTTATCGCGGCGGGCCGATACTGATGAGCGCGATTGCCGGTATCGATCAGGCGCTGTGGGATATCAAGGGCAAGGCGCTGGGGGTGCCGGTGTATCAGCTGCTGGGTGGCCTGGTACGCGATAAAATCAAGGCCTACAGCTGGGTTGGCGGCGATCGCCCTGCCGAGGTGATTGCCGGCATTGAGAAACTGACGCAGATTGGCTTCGATACCTTCAAGCTCAACGGCTGTGAAGAGATGGGCATCATCGACAATTCACGCAAAATCGACGCGGCGGTGGCGGTGGTGGCGCAGATCCGCGAAGCGTTTGGCAACAAGATCGAATTTGGCCTGGATTTCCACGGTCGGGTCGATGCGCCGATGGCCAGGGTATTAATCAAAGAGCTGGAGCCGTACCGCCCGCTGTTTATCGAGGAGCCGGTATTGGCCGAGCAGGCGGAATACTATCCGCGGCTGGCGGCGCAAACGCATATTCCCATTGCTGCCGGTGAGCGGATGTATTCGCGCTTTGATTTTAAACGGGTGCTGGCCGACGGTGGCTTGGCCATTATTCAGCCGGACCTGTCTCACGCCGGCGGCATTACCGAATGCTTCAAGATTGCCGCGATGGCGGAATCGTACGACGTGGCATTGGCGCCGCACTGCCCGCTGGGGCCGATTGCGCTTGCCGCCTGTCTGCACGTGGATTTCGTCTCCCGCAACGCGGTGTTCCAGGAGCAAAGCATGGGTATTCACTACAACCAGGGCGCCGAGCTGCTGGATTACGTACTCAACCAGGATGATTTCGCCATGGCTGATGGCCACTTCTATCCGCCAAGCAAGCCGGGATTGGGGGTGGAAATCAACGAAGAGCTGGTGATTGAGCGCAGCAAGCAGGCTGCCGACTGGCGCAACCCGGTGTGGCGCTATCCCGACGGCGCGGTGGCCGAGTGGTAAACCCGGCTTAACCGATAATAATTAAATTTACTCAATAGCTTTACCTCGACAGCGCCCGGCTGAGGTTTCGCCGTGGCTGGGCGCCCACCTGCAAATAATTAGCGTGAGGGTAAGTGATGAATAACGATCTGTACTCCTCAACCATAAAAAAAATGAACCTCAGAATCATTCCTTTTATTATGATTCTTTATCTAATTGCCTATATCGATCGCTCAAATATATCGGTGGCGGCATTACAGATGAATGCCGATCTGGCGATGACGGCAGAAATGTACGGTATCGCCGCCGGAATATTTTATATTTCCTATATTATTTTTGAAGTGCCCAGCAATGTGATATTAACCCGCGTCGGTGCAAAACTGTGGATCGCGCGGATTATGGTCAGCTGGGGCATCATTGCCGCCGGCATGAGCCTGGTGCAAACGCCGACGCAGCTTTACGTGATGCGCTTTCTGCTCGGCGTGGCGGAAGCCGGCTTTACGCCCGGCATTATCTATTACCTCTCCTGCTGGTACCCGCGCAGCGACCGGGCACGCGCCATGTCGTTGTTTTATATCGGCGCGGCGCTGGCGTCGGTGATTGGTCTGCCCATTTCCGGTTCGATTCTCAATCTGCACGGTTTCTTTGGCGTCGACGGCTGGCGTTGGCTGTTCCTGCTGGAAGGCATCCCGGCGGTGGCGCTGGGCATCGTGGTGTACTTCTATCTGGATGATGCGCCGGAACAGGCGCGCTGGCTGAGTGCAGAACAACGCCGCTGGCTGGCCAACCGCCTGGCTGACGAAAGCGCGCAGTCCGCCATCGGTCACCAACACGGCTGGCGTACCGCCTTGAAAAGCCGGCGGGTATGGGCGTTGAGCCTGTTATGGCTATTGCAGGCGTTCGGCACCATCGGCATTACGCTGTTCCTGCCGCTGATCGTCAAGGGAGTGGTGGCCGAACAAAGCAATTTCATGGTCGGCGTGCTGTCTGCGGTGCCGTTCCTGTTTGCCTGCATTTTTATGTATCTGAACGGCCGCCATTCCGATCTGCGCAAAGAGCGCGCCTGGCATCTCGGCTTGCCATTGATAGCCGCCGGCGGCTTGCTGCTGCTGGCAATCTACAGCCAGAACCTGCTGTTGGCGTATGGCCTGCTGGTGCTGACCGTCGGCCTTAACTGGGCGATTACGCCGATCTTCTGGGCGGTGACTACCGAAACCGTCGCTGGCGTAGCCGGTGCCGCCTCGATTGCCCTGATCAATGCGGTGGCCAATATTGCCGGATTGGTATTTCCACCGGTGATGGGGCGAATAAAAGACGTGACCCACAGTTATGACAGCGCGCTGATTATTGTCGCACTGGCGTTAATTATTGGCGGCGTTATTGGCCTGAAAATAGGTCGGCAAACGCCACAGTCTGTCAGACAACCACCAATAAAAGTGCTACCAGACCGATAACCCCTACCCGGCGAAATACGACCCTACAGAGATATTTCGCCGTTATTAAAATCCGAAAAATAACGGAATAACAATAATGGAAATGACATTGACCGCAACACCTAAAACAAAACGGCGTTACCTGACGTTATTAATGATATTTGTCACCGTGGTGATTTGTTATGTCGACCGCGCCAACCTGGCGGTGGCATCGGCGCATATTCAGGAAGAGTTTGGCATCAGCAAGGCGCAAATGGGCTATATCTTTTCCGCTTTTGCCTGGACCTATACGCTGTGCCAAATCCCCGGCGGCTGGTTCCTCGATCGCGTCGGTTCCCGGCTGACCTACTTTATCGCCATCATGGGCTGGTCCATCGCCACGCTGTTGCAGGGTTTCGCCAATGGCTTGAGCGCGCTGATTGGCCTGCGCGCCATCACCGGGTTGTTCGAGGCACCGGCCTTCCCGACCAATAACCGCATCGTGACCAGCTGGTTCCCGGAGCAGGAACGTGCCTCGGCGGTGGGCTTTTATACCTCCGGTCAATTTGTCGGCCTGGCATTCCTGACCCCGTTGTTGATTTGGGTGCAGGAAGTGCTGAGCTGGCACTGGGTATTTATCATCACTGGCGGGGTGGGCATTGTCTGGGCGTTGGTGTGGCACCTGGTTTATCAGCCGCCGCGTAACAGCAAAGGCGTGAACCGCGCCGAACTGGAATACATCCAGGCCGGCGGTGGCATGGTGGACGGCGACGTCGCCAGCGAGAAGAAAGCCCGGGTAACCCTGACCGCCGCCGACTGGAAGCTGGTGTTCCACCGCAAGCTGCTTGGCGTGTATCTGGGCCAGTTCGCCATTACCTCGACGCTGTGGTTCTTCCTGACCTGGTTCCCGAACTATCTGACGCAGGAAAAGCACATTGCGGCGTTGACCGCCGGCTTTATGACCACCGTGCCGTTCCTGGCGGCGTTCTTCGGCGTGCTGCTGTCCGGTTTTGTCGCCGATCGCCTGTTGCGCAGTGGCAAGTCGATCGGCTTTGCGCGTAAAACGCCGATCATCTGCGGTCTGTTGCTGTCGACCTGCATCATGGGCGCCAATTATACCAACGATCCGCTGTGGATTATGGTGTTGATGGCGCTGGCATTCTTTGGCAACGGTTTCGCGTCGATCACCTGGTCGCTGGTCTCGTCGCTGGCGCCGGTGCGCCTGATTGGCCTGACCGGCGGGGTGTTTAACTTTGTCGGTGGGCTGGGCGGCATTACCGTACCGCTGGTGGTGGGCTATCTGGCGCAGGATTACGGTTTCGCACCGTCGCTGATTTATATTTCGGTGGTGGCGTTGATCGGTGCGCTTTCCTATTTGCTGCTGGTGGGCGATGTGAAACGGGTCGGTTGATCCGGTAAGATGGCGGCTCAATGCCAGCATCTGCGGGGAGCCGCCATGAGCCATCGGGAAACACAGCTGACTTTCGAGCCGCGGAGCCATCAGCTAACCAATATCAACGTCTGGACGCCGTGCAGTCAATGGCTGGCGTATGACGTTCGTCCAAGCGGCGCCTCGTTCACCGGTTTGACGATTGAGCGAGTGAACGTGACCAGCGGCGAGACGCAGGTGATTTACCGCGCCCAGCACGGCGCACACGTCGGCGTTGTTACCGTCAGCCCCGATGCGCCGGCGCGTTATGCGTTCATTCATGGCCCGGAATACCCGGACAGCCATTGGCATTATGATTTTCACCATCGCCGCGGGGTGATCGTCAGCGAACCGGATCGCCAACTGGCGATCACGCTCGACGCGTTGGACATCACTGCGCCTTACACCCCCGGCGCGCTGCGCGGCGGCAGCCATGTGCACGTTTTCAGCCCCGATGGCAGTCGCCTCAGTTTCACCTATAACGACCATGTCATGCACCAGCTCGACCCGGCGCTCGATCTGCGCAACGTGGGGGTAGCGCTGCCGTTGCACGGCGTGAATCCGCCCAAACAGCATCCGCGTGAGTATGACGGCAGCCACTATTGCGTGCTGGTCAGCCAGACCACGCCGCAGCCGCGCGTGGGCAGCGACGACATCAACCGCGCTTATGAAGAGGGCTGGGTGGGGCAAAACGGCTACCTGAAGGAGGATGGCCGCCAACAGCGCTGGGCGCTGGCGTTCATCGGCGATACGCTGGCCGCCGACGGCACAAAACTGCCGGAAGTGTTTATTGTCGATCTGCCGGAAAACGACGCCGATTACGCCAGGGCCGGTGCGCAACCGCTGCAAGGTAGCGAAACCACGCTGCCGGCACCGCCGCAGGGGGTTCGGCAACGACGGCTGACGCAGACCGGCGATCGGCGTTATCCCGGGCTGGCAACGGTGCCGCGCCATTGGCTGCGTAGCTCGCCCGACGGCAGCCAGATTGCCTTTTTGATGAAAGACGACGCTGGCGTCGTGCAGTTATGGTGTGTTTCACCCAACGGCGGCGCACCGCGACAGATCAGCGTTGGCAAGCATGATATTCAATCGGCATTCAGTTGGCACCCACAGGGCCGGCAGATTGCGTTGGTGTGCGATAACAGCGTGATGCTGTGTGACGTCGCCGACGGCGGCATGCATCGCCTGACGCAGCGTAGCCAACGGCCGCCCAGCGGCGACGCGGTGGTGTTTTCCCCCGATGGCACACGGGTGGCGTTTATGCGTGAGGTGGCCGGCTTCAACCAGATATTCGTGGTCGACACCGCACGTCACCCTGGTTGAAGCCATGCTGACGGTTTACGACAGTGGGGCGGGCGAAAGCTGAAGCGGTGACAATGGGGGGAAGCGGGCGGGCCGGATGGCCCGCGGGAATCAATGGGTAACGCTGCCGGATTGGCCTGGGGTACCGCTGGCCGCCAGCCTTTGCTGTTCTTCGTGCAGAATGCGCTCCCTTGGCGAGTCGGCAGTTTTATCGCTGTCGGCACGCAGGTAGTCATAAGGCAGCAACACGGTATCGACCACCGCCGAGAACGGTAAATCCAGCGCCACCAGCGGTTTCATCACCCAACCGGTTTCGTCGTCCTTCAGCATGTTCACGCTGCTGCGTGTGCCGGGGTAGTAGCCCTGATCGGGGCCGGTGTGGCTCATAATGCTGGAGCAACCGCTGGTTGCCAACAGCAGACAACTGGCTGCCATTACTTTCATCATCTTCATCATCCCATCCTGAAGGGTGCTGTTCCCCTGAATTTGCTGATTTATCACATCTGACCGATGCGTCAAACGAGCAAAGCGCCGCTCTGTGGCGGTTTTCTCACTGTTCATTGTATGTGATAAAAAAACTTTCGCCGCCTTCAATGGCCATTTTTTTGATCTTGGTCGGTTGAAAATAAAATTGCAAACCCCATTTTATCTACAAGACCAAATTAACAGTTCGCCGTCAGGGAATTGTGGTCTCGCTGCCTGTCCATGATGGAAGGCCTATTTTCAACCTCGCTGAAGTGCCTTAGGAGGCTGTTACATGCGTAATTTCGATCTTTCTCCGTTATACCGTTCCGCTATTGGTTTTGACCGTTTATTTAACGCGTTGGAAGCCGGTCAAAATCAGACTAATGGCTATCCTCCGTATAATGTCGAACTGGTAGAGGAAAACCATTACCGCATCGCCATTGCGGTTGCCGGGTTCGCCGAACAGGAACTGGAAATAACCTCACACGATAACATGCTGATAGTGCGCGGTGCGCATCAGGGTGAGACTGCAGAGAAAACCTTTCTGTATCAGGGTATTGCAGAACGTAACTTTGAACGTAAATTCCAGCTGGCCGAGCACATTCAAATCAAGGGCGCCAAACTGGAAAACGGCCTGCTGTATATCGATATGCAGCGCGTAATACCCGAAACGTTAAAGCCACGGCGTATCGAAATTAAGTAAACATTATTTTTTTGGTGCAATAGGCGCCAGTAACCGCTCGTTGCCCGCCAACAGGGGGCAATATATCACCTCTCGCTTCTTGGAAGGAGTTACTATTATGCGTAATTACGATTTATCTCCATTGCTTCGTCAATGGATTGGTTTTGATAAATTAGCTAGCTCGATGGGTGGCCAGGAGCCGCAAGGTTTTCCGCCATACAATATCGAGAAAAGTGACGATAACCATTATCGAATTTCTCTGGCGCTGGCCGGGTTCAAACAAAGCGAACTGGATATCGAAGTCGAAGGCCCGCGCCTGACGGTGCGTGGTAAGCCGACCCCGCCGGAAAAACCGGTGGAATATCTGCATCAGGGGCTGGTGTGCAAAGAGTTCACCCTCAGTTTCACCCTGGCGGAACACCTGAACGTTGCCGAAGCGCAATTTACCAACGGCCTGCTGCACATCGATCTGGTGCGCGACGTACCAGAAGCGCTTCAGCCGCAGCGCATCGCCATCGGCAGTACACCGGGGATTGAAGCCAAATAACCGGCGCTCACACGGCATGCCAATCAACGGGGAAGTCCAGACGGGCTTCCCCCGTTGTGTTTTGTGCTGCACCCCACAGTCCCCCCGTGGATGTCGGTGTTAAAATCCACACAGGTTCTAATGACTTAATTCGCCCGTCTGGGCCAGCGAATCATAAACTTGTCAAGGAAGTGACCTATGAACGATATCGCCCTAACCGTCAGCATGCTGGCGCTGGTGGCCGTTCTCGGGCTGTGGATAGGCAACTGGAAGGTGTACGGCGTGGGGCTGGGCATTGGTGGGGTGCTGTTCGGCGGAATTATCGTCGGCCATTTCGCGCAACGCTGGCAGTGGGATCTGAATGGCGACATGCTGCATTTCATTCAGGAGTTTGGCCTGATCCTGTTTGTTTACACCATCGGTATTCAGGTCGGGCCGGGGTTCTTTTCGTCGCTGCGTGTCTCGGGGTTGCGGCTCAACGGCTTCGCCATTCTGCTGGTGGCGGTCGGCGGTCTGGTGGCGGCGCTGGTGCATAAACTGTTCGCCGTGCCGCTACCGATTATCCTTGGGGTGTTTTCCGGGGCGGTGACCAATACTCCGGCGTTGGGCGCCGGGCAGCAGATCCTGACCGATCTCGGTTCCGATCCGGCGCTGGTGGCGCGCATGGGGATGGGTTACGCGATGGCCTATCCGTTCGGCATCTGCGGCATTCTGCTGGTGATGTGGCTGATACGGCTGTTCTTCCGCATCAATATCGAACGCGAAGCGCAGGCGTTCGACGCCAGTCTGGGTCAGGGGCGCGATCTGCTGCAAACCATGAACGTGGCAGTGCGTAACCCCAACTTGCAGGGGATGGCGATTGGGCAGGTACCGTTGCTGAACGGCGACGATATCATCTGCTCGCGGCTGAAGCGCGGCAATGTATTAATGGTGCCGGCAGCGCAAGAAAAGCTGGAACTGGGCGATTTCCTGCATCTGGTCGGCAAACCCGAGCATCTGGAAAATGCCCGGCTGATCATTGGCGAGCAGGTAGACGTATCGCTGTCCACGCGCGGCACCTCGCTGCAGGTGGTGCGCGCGGTGGTGACCAACGAACAGGTGCTGGGCAAGAAGATTCGCGATTTGAACCTCAAGCAGACCTACGATGTGGTGATTTCGCGGCTTAACCGTTCCGGTGTCGAGCTGGTGGCCGGCAGCAATGTGTCGCTGCAATTCGGCGATATCCTTAACCTGGTAGGCCGACCCGAATCGATTGAGGCGGTGGCGGCGATCGTCGGCAATGCCAGGCAGAAGCTGCAACAGGTGCAAATGCTGCCGGTGTTTATCGGTATTGGGCTGGGGGTGCTGCTTGGATCCATTCCGCTGTTCGTGCCCGGTTTCCCGGCGGCATTGCGCCTGGGGCTGGCCGGCGGTCCGCTGGTGGCGGCGCTGATCCTCGGACGTATCGGCAGCATCGGCAAACTGTATTGGTTTATGCCGCCGAGCGCCAATCTGGCGCTGCGCGAACTGGGCATCGTGCTGTTTTTGGCGGTGGTTGGCCTGAAGTCGGGCGGCAATTTTGTCGATACCCTGTTACATGGCGAAGGCATGGCGTGGATTGGCTACGGGGCGCTGATTACCGCCATCCCGCTGCTGGTGGTCGGCGTGCTGGCCCGCACGCTGGGCAAGATGAACTACCTGACGCTGTCCGGCATGCTGGCCGGTTCAATGACCGATCCGCCGGCGCTGGCGTTCGCCAATAACCTGCACCCAACCTGTGGCGCCGCTGCGCTGTCCTATGCCACGGTCTACCCGCTGGCGATGTTCCTGCGTATTATGTCGCCGCAGCTGCTGGCGGTGCTGTTCTGGGCGCTGTAGCGCGAACGGGCGCGTTACCGCGCCCGTGATAGGGCTAGTTTGTTTCGTTATGCGCGCGCTCGATCTCTTCCGCCAGAATGGCTACGCCGCGCTCAATCTTGTCGGGATCCGGCACGTAGTTCATGCGCATGCATTGGTGGGTATGCGGCCAGTCATGCTCCAGCCCCGGGAAGAAATAGTGCCCCGGTACCATCAGCACGCCGCGTTGTTTCAGACGCTGGTACAGCAGTTCGGTGGTGATCGGCAAATCCTTGAACCACAGCCAGAGGAATATCGCCCCCTCCGGTTTGTGGATCAGGCAGCGCTCTTCCGGCAGATAACGGCGGATAATGCCGATGGTCTGCTCCACCCGCTGCTGATAGAACGGGCGAATCACCTCGTTCGACAGGCGCAGCAGATCGCCACGTTCAATCATCTCGGTGGCAATCGCCGGGCCGATGCTGCCTGGCGACAGGCTGATGATGCCGTTCATATTGGTCAGCGCGCTGATGATCTTCTCGTCGGCAATCACGATACCGCAGCGCGAACCCGGTAGACCGAGCTTGGACAGGCTCATGCACAGGATGATGTTCGGGTTCCACAGCGGCGTGGCGTCACTGAAGATAATCCCCGGGAAGGGGACGCCGTAGGCGTTGTCGATCACCAGCGGGATGTCATGCTGCTGCGCCAGAACGTCGAGTTTCATCAGCTCGTCATCGGTAATGACGTTGCCGGTCGGGTTGGTCGGGCGCGAAACGCAGATCATGCCGATATCGTCGCTGATTTTCAGATGCTCGAAATCCACGTGGTACTTGAACTGGCCTTCCGGCAGCAGTTCGATGTTCGGTTTTGCCGACACGAACAGCCCTTCATCCAGCCCGGCGTCGGCGTAGCCGATATATTCCGGCGCCAACGGGAACAGCACCCGGCGGCGGCTGCCGTCGGCGTAGCGGCCGGCAAACAGGTTGAACAAGTAGAAAAACGCGCTCTGGCTGCCATTTGTCAGTGCAATATTCTGTGGTTCGATCTGCCAGCCAAGCTCCTCGCTCAGCATGCCGGACAGCGCTTTGAGCAGCGCATCCTTGCCCTGGGGGCCATCGTAGTTACACAGCGCTTCGGTCAGCTTGCCCTGCTCGAGCAGCGTCTGACACAGCTGTTTGAAGTAGCTCTCCATCTCGGGGATTTGCGCCGGATTACCGCCGCCGAGCATGATGGCACCGGGGGTGCGCAGGCCTTCGTTCAGGTCGTCCATTAAACGGGTAATGCCCGCGTAACGGGTAAATTTGTCGCCGAAAAGTGAAAAATTCATAAATGCAGCAGTAGTGTTTTTAGCAGGTAATCCCCCACCATACCGCCAGACAATTGCCGGCGCAATGCGGCTGATAAAACAGCCACCGGGGTTAAACGTTGCCCGACGGCTGTTTTTAAGCATATTCCACTGAATTACTCTGAGGGGTTGCCGGCCCACACCACCATCACCCGATCGTCCTGATGGCGGCGGCTAAAGCTGTAATAAGCGGCCGTTTGCCGTGATTGCTGCCGGCCAGCGCCGATAGCCGGATGGCGGGCGCGGAATTCGCCCAGTCGTTGCCAGTGCGCCAATAGCGGTGCGCTGGTGGTTGATAATGCCGGCCAGTTCATGTCGGAGCGCGTGCCCTGCAACGGATCGGAACCGGTGGCGCCAAATTGGCGCCCGCTTTCATCGCCATAATAAATTTGCACCGCCCCCGGCGCCAGCAACAGCAGATCGGCGGCGCGCTGTTGCTGTTTCAGGTCACCTTTGGCGTCGCTGTGGAAGAACAGGCGCGTGTCATGGGACGATAGATAGCTCAGCACGTTGAAGCCTTGCAGCTTGTCGGCCATTTGCTGATAGGTGTCATCAATTTTGGCAAAGCAGTCCAGGGCCTGCGCCGCCCGATCCTGAAAGTCAAAATTGATCATCGCGTCAAACCCGTGCTGGTAATAGTCGCTGCGGGTGACGCCGTGACCCCAGGATTCGCCGGTCATCCAGAAGGGGGCATTATCCAGCGCCTGTTGCGGATTGGCGGCTTTCCACTGTGCCAGCGCGTCGCTGGCGCGCTGTTTCAGCAGATCAAAGGTGGCTTTTTCCACGTGTTTGGCGGTATCGACCCGGAAGCCGTCGATGCCGTAGTCCCGTACCCATTGGCTGAGCCAGTGGCTGAGATAGTCACGTGGCCCGGCGCCGGCAAGGTATTTGGCCGCGGTATCCGGCTTGTGGCGGTAAAACAGCGGCAAACCGCTGTCGCCCTGTGCTTCGGTTTTGATGTCCGGAAGGAATGCCAGCGACATGGTCAGGTCACTGTAGCCCGGGGCATCGTAATCACCGATATCGGTGCGGATCCAGTGCTTGCCCCACCAGTTGGCCCAGCCGTTTTTGTCGCTGAAGTTAATGTAATCATTGAAGCTGTGCCAATTCTGTCCGGCAGCCGGTTGCCAGTCGCCCCAGCGTTTGCCGAGGGTTTTTTCGATCTGCTCGCCCTGCAGGTAGAGCGAGCCGAAGTGGAATTGCTGCATATCGGCCAGCGTGGCGTAGCCGGCGTGGTTGACCACCACGTCGAACAGCACGCGAATGCCGCGTCGGTGTGCCTGTTCCACCAGGTGGCGCAGATCTTGCTCGCTGCCCATATTGGCGTCCAGTCGGGTCCAGTCCAGCGTGTAGTAGCCGTGATAGGCGTAATGGGGGAAATCCCCTTTGCTGCCGCCGCCGACCCAACCGTGGATTTGCTCCAGCGGTGAACTGATCCACAGCGCATTGACCCCTAGCCGTTGCAGATAATCCAGTTTTTGCGTCAGCCCGGCCAGGTCGCCGCCGTGGAAGGTGCCGATCTCCTGCATGCCGTCGCTGCGCCGGCCGTAGCTATGATCGTTGCCGGGGTCGCCATTGGCGAAGCGATCGGTCAGCACGAAGTACAGCGTGGCATTGTGCCAGCTAAACGGCGCGGCGCGGTCGGTGGTCGCCGCTTCCAGCAGCATGATGCCACCGCCGTTGGCGGCGGGTTGCAACCTGACTTTACCGTGGGTGACGGTGGCGGTTTGGCCGGAATAAAAGTCACGCACCGTTTCACCTTCGGCGAAGGTGCCGTCGACCTCGACGGTCAGCGGCTGGCCGTCCCAGCGCTGGCAGCTGCGACTGACTGCCGCTGCGGGGGGTGTCGGCGCTTCGATACCCAGTTGCAGGGTCGGCGTACCGCTGCGGGTATCAATGCGCACCTGGTAGTTGCCGTCGCGAAAGCGCCGCCAGTTTACCGGCGGTTGTGCGGCGCACGGCTGCAGCGACAGGGTCTGGTTGAGTTTAACGCTGTCGGTCGGCTGCCAGCATTGGCTGTCCTGAAACAGTTGCAGCGGCTGTTGGCCCTTCTGCAAGGTCGCCTGGCTGGTGAAGACGCCGCTGGTGGCTTCGCTGAAGGACGGGAAGTTTTGCAGCGTCCAGGCGGCGAAGGCCGCAGGTGACAGCAGCAAAAGGGGGAGGATCAGGCGTTTCATGGCTCTCCTTACGCACGGTAGGAAGCGTGGTCAGACTCGGGTCGTCTTCAGTGTGCCGCGGGTGGGGAAAAACGCCTCATCCCGCCGTGGGAATTTAAGGGAGGAGGGCGCAGGGGGATAGCCGAAGGTGGGCGTAGGTAGGGCAGGACGGGCAGCCTGCCGTAGCAGGCCGCCGGGCGACGTTTATTTTTGCAATACCTGCGGGTTTACGCAGTTTTCTTTCACCGTGCCGGTCAGTGCGGCGATCAGGTTGTCGACGGCGCATTCGGCCATGCCGTAGCGGGTTTCGTGCGTCGCGGAGCCGATGTGCGGTACCGCCACCACGTTGGACAGTGTCAACAGCGGCGAGGACACCGGTAACGGTTCCTGTTCAAACACGTCCAGACCGGCGGCGTGGATAGTGCCGTTTTGCAGCGCTTCAATCAGCGCGGCTTCATCCACTACCGGGCCACGGCCGGCATTGATCAGGATGCCGCTTTTCTTCATTTTTGCCAGTTGGTCACGGCCGATCAGATGGAACGTCTGTTCGGTCAGCGGCAGCGTAATGCAGACGAAATCCGCCTCCGCCAGCAGGGTGTCCAGATCGCAGTGGCGCGCACCAAAGCGTTTTTCCGCTTCATCATGCGGGCGGCGGGCGTTGTAGAGGATCGGCATGCCGAAGCCAAAGTGGGCGCGCTGCGCCAGTGCCAGGCCGATGCGCCCCATGCCGATCACGCCGAGGGTTTTGTGGTGAACGTCGACGCCGAACCAGTCCGGGCCGATACTGCCTTGCCATTTGCCGGCCTTGACCCGTTCGGCCAGTTCGACCACCCGACGGGCGGTGGCCAGCACCAGCGTCATGATGGTGTCGGCTACCGTTTCGGTCAGTACGGTGGGCGTATGCATCAACACCACGTTACGGGCGTTGAGCGCATCGACATCGAAATTGTCGTAACCGACGGAAATCGTTGACGCCGCTCGCAGTTTTGGCGCCTGTTGCAAGAATGCATCATCAATGGTTTCACTGGCCCCGATGATCCCTTCGGCCTGTTGCAGCGCCTGCTTCAGCGCGTCGCCATGCTCCGGCCCCAGGCCGTCAAAGGCATGCACGGTGAAATGCTGCTCCAGACGCTCGCGCAGCGCGGCGGGGATGCTCTTGTACAACACGATAGAAGGCTTCATTACTGACTCCAGGCTGTTTTTAAAACGCTAAGTATACACACCCGGCTTCAGGCCAGCTGCGGATGGGTTTCGTTACGTGCCGGCTTGACTACCAGCGTCAGTACTACCGCGGCCACCAGCGCAATC
Source organism: Serratia odorifera (assembly GCF_900635445.1). Lineage (NCBI taxonomy): Bacteria > Pseudomonadati > Pseudomonadota > Gammaproteobacteria > Enterobacterales > Yersiniaceae > Serratia > Serratia odorifera. The sequence continues at coordinate 1,614,711 of NZ_LR134117.1, forward strand.
GCCATGAACATGTACGATGCCGCCGGGGTGCCGGTAGCGCCGTTCAGATAGCCAACGAACCAGGAACCAAAGAACGATCCCAGTGCCCCCATGCTGTTGATCAACGCCATGGCGCCGCCGGCGACGTTCTTCGGCAGCATCTCAGGAATAATGGCAAAGAACGGGCCGTAAGGTGCGTACATTGCCGCACCGGCAACCACCAGCAGCGCGTAGGAAACCCAGAAGTGATCGGCGCCCACCGCATAAGAACCAAAGAAGGCCAGTGCGCCGATCAGCAGCAGCGGCCAGACGAACAGTTTGCGGTTTTGCATTTTATCCGAGGCCCACGACACCACGATCATCGCAATGGTCGCCGCCAGATAAGGCACCGCAGACAGCCAGCCGGCTTCGACCATGCCCATTTGCATGCCGCTGCGCAGAATCGAGGGCAGCCACAGTACGAAGCCGTACACGCCGATGCTCCAGGCGAAGTACTGCATGCACAGCAGGATCACGTTGCGCGAGCGGAAGGCTTCGCCGTAGTTGCGTACCGCCTTGATGCCCTTTTGCTCTTCCGCCAGTTGGTCTTGCAGCGCCTGTTTCTCTTCGGCGTTCAACCAGCCGACCTGCGACGGCTTATCTTTTACCAGCACCCACCAGCAGAACGCCCACAGCACCGCCGGTATGCCTTCGATGATGAACATTTCCCGCCAGCCGAAGGCGTGGATCAGATAGCCGGACACCACCGACATCCACAGTACCGTCACCGGGTTGCCGAGGATCAGGAAGGTGTTGGCGCGTGAGCGTTCGGATTTGGTAAACCAGTTACTGATGTAGATCAGCATCGCTGGCATTACCGCCGCTTCCACCACGCCCAGAATGAAGCGGATCGCCGCCAGCATCGGGATATTGCTGACCACGCCGGTCAGTGAGGCACAGCCGCCCCACAGGATCAGGCACCAGAAAATCAGTTTCTTGACGCTGCGGCGTTCGGCATAAATGGCGCCAGGGATCTGGAAGAAAAAGTACCCCAGGAAAAACAGCGCGCCCAGCAGCGATGACATGCCTTTGGTGATGCCGAGGTCGTCATTGATGCCGGCGGCCGAGGCAAAGCTGAAGTTGGCGCGGTCAAGATAGGCCAGGCTGTAGGTGATAAACACGATGGGCATGATGTACCACCAGCGTTTAGCCGCAACGGTTGCTTTGTTCATGTTCATAATCCTCAGTGGTGTCGAGTGCTCTTCCGCTGCCGTCTGGTTGTAGGGCCAGAGATGGTTGCAGTCAGGGAGGGCGTAAAACCTGTCGAGCTGAAAGATCAGCCGATTGTTATTCCGCCAGCGCTGCGCGGGTTGGCAGCCCTTCGCTGTCGCCGATGGCCTGGATCGCCAGCGAGCCGATTTTATTGCCGCGCTGCACCGCCTGTTTCAGCGTTTTGCCTTCCAGCAGGGCGCTGAGTGTCCCGACGGCGAAGCCGTCTCCCGCACCAACGGTATCCACCACGTTGCTGACTTTAATTGCCGGCACCGTCGCCTGGTCACCGGCGGCGGTTTTAAACCAGGCGCCGTCCGGGCCGGTTTTAATGATTACCGCCTGCACGCCGCGTTCCAGATAGAAATCGGCGATGCCTTCCGGCGTCGACTGGCCGGTCAGGATTTGCCCTTCCTTCAGACCCGGCAGCACCCAGTCGGCAGCGAACGCCAGTTTGTTAAGCTGTTCGATCATCACCTGCTGGCTGGACCACAGCACCGGGCGCAGGTTGGGATCGAACGAAATGGTCTTGCCCATGGCGCGCATTTCACGCGCGGCAAAATGGCTCAGTTCCAGCGACTGGCCGGACAATGCGGCCGCGACGCCGCTGAGGTGCAAATGACGCGCCGCGCCGAAGTAATCACGATCGAAATCGACGGTGGAAAGGTGGCTGGCCGCCGAGCCTTTGCGGAAGTATTCCACGATGGGATCGGTTCCATCGTTGGTTTTGGATTTGATTTGAAAGCCGGTCGGGTAGTGGCCATCAACCGTCACCTGCTGATAGTTGATGCCTTCCTTTTGCAACTGTTGCAGCGTGAAGCGGCCGAACGCGTCGTTGCCGACGCGACTGACCCAGCCAACGTTCAGCCCGAGACGCGCCAGGCCGATCGCCACGTTCAGCTCCGCACCGGCGATGCGTTTGGTGAAGTGTTCGACCGCGGCCAGATCGCCGGTTTCTGCTGCGACGAACATCGCCATCGCCTCGCCCAATGTCACCACGTCCAGCGTGGCGTTGCGTTCTGCTGTTACTGTCGTCATGCCCTTTACTCCGCGCGTAAAAGATTAACGTAATGCCGGGTTACCGCCTCCAGCGAATCGCCCTGCAACGGGAATTCGATACCGCGCGGCACGTCCTGCGGCAGAGCCGCCAGCAGCGTACGCCAGCTGCCGTCGGTATCGTCCAGGGCGACCGCCCGCCAGCCGCGTGGACCCTGGGTTGCCGCCTTGACGTGTACATAGCCAACGTGACGCGCCAACCGCTCTGCGGCGGCCAGTGGATCCTGGCCAACCCAGTGCCAGTTGGCCATATCGAAGGTCATGCTGACCGGCAAATGGTTGTCTTCAGCGGCGTGGAAGAAGGCGTTCAGCAGCGACAGGATGCCGCAATCGGCGGTCTGGTCGTTTTCCACCACCAGCTTCACCGGATGCTGTTCCAGCGCCACCTTCAGTTCGGTAAAGTCAAAGCCTGGCTGGTAATGGCCGAGGGACAGCTTGAGCTGACGGGCCTTGAGCGCCTGTGCTTCCGCCAGCAGCGCCGGCAGATTGGGGTTTAACTGATGTTGCGGGGTGAACAGCGCCTCAGGGGCGGAGTAAACGGCAAACAGCTGCTGCTGTTCGATGGCCTGCGCCAGTTGCGGCAGCGCGTCCAGTTCTTCGGGGGTAAACAATTCGCGGCGGATCTCCACGCCGTCGGCACCCGCTTCGGCAATCAGTGCCAGCAAGGCAGCCTGACCGCCACGTTGGCGGACGGTATCCGTGCCGTAGGCACCGGTCACAATCACGATCTCTTTTTTCATTTTTTTGCTCCTGAGGTGGTGAAATCTCCACCGCTGCTGTTACAAACACGTTAAATGGAACCGGTTCCATGTTAAAGCGATAGAATGTAAAAATATGATCGCAATCACGTCAATGAGCAAAAAATAGCCGCGTTCAGCGCGCGGCGCGGCGTGCCGCCAACCGGCAGCGGGGGAAAACGTCCGTAAGATGCTTTTGTCGAGGGGATTAGCGGGTGGTAGAACCGCGCACGATTAACTCGCCGGGAAACGCCTGTTCGTTGATGGGCGCATCCATGCCTTGAATGCGTTGTACCAGCTGTTCCAGCGCCGCATGCCCCATCTGATAGGTAGGTTGTTTCAGGGTGGTAATGCCAACGCCAGCCAGTTCGGCCCAGTCCAGCTCGTCGAAGCCGAGCAGGCCGATGTCGCTGCCCCAGTGAATGCCGAGCCGACGCATGGCGCGCGCGACCTGTAGCGTCAACGCGCCGTTGGCCGACAGTACCGCCTTGCGCATGCCGCGGTGACGTTTATTGAAATCGTCCAGCACCTGCTCGAGGCGTTGTGCGTCGTTGAGCGGCGTTTCCGCCTGTTCGGCCACCAGATCGGCATGCGCCGACATCACCTGACGAAACGCATACAGCCGTTCCAGACGAGTATTGACTGAACCGATGGGTTCACTGAGAAAGATTATCGCTTCAAAGCCCTGCTGCAACAGATGTTCGGTGGCAACGGTGGCGGCCTCGTGGTTATCCAGTCCCACCACGTCACAGGCGAAATCGGGGATTTTGCGGTCGATCAGCACCATCGGCAGCTGGGACTGTTGCAGCGTCGACAGGGCTTCTTCCCGCATGCCGACGGCGTTGACCACGATCCCTTCGACCCGATAACTGCTAAGCAGTTGCAGGTAGTGTTGTTCCTGATTGACTTCGTTATTGGTGTTACACACCAGCAGGGTAAAACCGTGCTGACGGCAGGCGGCTTCGATGCCGCGCATTACGTCGACGGAATAGGGATTGGTGATATCGGCGATGATCAGGCCGATCAGCCGGGTCTGGCCGCCCTTCAGGCTGCGCGCCATCTGACTTGGGCGATAGTCCAGCTGTTGAATGGCCTGCTCGATACGCTGTTTGAGATGATCGGAAAGCAGATGCTGTTCACCATTCAAATAGCGTGACACGCTGGTCTTGCCGGTGTTTGCGGTCTTGGCAACGTCACTGATGGTGGCGCGCCCGGAAGCACGCGAGGCTTTCACACTGCTCACAGCCAATCTCCCTTGATGTTAACTGTCAAGGAGACTACCACACCGGAGGCGTGGCGTGGCAAGGCAAGTTTGCGCCGCGTGGGCATTTACCGGGGAACGGGCGTTCCCCGGTAACAGAGCTTACTGTAGTGGGCTGAGCGTAATTTCTACGCGGCGGTTTTGCGCCTTGCCTTCGGTGGTGCTGTTGGAGGCAATCGGGTTGTCCGGGCCGGCACCCTGGGTACGGATGCGGTTGGCCGCCACGCCCTGGGTAATCAAGGCGCTGGCGACGCCGTCGGCACGTTGCTGCGACAGCGTCATGTTGTGCGCGCGCGCGCCGGTACTGTCGGTATAGCCGACCACGTTAACCGCGGTTTTCGGGTATTCCTTCAGTACCATCGCCACGCCGGTCAGGGTGTTGGCACCGGCCGGTTTCAGCGTGCTGCTGTCGGTATCGAAGGTTACGTTGTTCGGCATATTCAGCACAATGTTGTCACCCTGACGGGTAACGCTGACGCCGGTGCCGCGCATTTTGTCGCGCAGTTTCGCTTCCTGCACGTCCATGTAATACCCTGCTCCGCCGCCCAGCGCCGCGCCGGCTGCTGCGCCAATCAACGCGCCTTTGCCGCGGTCTTTTTTGGAGGAGGACAGTACGCCGATGCCGGCGCCGAGCGCAGCGCCCAGGCCAGCGCCAATGCCGGATTTGCCGGCTTCAGATTCCCCGGTGTAAGGGTTGGTGGTACAGGCCGACAAGGCCATGGTCATTGCCACGGCACCGGCAATAATCGCAATGCGTTTTTTCATGTTTTTTCCTTTTATGCATCAAATCTGTGCGCGACATTCCAATCAGGGAAGCGCTAAAAACCGTCTTCTGGCCAGTAACCACGCTGAAAACAGCCGTTTCGAGCGCTAATATGACGCGTTTTACGCTCGGCAGTTCCGAAAAAAAGGTGACAAATTATATTGCTCCCGCTTTTCGGCTGCGCCAGTTATCCGGCAAAAGGCGGCAGATGGCTATGCAGCGGATTCCGAAAACCGAGGCGGCAGCCTGCCAACGTCGGTTTAGCGCGTCATTTATTCGTTAAACGGCGATGGGGGGGCTGGCGAGAATGCCGGCATTGAGAGCGAGCAGATGCCAGGCTGGCGTCGAAAGGCGTGATTGGCCGAGTGATAGCCAAATCGATAAGTACCTTAACTCATGCCTCACAGAACAATAACATTGGCCGTCGGATTATAAGGCTGAAAGTGGAAACTGAGAGGAAATATCGATGCTGGCATGTTTTTTATATTAATTGCTATAAAAGAAGGTAATAATAGTATATTCATTTCGATAGTAAAAGTCGCACCGTTGATTTGCTCACGGGCGGACCAGATATAATATAAACGCATCTTAAACAAAATAGATGTTTATTCTTATATAAGGATTTTAATCAACAAGGAGTTGCTGTCATGTCTCATGGATTTTATATGGATAATGGTTGCAAAAAAATAAGAAACCTCTTCCTGTTAATCGTCAGCCTAAGTCTCTATAATTCCTCCCAGGCTGCGGGTACTGGGTGGTGTCAGGGCGTAACTGGTGCAAATGCCTTTTCTTTTGCACTTAATAAAACCATTACCAGCCCTGACGATAATAAAAGCGGGACCGTCTTACCCAACGCATATCAGTGGTCCACCGGTTTGTCGTTTAAAGGGCAATGTGATTGTGACAGTACATTCAGCGGCGTCACCTACGTTAAAACCGAGGTACCGCTCCCTCCTTCGCGTACTTTAGGCGGACTGAACTATTTTAAGTTAAATGATAATATTGAGCTCGCTAGCGAAATTTATGTTTTCCGTAACGGCGCAGGCACAGGGTTTTACCCTACACCGAACTCTACCGATAACAATACTGTAACGAGTTGTGCCGTCGCTCCATTTGCTACCGGGAATGCTGGAAAGTTATCTTTGTATTTCAATCGTCCTTTTGTTGGTCAACTGGTTATTCCGGAAACCAAGATATTAAATATATATATGTCAAAAACGAAAGGCTCTTTCTCTGCCGTGCCGATTTCTTATGTAACCTTCCACGGTATGATTACGGTGCCTCAAAGTTGCAGCATCAATGCCGGGCAGGTGATCAATATTGATTTGGGCGACATGCGCAGCGACACCATCGCCACCAAAGGTGCAATGCCTTCCGGAAAAGTAAAGGATGTTAATGTCACGCTGGACTGCAGCAATATTGCGGCAGGCACCAAGGTCTTGTTATCTGTTAACGGCCAAGCCGCAGCGGGTGATAATACGGCGCTGGCAACCAATAATAAGGACATTGGCATAAGGTTAACCGATGGGCAAGGTGCTACGATTTCCCCCAACAGTGGCCGCTTGCCGGTAACCATGGACTATTCAGGTACCCATCAGCTTGGTTCCAGCCTGATGAAGGTAGCTCCGATTAATGTGACCGGCAGCATGCCAATCCCCGGGCCGTTTAAAGCCGTCGCTATCATTAATGCAGAATTACAATAAAACGGTGAGCCATGGCCAAGGGTGTCGAATAGGGTCGTGGCGTCATTTATCCGGCTTTGGGTAGCAAAAGCAGCCGGTGAGATGATCGTTCACCAGGCCGCTGGCCTGCATAAAGGCATAGCAGATGGTGGAGCCGATAAATTTAAACCCACGTTTCTTCAATGCCTTGGACATGGCGTCGGAGGTTGCGGTCTTTGCCGGCACCTGGCTTAGCTGTTGCCACTGGTTCAACTGCGGCTGGCCGTCGACAAAACGCCAGATAAACTCGACGAAGTCTTCGCCCGCCGCCTGCATCGCCAGCAGGGCGCGGGCGTTGGCGATGATGGCTTCGATTTTACCGCGATGGCGGATGATGCCGGCATCTTGCAGCAGCGTTTCCACCTGTTGTTCGGTCATGGCGGCGACGCGCTGCGGATCGAAGTCATGAAAGGCGCGGCGATAGTTTTCGCGCTTTTTCAGCACGGTGATCCAGGACAGTCCCGCCTGTTGCCCTTCCAGACACAGCATTTCGAACAGTTCTCGCGTGTCGGTGGTCGGCGTACCCCATTCGTGATCGTGATACTCCAGATATAACGGATCGGCTGTCACCCAACCGCAACGGAGGTTCGTCATACTGTCGGCCCTTATGCTGTGTATATTTACAGTTATCATTGCCGTAAAAGCGACGTTTGGCAAGCCACTGATTATTTTATCTTCTGCTGACTTGACGTGTGCACAAAGCAGACAATATTTATTACAGTGCCGTTTAAAAAATGGTCAATGACAACCAGGCGGCTTTCTTCAGTTTGCAGGCTCTCAGGAGTCGATTCATGCCTCTAAAAATAATACGCGCTGCTCAACCGGCGGCGCTGGCGGTGGCTTTAGCCTTTTGTCTGGCTTTGCCGGCAATGGCATACGATCGGGTTTACGTGTTTGGCGACAGTCTGAGCGACAGCGGCAACAACGGGCGTTTTACCTACGACGGCAGTCAGCATCTGCTGTATGACGAAGCGCTGGCGCAGCGTATCGGCCAGGCGCTGGTGGCGTCGGACAACGGCGGCGACAACTATGCGGCCGGTGGCGGCGTGGCGGTGCCGGCGCTCAATCCGGCGGACAATACCCAGGATCAGCTGCAGCGCTATTTTTCCCGCGTCAATGGCCAGGCCGACGGCGACGGGCTCTATATTCACTGGATCGGCGGCAACGACCTGGCGGCTGCGGCGCTGAACCCGGCGACTGCCACCAGCGTCAGCTACCACAGCGCGGCGGCGGCGGCGATGCAGGTGCGATCGCTGCTGGATGCCGGTGCGGGCACGGTAGTTGTGCCGACGGTGCCGAATATCGGCTCTACGCCGCAGTTGATGGAACTGATCGTGCAACAGGCGCTGGCGCCGGTACAGGCAACGGCGTTGCAGGCGGCGTATGCCACCCTCAATGCGCTGGCTACCCCAGACGATGCCGCGCGTCAGCAGGCGATTCATCAGGCGTTGAGCGCGGCGGCGGCGCAAGGTAGCAACAACCCGCAGGTGCAGCAGGTGATTGCCGCGCAGCTGATCGCCGCCTATGACAGTCTGCGCGAGCAGGCCGGTCAATTGACCGATTTCTACAACAGCAGCGAAGACCGCTTACTGGCGCAGGGTGGCGGCAATATCGTGCGCGTTGATGTCAATAAGCTGTTTGGCGAAGCCATCGCCAATCCGCAGCAGTTCGGCTTCACCAACACCGCCGGCATGGCCTGTCCTGCCGGCGTGTCGTCAGCGGTGTGTACTGGCGCGACGCCAGGATTTGATAACCGCCAGTCGTTCCTGTTTGCCGATCATTTCCACCCGAGCCCGCAGGCGCATCTGCTGATCGCCGATTACATTCAAGCGGTGCTGGACGGTCCGGCGCAGGTGGTGGCGCTCAACCAGGCGACGGCGGCGATGGCGCGTGACAGCCGTGCAACCCTCGACAGCCGCTTGCAGCAGTTGCGCAGCGGTGATAACCCGACAGGGGCGCTGGGGGTGTTTGGCGGCTATGCCGGTCAGCATTATGACTATGCCGACAACGCGACGGCCGGCGACGGCAACGCCACCACGCATAACCTGACGGTTGGCGTCGATTACCAATTGACCGACGGCTGGCTGATTGGCGCGCTGATTGCCGGTTCGAACGACGATCAACAGCCGTCGAGCCGCTATGAATACCAGGCGCGTGGGCTGTTGTTTTCCGCCTTTACCGCCTTGGAGCTGTTCGAACATGGCTGGATAAACGCCGATCTGCACTACGCGACGCTGGACTACGATGACATTCGCCGCAGTATGCGGCTAGGGGGGCTGACGCGCAGCGAAACCGGCTCCACGTCGGGCAAACAATGGGGTGCTCGGCTGACTACCGGCTACGACCTGCCGCTGACGTCCTATCTGACCACCGGGCCGATGGCGCAGTTCGCCTGGGATTACAGCAACGTGTCCGGTTACAGCGAAGACGGTAATGACAGCACCGCCATGCGCTTTGACGATCAAACCTACCATTCGCAAATTGGCGCGCTCGGCTGGCGGCTGGACAGCAATTTTGGCGCCTTCAACCCGTACGCCGAAATCAGTTATCAGCATCAGTTTGGCGATAACGTCTACCGGGCCGGCGGCGGGCTGAAATCAACCCAGACATCGTTTACCCGCGATGCCGCCGGACAGGATAAAAACTGGGTCGATGTCACCGTCGGTGCCAACCTGCCGTTGGGCGATCGGGTGGCGGCGTTCGCTACCGTTTCGCAAACCGGTGGTCTGAGCAGCGGCGAGCAGTTTATGTATAACGTCGGCGTCAGCGCGCGGTTTTGATCGGTGATCGTCAACGGAGGCTTTCGCCTCCGTATCTGCTTGCCACCGCGACGTTAGGCCAGGTAACGAGTCGCGTCTGGGGTCGGCTCGGCGCTGACGATCTTTTTCTCCGGTTGCAGCAGGGTCATGCACAGCATGCTGCAAAAGGAGACGATAGCGGTGGCGAAGAACATGGCACCGTAACCGTGATGTTGCGCCAGCCAGCCGCTGAGCATCGGCGCGCCGATCGACGCCAGATTGGCAACGGCCAGCGTCATGCCACTGTAGGCGCCCACCGACGCTTTCGGCGTCACGTCAATCACCACTGACCAATAGACATTGTTCACCAGCGCGTTCAGCGCGTTGCCCAGCGTCATCAGTAGAATGATGGCGGCCGGGCTGTGCATGAACGGGATCAGCAAAAAGCAGCAGGCGGTTAACAGCAGCGTCACTGCCGCAAACAGGTTGCGCGCCAGCCGTAAATTGCCAAAGCGCCGCAGCAGGCTATCGGCAATGCGACCGCCGAGCAGTACGGTGAAGCAGGCGCCACTCCATGGAATCATCGCCACATACCACAACGAATGCAGATCGTAGTTAAAGGTGTCTTGCAGGTATTTGGGGCCCCAGGTCACCAACACGAAGGTGACGTACAAGAAGGAAAAATACCCCAGCGCATTGAACACCAAGGTACGGTTGGTGAAAAATGCCCACCAGGGTAAACGTATATCTTGCCCGTCATCTGCTTGCTGATCGGCACCGATGATCGCCAGTTCGTCGGCGTTAACCTGCGGGTGCTGCTGCGGCGTATCGGTAAACACGCGGGCAAACAGCACAATGGCGATCAGCGAGAACAGCCCGAGCAGGATAAACATGCTGCGCCAGTCATCGGTCAGCAGCAGCAACCCCACCGCCAGCGGTGCGGTTAGCAGCGATCCCACCTGGGTACTCAACAGGCCGATACCCAGCGCGAAGCCGCGCTCTTTACGCGGCGCCCAGTGCGCGATGGTCTTGTTCATCAGCGCGTAGGCCGGGCCTTCGGCAAAGCCGAACATGATGCGCAATGCGGCGAAGCCCATGATCGCCGAGCCGCCGAACAGCGCCACCCCCAGTTCACCGGCCCAGGCGGTGGCGATTTCCAGTAATGACCACAGCGCGCCCGCCAGCAGCCACACTTTTCTGGTGCCGACGCGATCGGCCAGAAAGCCGCCGCACAACGAGCCAAACAGATACCCAAAGCCGAAGTAGCCCAGTACTGCGCCCAACTGTGCCTTGTTGAAGTTAAACTCGCGAGAAATGTCGTTGGCGGCGAACGATAATGCGCCGCGATCAACGTAGTTAATCAACGCGATAAAGAACACCATGGCAAAAATTCGGTAACGATAACGGCTGTCTGCCTGCATGAGCCAATCTCCTGACTATCTTTGAGATCGGAGTGGAGCAAGATCGGTGCCAGTTTCTCGGCGCGGGCGGGCGCAGGGATTTGAGGCGTATCCAACGCCAGGCTGCCCCAGCATGGTGCGAAATGCGGGCTTTTTGCACGATGATTACAACGGATACCGGATTCTGGCTGTATATCTTACGGTCAACGGGTATACTGGCGCATTCCAATTAAATCCACTTGTATCGCGTGCGAATCCAACATGCAAAAGTTTGATACCAAGACCTTTCAGGGCCTGATCCTGACACTGCAAGATTATTGGGCGCGCCAGGGCTGCACCATTGTCCAACCGCTGGACATGGAAGTCGGCGCGGGGACCTCTCACCCGATGACCTGCCTGCGCGCGCTTGGCCCAGAGCCAATGGCCACCGCCTATGTGCAGCCGTCCCGCCGCCCGACCGACGGCCGCTACGGTGAAAACCCGAACCGTCTGCAACACTATTATCAATTCCAGGTGGTGATTAAGCCCTCGCCGGAAAACATTCAGGAACTGTACCTGGGCTCGCTGAAAGAGCTGGGGCTGGATCCGACCATTCACGATATCCGTTTCGTTGAAGACAACTGGGAAAACCCGACGCTCGGCGCCTGGGGTCTCGGCTGGGAAGTGTGGCTGAACGGCATGGAAGTGACGCAGTTCACCTACTTCCAGCAGGTTGGCGGCCTGGAATGCAAGCCGGTGACCGGCGAAATCACCTACGGTCTGGAGCGCCTGGCGATGTACATCCAGGGCGTGGACAGCGTTTACGATCTGGTGTGGAGCAACGGTCCGCTTGGCATCACCACTTACGGTGACGTGTTCCATCAGAACGAAGTCGAGCAGTCGACCTATAACTTCGAATACGCCGACGTTGATTTCCTGTTCACCTGCTTCGAGCATTACGAAAAAGAAGCACAACAGCTGCTGGCGTTGGAAAACCGCTGCCGCTGCCGGCTTACGAACGCATTCTGAAAGCTGCCCACACCTTCAACCTGCTGGATGCCCGCAAGGCGATTTCGGTGACCGAACGTCAGCGCTATATTTTGCGTATCCGCACGTTGACCAAAGCAGTTGCCGAAGCTTACTACGCTTCGCGCGAAGCGCTGGGCTTCCCGATGTGTAAAAAGAACGAGAATTAAGAGGCAGCCATGACTCAACAGACTTTCCTGGTGGAAATCGGCACGGAAGAGCTGCCGCCGAAGGCTCTTCGTTCACTGGCGGAATCTTTTGCCGCCAACTTCAGCGCTGAGCTGGACAACGCCAACCTGGCGCATGGCGAGGTCAACTGGTTTGCTGCCCCGCGCCGTCTGGCGCTGAAAGTAGCAAACCTGAGCGCAGCACAGGCCGATCGCGAAGTCGAAAAACGCGGCCCGGCGATTGCGCAGGCGTTTGACGCCGAAGGCAAGCCAAGCAAAGCCGCCGAAGGCTGGGCGCGCGGCTGCGGTATCACCGTCGATCAAGCCGAACGTCTGAAGACGGACAAAGGCGAGTGGTTGCTGTACCGCGCGCAGGTTAAAGGCCAATCCGCGCAGCAACTGCTGGCAGGCATGGTCAGCACTGCGCTGAGCAAATTGCCCATCCCGAAACTGATGCGCTGGGCGATAAAACAACTCAGTTCGTGCGTCCGGTGCATACCGTGACCATGCTGCTGGGCGACGCGCTGATCCCGGGCACCGTACTGGGTATCGACTCTGCGCGGACCGTACGCGGCCACCGTTTTATGGGCGAAGCGCAGTTCACGCTGGAAAATGCCGATCAGTATCCGCAAATCCTGCTGGAGCGCGGCAAAGTGGTGGCGGATTACGCAGCGCGTAAAGCCATCATCAAACGTGACGCTGAGCTGGCGGCCGAGAAGATCGGCGGCAAGGCCGATCTGAGCGAAAGCCTGCTGGAAGAAGTGGCTTCACTGGTGGAATGGCCGGTCGTGCTGACCGCCAGATTCGAAGAAAAATTCCTGGCGGTGCCAGCGGAAGCGCTGGTCTACACCATGAAGGGCGACCAGAAGTACTTCCGGTGTACGACGCTGCCGGCAAGCTGCTGCCGAACTTCATTTTCGTGGCCAATATCGAATCGAAAGATCCACAGCAAATTATCTCCGGCAATGAGAAAGTGGTGCGTCCACGTCTGGCCGATGCCGAGTTCTTCTTCAATACCGACCGCAAAAAGCGCCTGGAAGATAATCTGCCGCGTCTGGAAACCGTGCTGTTCCAACAGCAATTGGGCACGCTGCGCGACAAGACCGACCGTATTCAGGCGCTGTCAGGCTGGATCGCTGGCCAGATTGGCGCAGACGTCAATCATGCAACCCGTGCGGGCCTGCTGTCGAAGTGCGACCTGATGACCAATATGGTGTTCGAGTTCACCGACACCCAGGGCGTGATGGGCATGCACTACGCGCGCCACGACGGCGAAGCGGAAGACGTTGCCGTTGCGCTGAACGAACAGTACCAGCCGCGCTTTGCCGGCGATGCGCTGCCGCAATCGCTGGTGGCCTGTGCATTGGCCATCGCTGACAAGATGGACACCCTGGCCGGTATTTTCGGCATCGGGCAACATCCGAAAGGCGATAAAGACCCGTTCGCACTGCGTCGCGCGGCACTGGGCGTGCTGCGTATTATCGTTGAGAAGAACCTGCCGCTGGATCTGCAAACCCTGACCGAAGAGGCAGCGCGCCTGTACGGCAGCAAGCTGACCAACGCCAACGTGGTCGACGACGTGGTGGAATTCATGCTGGGCCGTTTCCGCGCCTGGTATCAGGAAGAAGGCCACGCGGTAGACACCATCCAGGCCGTGCTGGCGCGCCGCCCGACCAAGCCGGCGGACTTCGACGCACGCGTCAAGGCGGTAACCCACTTCCGTACGCTGGAAGAGGCTGCGGCGTTGGCGGCAGCCAACAAACGGGTGTCCAACATTTTGGCCAAGTCGACCGATACGCTGAACGATCACGTTCACGCCTCGGTGCTGAAGGAACCGGCCGAACTGAAACTGGCAACGCACCTGGTGGTGCTGCGCGACAAACTGGAGCCGTTTTTCGCCGAAGGCCGCTATCAGGACGCGCTGGTGGAGCTGGCCGCGCTGCGTGCGACGGTGGATGAGTTCTTCGAAAGCGTAATGGTGATGGCTGAAGACGACGCGGTACGCGTCAACCGCCTGACCCTGCTGAGCAAATTGCGTGAGCTGTTCTTGCAGGTTGCAGATATCTCCGTGCTGCAATAACACCATACTATGATCGTCAGAGGCGCCTAGCGGCGCCTTTTTTTATTTCTGGCGTGGCTGGCGGTGTGACTTGGGGGTAAGGATCAGCTCATGCGCTCTTTCCAGACGTTTTGCCGCCGCCAGCCAAGGGAATGCGTGGCGCAAGTGGAATCGCGTATCGGATCGCCGCCAGTTGATCTATTCTTATAGGTGCAGGGAGTGCGGAAAAAGGCAGGGAGCTGATGAAAAAGCAGGTTTATAACAGGAGTTATGTCACATGGCGGTAGGGATCCAGAGCAGAGGTATTACGCGTTGGTTGGCACCGGTATTGGCATTGTTGGTGGTCATGCAGTTGACCGCCTGTGGCGATAAAGAGCCGGAACAGCGCAAGGCATTCATCGAATATTTACAGAATACGGTTATGCGCAGCGGAGTGAAGATCCCGACGCTGAGCGAAGATCAGAAACAGAAGTTCGGCAACTATGCCGGCGATTACGCGATTTTGGTCGGTTTTTCGCAGCAGTTGACCAAATCTGTGGACGCCAGCCTGACGCCGGCGCTCGACCAGATTAATCAGATCCGCAGCGCGCAGGATTATATCAGCAAGCGTGACGGGCTCCAGCAAGCGGTGGGCGCGCTTAATCTGCTGGGACAGCAGATTCAGAGTGCCAAATCGCAGGCCGATACTGCCCATGCGGCGTTGAAACAGCCGGACTCGTTGAAAGCGATATATAACCAGGCGTACGACAAGATTGTCACCGCACCGGCCAATGCGCTGATGCCGGCAATCCCGACCACCGCCAGCTTTGTACAGGATCTGGTGCAGGTTGGGGATTTCCTGCAGGCACAGGGCAATCAGGTCAGCTTCAACAACGGCGGCGTGCAGTTCCGCAGCCAACAGCAGGCGACGCAGTACAACACCATGATGTCGAACCTGGTGGCTAAACAACAAAGCCTGCTGAGCGCGCAAAAAGCGGTGCTCGAAGTAATGCAGTAACCTCTCTTCCAGAGGCGGGTCTGCCGCCTCTGTCTTCACCCGCTCGTCGGTGTACTACACTTCAAAACAACGCCGTTGCGCTATGGCGTAACTTTCTTTCAGCCATGCCTTCGCGTTGCGTGACCATGGCATGAAACCACGCCGTTGCCTGGCGTTGACGTCTGGCGTGAAAATATCTTGTGATTAACATCACATTTCCAAAACAAACCTGTCACTTAACAATGTGATTATGATCACAAAAATAACGGTAAAAGCAGCGACTTGCGCCCCATGTGCTTTTTTTACACCGAAAAATTGTGATCTTCATCACCATAAATAGCCAATTTGGGGGGTGTATATAGTGATGTTTGTCACAAAATTCCCGTGAGGTACGCGTGTTAAAAAGAGCGTGCTAGAGTCCATTTCGCATACAGCACCAACGCTGCCGGTTTACGGCAAATCGGTTCGCTACAAAAAGAAACGCGCGCTCCTACTTGTCAGCGCGTAATGCTATTACCGCTTCACTACAGGGGTGTGTTTTATGTTTTCACCAGATATCAAAGTCAAAGTACAGAACTTTGGCCGTTTCCTGAGCAACATGGTGATGCCTAATATTGGCGCATTTATCGCCTGGGGTATCATTACCGCCTTGTTCATTCCCACCGGTTGGCTGCCGAGCGAAACATTAGGCAAACTGGTTGGCCCGATGATCACCTATCTGCTGCCGCTGCTGATCGGCTATACCGGCGGTAAGCTGATTGGCGGCGAGCGCGGCGGGGTAGTGGGGGCGATCACCACCATGGGGGTGATCGTCGGCGCCGATATGCCAATGTTCCTGGGGTCGATGATTGCCGGTCCACTGGGCGGCTGGGCGATCAAGCATTTTGACCGCTGGGTAGACGGCAAGATAAAAAGTGGCTTTGAAATGCTGGTGAACAACTTCTCCGCCGGCATTATCGGTATGCTGCTGGCGGTGCTGTCGTTCCTGGCTATCGGGCCGTTGGTCGAAGCACTGTCGAAGCTGCTGGCCGCTGGCGTACACGTGATGGTGGTGAACAACTTGCTGCCATTGACGTCGATCTTCGTCGAGCCGGCAAAAATTCTGTTCCTCAACAATGCCATCAACCACGGCATCTTCTCGCCGCTGGGTATTCAGCAGGCAACCGAAGCCGGCAAATCAATCTTCTTCCTGATTGAAGCCAACCCGGGTCCGGGTCTGGGCGTGCTGATGGCCTATATGTTCTTTGGACGTGGCAATGCCAAGCAGTCTGCCGGCGGTGCGGCCATCATTCACTTCTTTGGCGGTATTCACGAAATTTATTTCCCCTACGTACTGATGAACCCGCGTCTGCTGCTGGCGGTGATTCTCGGCGGTATGACCGGGGTGTTCACCCTGACACTGTTGAACGGCGGCCTGGTTTCCCCGGCGTCACCGGGGTCGATTCTGGCTATCCTGGCGATGACGCCAAAAGGCGCCTACTTCGCCAACCTGGCGGCGATCTGCGCGGCCTTCGTGGTGTCATTTGTGGTGGCGGCATTCCTGCTGAAAACCTCGAAAGTGAAAGAGGACGAAGACTCGCTGGAAGAGGCCACCCGCCGCATGCAGGACATGAAGTCCTCGTCCAAGGGCGGTAAGCCGGCGGCGAATGCTGCGGTAGACGGCGACCTGAGCACGGTGCGCAAAATCATCGTGGCCTGCGACGCCGGTATGGGCTCCAGCGCCATGGGCGCCGGCGTGTTGCGCAAGAAAGTGGCCGACGCCGGGCTGAAAAACATTTCCGTCACCAACTGCGCCATTAACAGCTTGCCGGACGACGTTGACCTGGTGATCACCCACCGCGATCTGACCGAGCGGGCGATGCGCCATGCGCCGCAGGCGCAGCACATCTCGTTGAGCAACTTCCTCGACAGCAATTTGTACAGCGATTTGACGGCGCGCCTGCTGGCAGCCAACAAATCCAGCGACAATCAGCAGAAGGTGGTGGGCGCGCTGGACGACAGCTTTGAAGATAGCGAACAGAACCTGTTCAAACTGGGTGAGGACAACGTGTTCCTTGGCCTGCAAGCCGACGACAAAGAGCAGGCAATCCGCTTCGCCGGCGAGCAATTGGTGAAGGGGGGCTACGTTGAGCCGGAATACGTGCAGGCGATGCTGGAGCGTGAAAAACTGACCTCGACCTACCTTGGCGAATCGATTGCCGTGCCGCATGGCACCATCGAGGCCAAAGACCGCGTATTGCGCACCGGCGTGGTGTTCTGCCAGTACCCGCAGGGCGTGCGTTTTTGGTGACGAGGAAGATGAGGTTGCGCGTTTGGTGATCGGTATTGCCGCTCGCAATAACGAACACATCCACGTCATTACCAGTTTAACCAATGCGCTGGATGATGAAACGGTGATCGAGCGACTGGCGCAAACCAGCAATCCGCAGGAAGTGCTGGCACTGTTAAGCGGTAAGAAAGCCTAATCCCCTGGGGCGCAGCATGCTGCGCCCTGGTTATTTTCAGGAAGGTATCATTATGAAAGCATTACATTTCGGAGCCGGGAATATCGGTCGTGGTTTTATCGGTAAACTGTTGGCCGATGCGCACGCCGAACTGACTTTTGCTGACGTCAACCAAACGGTGCTGGATGAAATCAACCAGCGACACGGCTACCAGGTACAGGTGGTGGGCGAACAGGCGCGCGTTGAACCGGTAAACAACGTCAACGCGGTGAACAGCGGCAGTGAGGAGGCGTTGGCGCTGATTGCCGAGGTCGACCTCATCACCACCGCCGTTGGCCCGCAGGTGCTGGAAAGAATCGCCGGTACGCTGGCCAGAGGGCTGATCAGACGCCAGCAGCAGGGTAATCAGGCCGCGCTGAACATCATTGCCTGTGAAAACATGGTGCGCGGCACCAGCCAACTGAAGCAGCACGTGTTCGCCGCGCTGACGGCAGAACAGCAGGCGTGGGTAGAGCAACACATCGGCTTCGTCGATTCTGCGGTGGATCGCATCGTGCCGCCGGCCAGGGCCGACAGCCAGGATCCACTGGAAGTGACGGTGGAAACCTTCAGCGAGTGGATTGTCGATCAAACCCAGTTCAAGGGAACGCCGCCGGCGATCGCCGGTATGGAACTGACCGACAACCTGATGGCGTTCGTCGAGCGCAAACTGTTCACCCTGAATACCGGTCATGCCATCACCGCCTATCTTGGCCAACAGGCCGGTCTGGACACCATTCGCGATGCGATTCTCGATCGGCAGATTCGGCGGGTAGTGAAAGGTGCGATGGAGGAGAGCGGTGCGGTGTTGATCAAACGCTACGATTTTGACCCGGCGAAGCACGCCGCCTACATCGAGAAAATCCTTGGCCGTTTTGAAAACCCGTATCTGCATGACGAGGTAGAGCGCGTCGGGCGCCAACCGTTGCGCAAACTGAGCGCCGGCGATCGGCTGATCAAACCGCTGCTGGGCACGCTGGAGTACGGCTTGCCGCACGATAACCTGATCCAGGGCATCGCCGCTGCCATGCACTACCGCAGCGAGCAGGATCCGCAGGCGCAACAGCTGGTGGAACTGCTGAATACCCACGGACCAAAAGCCACGCTGGTTCAGCTTTCCGGGCTGCCGGCGGACAGCGAGGTTGTAGAAAACGCCGTGGCTGTGTATAACGCCATGCAACGCCGCTAGGTTTGAGAGTGGGCAGTACTCGAACTCCGCACGCACTTGGTGTACGCTCCGGGGGCGGCGTGCTGTCCACTTCCGGGCCAACCTCTATTGGCAATGAACCAAAGGGTGATGCAGCCAATCAATCACCCTATTACGCCATGCGAAAAGCGACGATGATCGAGACTCAGGCATTTGAAAATCAGGTTCTGGAAAAGCTCAACGCCGGCAAGACGGTGCGCGGGTTTCTGATCGCAGCGGTTGAACTGCTGGCAGACGCGCTCAACGTGTTGGTGATGCAGGTTTTCCGCAAGGACGACTACGCGGTAAAGTATGCCGTCGAACCGCTATTGTCCGGCGCCGGACCGCTGGGTGAGCTGTCGGTACGGCTGAAACTGCTGTACGGACTGGGGGTGATCTCCCGCCACGAATACGAAGATGCCGAACTGTTGATGGCGATGCGGGAAGAGCTTAACCACGACGGCGCCGAATACCGTTTTGTCGATGACGAAATACTCGGCCCGTTTGGGGAGCTGCACTGCGTGACGGCGCTGCCGCCGGTACCGACCTTCCTGCAGCCCGGCGAGGCGGATGAATCGCTGATTGCCATGCAACGCCAGCGTTACCAGCAGATGGTGCGTTCCACCATGGTATTGTCGGTGACCGAGCTGATTGCCGGCATCGGCGCCAAGCAGCCTTCGCGCCTTTCTCCTCTCGGACCGCCTTAAGCGAACGCCGCACGCCATTCGTCAAACAGTAACCAGGCCGCAGTGAGCGCCATCAGGCCGGCCATCACGCCATTGAATAACCGCAATTTCCACGCCACGCGCAGCGCATCCCGCAGCCGATCGCCCAATATCGCCCACACCATCACGCAAGGGAAGTTCAGCAGCGTGAAGCCGGCTATTACCCACAGGGTATGGCTCAGACTGGCGCCGGTGCGCGGCGTAAACAGGATCGCGACGTTAATTGCCATCAGCCAGGCCTTTGGGTTGACCGCCTGAAACAGTGCGCCGCTGACAAAGCGCATCGGCTGCGCCTGCTGTTTCGACGCCGGCGAAGCGGCATTGAACAGTTTCCATGACAGCCACAGCAGATAGGCGCAGCCGATCACCGCCAGCGGAAAACGCAATACCGTGGCCCAATTGAGAATGGCAGCCAGCAGGCTGGTGGTCAGCACCAACTGTAGCGCACAGCCGGCGCTGATGCCGAACAGCATCGGCAGGGTACGACGCAGACCGAAGTTAACGCCGGACGAGGCCAGCAGCAGATTGTTCGGACCGGGGGTGATCGACATGACGGTCACGTAGCTGACAAAGGCTGTATCGAGCATGGGAGGTTCCTTAAACGGTAGTGGGCAACAACCTCCAGCATAAGGCGTGACCTGATGTGGTGACAGAAGCAGAAAACAGCTATTGTAATGGGTACAATCATGTTTATTGCCAACTGTACCCCTGGTTCGGAGAGAAACTGTGACCCTGCTCGATGAAAGCCCGGAAGTTCGCTACCTGCAACTGGCGGATACGCTGGCGGAAGCCATCCGCCGCGGCGTGCTGATGCCCGGCAGCCGACTGCCTTCGGTACGGCGCTGCGCGCAGTCACACCGCGTCAGCATCAATACGGTGGTGGCGGCCTATCGCACGCTGGAAGATCGTGGGCTGGTCGAGGCGCGGCCGCAGTCCGGGTTTTACGTGCGCAGCATACTGCCGGCGCCAAAAACGCCTTCGGCTCCCGGTACGCGTATTGAGGCACCGGCCGATAACGTGCTGGCGCTGATCGATACGGTATTTGCCGCACAGCAGAACCCGGCATTTACCAACATTTCGCTCGCCTGCCCACAGACCGCGGATTTTTATCCTGGCGGCAAGCTGAGCCGCATGTTGGCGTCGCAATTACGCCGTCAGCCGGATCTGATCGGCAAATACGCTTTGCCGCCCGGCAGCCCACGGCTGCGCCAGCAAATCGCCCGGCGAGCGTTGACGCTCGGCATGTTGCTCGATCCGGCCGATATCACGCTGACGCATGGCTGCATGGAGGCCTTGCAGCTGGCGCTGCGGGTGACCACGCAACCGGGAGATTGCGTTGGACTGGAATCGCCCACCTATTTCTACCTGCTGCCGTTGCTGGCCAGTCTGGGGCTGAAGGCGATTGAAATTCCCACCGATCCGCAACATGGCCTATCGCTGGACGCGTTGGAACTGCTGCTGAACGAACGGCGGTTGAATGCGGTGATCGCCATGCCGACGGTGCAGAATCCGTTGGGATGCACGCTGCCGCTGGCGGCCAAGAAACGCTTGGCGCGCCTGATGAACGATCATCAGGTGCCGTTGATTGAAGACGGGTTATACGCCGAGCTGCAATTCGGCGCCACCCAGTCACCGTCGGTTAAATCGTTCGACCGCGACGGCTGGGTGCTGTTCTGCTCCAGCTTCACCAAAACGCTGGCGCCGGATTTTCGCGTCGGTTGGGTAGCCGGTGGGCGGTTTACCGACGCGTTGCGCAAGCTGAAGGCGGTGTCGTCGATGGCCGAATCGCAATTGCTGTGCGAAACGCTGGCGACGTTCCTGGAAAATGGCGGCTACGATCATCATCTGCGCAATTTGCGCAAACGCTACGCCGCGCAGCTGGATGAGGCGCGCGCGCTGATTGCCGCCACTTTCCGCGCGGTACGCTGGCAACCCAGCCAGCCGGCGGATTTGTCTTCTGGGTGGAATTCCCGCCGGGGGTGGACAGCGAACGGCTGTTTCACCAGTTGCTGAAAGAGCAAATCTGCCTGACGCCGGGCACGCTGTATTCACCGAGCGGGCGTTACCGTAACGGACTGCGGCTTTCTTGCTGTTATCCGTTCAATGCGCGCTACAGCCATGCGCTGGCGCGGGTTGGCGCCAAGGCCTGCGAGATGAGCGGTCTGCCGCCGGGGATCGCAGCAGGCGAGTAACTGTGCGCGCATTTTGCTACAATGCAGCAAATTCCTTTTTAACGTGCCGATTGCGGCACCCCAGGCAGAGACCATGAAAGAGAAAGAAAAGGCAGAGATCAAGCGCCTTAGCGACCTGCTGGACGCACTGAACCATAAAGACGCTAATGTGATCCAACAGGGCAATCCGGATCTGATTGCGCAACATCAAAAAGAAAAAGACAAACTGGCGGCGGAAATCGAGCGTCTGAAGAACGTGCGCGTCGAGAAGCTGAGCAACGAAGCGCAGAAGCTGCAGCAGTTGCCGTTCAGCCGTGAAATCACCAAGAAAGAGCAGGCCGATATGGGCGCGCTGAAGAAAAGCGCACGCGGTCTGGTGGTGGTGCACCCGATGACCGCGCTGGGCCGTGAAATGGGTTTGAAAGTGGTCACCGGCTACGCGAAAAAAGCCTTCTGATACCCTATGCAGCGGGAGAGTTGCTCCCCCCGCTGCCGAATGCCGTCACCGCCGTTAACCGAGCTTGTGAGTAACAAACGCCTTGGTTTGATACGGTACGGTGATCTTCTCCTGCCCGTGCAATTCCTCTTGCTGCGCCACCAGTTGGCGAACCTGTTCGATCACCTGCTCTTGCTGTGCCTGCGGCAACGCGGCGATAAAGCTGGTTGAGCGAACGCGATTATACAGCACGTCCTCGACCGCACCGTGGTGGCCAAACATAAAGGCTTGTTCATGCAGCGGCGCGAACCCTTTGCCGGGGAACAGCCGGCGCCATTCACCGGTATAAAAGCGCGGTGCATCGCCCTGGTAGCGGTCGACGATCTGATTCAATTTGCGCACCCAACTGACGCGCGCATCGCGCGAATTCCACACCAGGCCGAGCTTGCCGCCGGGTTTGAGGATGCGCTGGATTTCAGCCAGCGCCTGTGGCGTCGCGAACCAGTGGAACGACTGGGCGCAGACCACCGCATCGACGGATTCATCCGCTAGCGGCAGGGCATCGGTGGTGGCCGCCAGCGTTTTTACCTGCGGCAGCGCCGCGGCGAGCCTGTCGAGCATCGGTGCGATCGGCTCGACGGCAATCACCTCTGCCCCGCTATCCAGCAGGCGTGGCGTGAATTTACCGGTACCGGCACCCAGATCGATTACCGTTTTACCGGCCTGCAGGCCGATGTCGTTACGCAGCCAGTCGGCGATCTCCGCCGGGTAGCCCGGCCGCCCCTTGACGTAGTGGTCAGCGTTACTCTGGTAACCGGTGGCTGCGGCGTGGTGAATGGATTGTGTCATATCTTCTCCTGCCATGATGATTCAGCGGCCCAGCAGGCGGCGGTCAAAGTCTTCGATCTTGCCTTCGCTGATACGCAGCAGCAGGGTTTTGCTCCAGCTGGCGGACAGCCCGGCGACCGACAGTAAACGGCGATACTGTTCTTCGTCAAACGGCATGTGCCAGGCGATGCCAATGGCCTCGGCCACCGACACCTCGCTGTTGCGCGTCATCAGCTCCAGCGGACGATCGCTGCTGACCAGCCCGGGGGAAATAACCCGGTATAGCCAGCCGCAGCGGCCACTGTGCTGCATCAGCACCGACAGATCGTCAATAGCGAAATGATAGTTGAGTTTGAAGCACGGCGAGCGCGGCTGGGTCACCTGAATCAATGCCTCGCCCCAGCGGAAGATATCGCCCATAAACACCTGGTGTTCGGTCAGGCCTGCGGTGGACAGGTTTTCGCCGAACGCCGGCGCGCTGAACAGATCGGCCTGCGCCGGGAACTGTTCGCGCCAGTGGGCGTAATGTTCGCGCGGGTAGTGGCACAGCGCGCGATCCGGGCCGCCGTGAAAGCTTTTTTCTGCCTGTTGATCGCCTTCCAGGCCGAGCGGCGTCAGCTTGACGGCGCCGTCCACCTGGCGTTTGGCGATCGCGCTGGGGCGTCCGCCGTCATAGGGTTGGATCTGGCCGATATAAACTTCAGGGTGATGCATAGCGCCTCCGTTTCGCTTACCCGGCGTCCGGCGCTGGGGCTGAAATGCGCTGGCGGTGGGGTAAAGTTGTCAGGAAAACAGCATAGCCTGACTGGCGGTTTTTATGCGCGCCTTTTACGCTCGCCGCGCAAATTTAATCGCCCTGAGCTGGGCAGCATGCGGGGGGTATTCTGGCGAACGCCAGGCAAAAAAATGCCCGCGTTAAGCGGGCATCGACAGGGCGTGGCGCGAATTACTTCTTCGCCGCGAAGCGTGCTGCTGCTTCGTCCCAGTTAACCACGTTCCAGAATGCCTTGATGTAATCAGGACGTTTGTTCTGATACTTCAGGTAGTAAGCGTGTTCCCACACGTCCAGACCGACGATAGGGAAACCGGATGCGCCGGCAACCGCTTCGCCCATCAGCGGGCTGTCCTGGTTAGCGGTGGAAACAACCGCCAGTTTGTCGCCTTTCAGCACCAGCCAGGCCCAACCGGAACCGAAACGGGTTGCAGCGGCTTTTTCGAACTCTTCCTGGAATTTCTCAACGCTGCCGAAGTCGCGCTCGATGGCCGCCTTCAGATCGCCAGACAGGGTGGTGCCGGTTTTCAGGCCTTTCCAGAACAGGCTATGGTTAGCGTGGCCGCCTGCGTTGTTACGCATGAAAGTGCGCTTGTCGGCTGGCACTTTGTCCAGATCCTGGATCAGCTCTTCAACGCTCAGCGAAGCCAGCTCAGGGTATGCTTCCAGCACGGTGTTGGCGTTGTTGACGTAGGTCTGATGGTGTTTGGTGTGATGGATTTCCATCGTCTGCTTGTCAAAGTGCGGTTCCAGTGCGTCGTAAGCGTACGGCAGTGATGGCAGTGAATAACTCATGATCATCGTCTCCAGTGTTGTTGGGCGGCGCAAGGTTGTAAGCACCGCGTAAGCAGTCGGATCATTATAGTTAATTAAATGATATTGAAAATGATTATCAATGCCTGATGATTTGTGTGGTTTTGTTTTAATCAACGATACGCTGCGGATGGCTAAACACCGTGGCGCGGCCGGTGCGGCTGAATCCGACCAGCGTTAGATTGCTGCGTTCGGCGATCTCTACCGCCAAAGAAGTGGCAGCAGAAACAACGAATAAGATTTCCACGCCGCACATGGCGGTTTTTTGTACCATTTCGTAACTGGCGCGGCTGGAGGCCAGTAGCGCGCCGTGCTGCCAGCCCTGCCCGGCACGCACGCCGAGCAGTTTGTCGAGCGCCACGTGGCGGCCAATGTCTTCACAGCCGCCCAGCATCTCGCCCTGCGGCGTGATCCAACTGGCGGCGTGGGTACAGCCGGTCAGTTGACCGACCTGTTGCACCTGGCGTAACTGTGCCAGCGCGCGGTCAAGATTGGCCAGCGAGAAGCGCTGACTGAACGGCAGCGGCGGGATGGGGCGATAGATGTCCGCCAACTGTTCGATACCGCACACGCCGCAGCCGGTGCGGCCGGCCAACGCACGACGGCGCTGCTTGAGCTCGGCGAAACGGCGACTGGAAAGCGCGATATCCACTTCCAGTCCGTTACACACCTGATTAATCTCTATACTGTAAATGTCGCGCGGTGACGCGATGATGCCTTCCGACAGCGAGAATCCCAGGGCGAACGCCTCGAGATCCTTGGGAGAACACATCATCACTACGTGCGAAATACCGTTATAGACCAGAGCCACCGGCACTTCTTCTGCCAGCCAGTCCTGTTGGGCAGTAGCCAACTGACCGCGTTGAAATACCGCAGTGCGGCTCACACCTGTGAGCGCGATCGCATTTGTTTGCTGCTCTGGGTCTATATTGTTCACTTTACTGGCACCTGTTTGTAACAACCACAGTTACCGTATGGTAATATGTGGCGGTTGTATCGTTATAAATATAACAACGGTTATTTTAGCGCTTCACGCTTCGGCGGGGAAAGCGCATTCGAAACAATGTGACAATCGCGATAGAGAAAGGAGATCCCCATGCAGGTCAGCAGAAGGCAGTTCTTTAAGATCTGCGCTGGCGGTATGGCAGGAACGACGGTAGCCGCTTTGGGGTTTACCCCGGAACTGGCGCTGGCGGAAACGCGGCAGTACAAACTGTTGCGCGCCCGTGAAACCCGTAATACCTGTACGTATTGTTCCGTCGGCTGCGGGCTGTTGATGTACAGCCTTGGCGATGGCGCCAAAAACGCCAAACAAAGCATTTTCCATATCGAAGGGGATCCGGATCATCCGGTCAACCGCGGCGCGCTTTGCCCGAAAGGCGCAGGTCTGGTGGATTTCATCCACAGCGAAAGCCGACTTGAATACCCCGAATACCGTGCGCCAGGTTCCGACAAATGGCAGCGCATCAGTTGGGATGACGCGTTCACCCGCATCGCCAAACTGATGAAGGAAGACCGTGACGCCAACTTCATCGCCAAAAACGAGCAGGGCGTGACCGTCAACCGCTGGTTGAGCACCGGTATGCTGTGCGCATCGGCATCGAGCAACGAAACCGGTTATTTAACGCAAAAATTTAGTCGCGCTCTCGGCATGCTTGCCGTAGACAACCAGGCGCGTGTCTGACACGGACCAACGGTAGCAAGTCTTGCTCCAACATTTGGTCGCGGTGCGATGACCAACCACTGGGTTGATATCAAGAACGCGAATCTGGTTATCGTCATGGGCGGTAACGCGGCCGAAGCGCATCCGGTGGGTTTCCGCTGGGCGATGGAAGCCAAAATTCATAATAAAGCCAAGCTGATCGTCATCGATCCGCGCTTTACCCGTACGGCATCAGTGGCGGATTTCTATACGCCAATCCGTTCCGGCACCGACATTGCCTTCCTGTCGGGCGTACTGCTGTACCTGATGACCAACGAAAAAATCAACCGCCAATACGTTGAGGCCTACACCAACGCCAGCCTGCTGGTGCGTGACGACTTCAGCTTTGAAGACGGCCTGTTCAGCGGTTACGACGCGGAAAACCGCCGGTACGACAAAACCAGCTGGAACTATCAGCTCGACGAAAACGGCTATGCCAAGCGTGACGTCACGCTGCAGGATCCGCGCTGCGTGTGGAATCTGCTGAAACAGCACGTCAGCCGCTATACGCCAGAGGTGGTGGAAAACATCTGTGGCACGCCGAAGGCGGATTTCCTCCAGGTGTGCGAATACATCGCCGAAACCAGCGTGAATGACAAAACCGCCTCGTTCCTGTACGCCCTTGGCTGGACACAGCACTCGGTCGGCGCACAGAACATCCGTACCATGGCGATGATCCAGCTGTTGCTCGGCAACATGGGTATGGCGGGCGGCGGGGTCAATGCCCTGCGCGGCCACTCCAACATTCAGGGACTGACCGATCTCGGTCTGCTGTCGCAGAGCCTGACCGGCTACATGTCGCTGCCGTCCGACAAACAGACCGATCTGGACAGCTACCTGGCCGCCAACACGCCGAAGGCGCTGCTGCCTGGGCAGGTGAACTACTGGAGCAACTACCCGAAATTCTTTGTCAGCCTGATGAAGAGCTTCTACGGCGACAAGGCGCAGAAGGACAACGCCTGGGGCTTTGACTGGTTGCCGAAGTGGGACAAGGGCTACGACGTACTGCAATACTTCGAAATGATGTCGCAGGGCCAGGTAAACGGCTACTTCTGCCAGGGCTTTAACCCGGTGGCGTCGTTCCCGAACAAAAACAAGGTGATCGCCTCGCTCTCCAAGCTGAAGTTCCTGGTGACCATCGATCCGTTGAATACCGAAACCTCCAACTTCTGGCAGAACCACGGCGAATTCAACGACGTCGATCCGGCGAAGATTCAGACCGAAGTGTTCCGCCTGCCGTCTACCTGTTTTGCGGAGGAAAACGGCTCGATCGTCAACTCCGGCCGCTGGCTGCAATGGCACTGGAAAGGCGCCGATGCCCCGGGCGAAGCGATGAACGACGGGGAAATCCTGGCGGGCATCTTCACCCGTCTGCGCGAGATGTATGCGCGCGACGGCGGCGCGGTGCCGGAACCGGTGCTGAACATGAGCTGGGATTATCTGACCCCGGACAACCCGGCCTCGGAAGAGGTGGCGATGGAAAGCAACGGCAAGGCGCTGGCCGATCTGCTGGACGCCGACGGCAAAGTGCTGGTGAAAAAAGGCGAACAGCTCAGTTCGTTTGCGCAATTGCGCGACGACGGCACCACCGCCAGCGGCTGCTGGATCTTCGCCGGCAGCTGGACGCCGGCCGGTAACCAGATGGCACGTCGCGACAACGCCGATCCATCCGGCCTGGGCAACACGCTGGGCTGGGCCTGGGCATGGCCGCTCAACCGCCGCATCCTGTATAACCGTGCGTCGGCGGATCCGTCCGGCAAGCCATGGGACGCCAAGCGCCAGCTGCTGGAATGGGACGGCGCCAAGTGGACCGGCGCGGATATTCCAGACTACAGCACCGCCGCGCCGGACAGCGACGTCGGGCCGTTCATCATGCAGCCGGAAGGCATGGGGCGCCTGTTTGCCACCGACAAGATGGCGGAAGGGCCGTTCCCTGAACACTACGAGCCGTTTGAAACGCCGCTCGGCACCAACCCGTTGCACCCGAACGTGGTGTCCAACCCGGCGGCGCGCGTGTTCAAGGACGATCTGGCGGCGATGGGCACCTTCGACAAGTTCCCGTACGTCGGCACCACCTATCGTCTGACCGAGCATTTCCACTACTGGACCAAGCACGCGCAGCTCAACGCCATCGCGCAGCCGGAACAGTTTGTTGAAATCGGTGAGAAACTGGCGGAGAAAAAAGGCATCAAGCACGGCGACACGGTAAAAGTCAGTTCCAACCGTGGCTTTATCAAGGCCAAGGCGGTGGTGACCAAGCGCATTCGTACGCTGCAGGTCAACGGTCAGGAGGTGGACACCATCGGTATCCCGATCCACTGGGGTTACGAAGGTCTGACGAAAAAAGGCTTTATCGCCAATACCCTGACGCCGTTCGTCGGCGACGCCAACACGCAAACGCCGGAGTTCAAGGCGTTCCTGGTCAATGTGGAAAAGGTGTAACGGAGACGAGTTATGGCCATGCAATCTCAAGACATTATTCGTAAATCCGCTACCAACGGCTTCACACCGGCACCGCGCGCGCGCGACCACCAGGAAGAAGTGGCGAAGCTGATCGACGTCACCACCTGTATCGGCTGCAAGGCCTGTCAGGTGGCCTGTTCCGAATGGAACGACATCCGCGATGAAATCGGCCACAACGTCGGGGTGTACGACAACCCCGCCGATCTGACCGCCAAGTCGTGGACGGTGATGCGTTTCTCCGAAGTGGAGGAGAATGGCAAGCTGGAGTGGCTGATCCGCAAGGACGGCTGCATGCACTGCGCCGATCCGGGCTGCCTGAAGGCCTGTCCGTCGGAAGGGGCGATCATCCAGTACGCCAACGGCATCGTCGACTTCCAGTCGGAGCACTGCATCGGCTGCGGTTACTGCATCGCCGGCTGTCCGTTCGATGTACCGCGCATGAACGAGCAAGACAATCGGGTGTACAAGTGCACCCTGTGCGTCGACCGCGTTGATGTCGGCCAGGAACCGGCCTGCGTGAAGACCTGCCCGACCGGGGCGATTCACTTCGGCACCAAGGACGCGATGAAGGAAGTCGCCGCAGGGCGCGTGAGCGAACTGCAAACTCGTGGTTACCAAAACGCCGGTCTGTACGATCCGGCGGGCGTGGGCGGCACCCACGTGATGTACGTGCTGCATCACGCCGACAAACCGCAGCTGTACCACGGTTTGCCGGACAATCCGACCATCAGCCCGGCGGTGACGTTCTGGAAAGGGGTATGGAAGCCGCTGGCGGCCATCGGTTTCGCGGCCACCTTCGCAGCCAGTATCTTCCACTACGTCGGCGTGGGGCCAAACCGCGTCGAAGAGGAAGACAACGACGAGCTGCATGATGAGGAGACGCGCAAATGAGGAAGGAAAAGCCAATTCAGCGTTACAGTGCGCCGGAGCGGATTAACCACTGGATCGTGGCGTTCTGCTTTATTCTGGCTGCCATCAGCGGGCTGGGGTTCTTTTTCCCGTCCTTCAACTGGCTGATGAACATCTTCGGTACGCCGCAGCTGGCGCGCATCCTGCACCCGTTTGCCGGCGTGGTGATGTTCGCGGCGTTTCTGCTGATGTTCCTGCGCTACTGGAAGCATAATCTGATCAACCGGGAAGACATCGTCTGGGCCAAAAACATCCACAAAATCGCCCTGAATGAGGAAGTGGGTGACACCGGACGTTATAATTTCGGTCAGAAATGCGTATTCTGGGCGGCGATCGTCAGTCTGGTGCTGTTACTGGCCAGCGGTATCGTTATCTGGCGGCCGTACTTCGCCCCGGCGTTCCCCATCCCGCTGATCCGCATTGCGCTGCTGGTGCATTCGCTGGCGGCGGTGGGGCTGATCATCGTGATTATGGTGCACATTTATGCCGCATTGTGGGTAAAAGGCACCATTACCGCGATGGTTGAAGGCTGGGTGCCGGCCGCCTGGGCCAAGAAACATCATCCACGCTGGTACCGAGAGGTCCGCGAAAAACAACAGGAAGATAAACCCTGATGAGTATCCGCATCGTTCCTAAAGAGCAGTTAGGGGCACAGCGTGAGAAGACGACGGCGGCGGAAGCAATTCCGCCGTTGCTTTTCGCCAATCTGAAGAGCCTGTACAGCCGTCGCGCTGAGCGCCTGCGCCAGTTGGCGGTCGATCACCCGCTGGGCGATTACCTCAACTTTGCTGCAACCATTGCCGAGGCACAGCAGCATGCGCTGTATGACAACCCGCTGACGCTGGATCTGTCCGATGCCCTGAGCCAAAGTGCCGCCAGTGGTAAACCGCCGCTCGACGTCGGCGTTTATCCACGCAGTGAACACTGGCAGAAACTGCTGACGGCGCTGATGGCCGAACTGCGCCCGCAGGCGCCCGATCACGTCGCGGTGGTGTTGGACAAGCTGGAAAAAGCCTCGTCCCACGAACTGGAGCTGATGGCCGGCGCGTTGCTCAACCGTGAGTTTGCACAGGTCGGCAGTGAGAACGCGCCGTTTATCTGGGCCGCGCTGTCGCTGTACTGGGCGCAAATGGCCAGCCTGATCCCCGGCAAGGCGCGCGCCGAATATGGCGAACACCGGCAGTTTTGCCCGGTGTGCGGCAGCATTCCGGTATCCAGCATGGTGCACATCGGTACCGTCAACGGCCTGCGCTATCTGCACTGCAACCTGTGCGAAAGCGAATGGCATGTGGTGCGCGTGAAGTGCAGCAACTGCGAGCAGAGCCGCGATCTCAATTACTGGTCGCTGGACAGCGAGCAGGCGGCGGTGAAGGCGGAAAGCTGTGGCGACTGCGGCACCTATCTGAAGCTGCTGTATCAGGAAAAGGATCCGAAGGTGGAAGCGGTAGCCGACGATCTGGCCACGTTGATCCTGGACGCAAAAATGGAAGACGAAGGTTTTGCGCGCAGCAGCATCAACCCGTTCCTGTTCCCGGGCGAATAGGGGGTTGAAGGCGTGGTGTGCCGCGCCTTCAACCGACCAGCAGGCCAATTTCAGCGTGCGTGTCTGGCATTCGGCGAAGTGACTTGCTACGTTTACGCAATGACGCGCAACGCGAAAGGAAAGGGACGATGCTGAAGACGATAGCGAAATTTGCCACGGTGGCCGCACTGGTTGCCGGCCTGGGGGGGTGTGACAACCCTGACACCAAACAGCCGACGGTGCCAAAACCCGACCCCAAACCCACCGCTGCGCAAACGGCGCCGCCAGCAGCCAAGCCAGAACAGCCGAAACCCGCGCTGCCAAAGGGCCTGAGCGTGTCGATGCAAAAAGGCAACATCACCTTTGAACTGCCGCCGGGCTTTAGCGATCAAACCAAATACAGCGGCATTATCAACGACAGCAAATCCCATATTCAGCTGTTCCTGGACAGCAAATCGCGCCAGCGTACGGTATCGTCCGAAGTGATCCCACCGGACGGTATGAAGCTGAATAACAGCGATAAAATGCTCAACGAGCTGATGCAGAGCATGATGACCGAGCTGTCCGATCGCTATCAGAACATCAAGCGAACCAAAGAAGAAAACCTGGTGATCGGCAAACAGAAGTTTCACCGTCTGGATACCGAACAGAGCGTTAACGGGCAAAAAGTGGTTTCCACCATCATGCTGACGGTGTTCAATAAACGCGTGGTTACCTTGCAAATGCTATCCCCGGCTAAAACGCCGGAGGTGCATCAGGCGCTGGTGCAGCGGATTATCGACACGCTGGCGGTGAAATAACAACCCAGTGGTTTGCCAACCGAGGGGGGAAGACTGATGAAGCTTATTGGCAGTTACACCAGCCCTTTTGTACGCAAAATCTCCGTCATGCTGCTGGAAAAGGGCATGGTGTTCGAATTCGTCAACGACCCACCGTACGAGGCCGGCAACCGGGTGGCGGAGTTTAATCCGCTCGGCAAGGTGCCGGTGCTGGTGACTGATGACGGCGAGGCGTTCTACGACTCGCGGGTGATTGCCGAATATCTGGAACTGTTGCCCGACGCCCCGGCTTTTTTGCCGGCCGATCGCGCTGGCGCGCTGCGTATTCGCCAGATTGAAGCCTTGGCGGACGGTGTGACGGAGGCGGCAGCAACGCTGTTTCGTGAAAGCCGACGCGCGCCGGAAAAACAGGATGAAAGCTGGATGTTGCGACAGCGCGAAAAACTCCAGCAGGGCCTGGACGCGCTCGAGGCGCTGGCGCAGCAAAAAACGCTGCTGAATGGCGAACGGCTGACGCTGGCCGATATTGCTACCGGTTGTGCGCTGGGCTACCTGAACTTCCGCCGTATCCTGCCAAACTGGTGCGTAGGGCGCCCGACGCTGATCAAGCTCGCCGAACGGCTGTTTGCCCGTGAGAGCTTCGCGCGGACGCTGCCACCCTGACTCCCCATGGCACAGGGGGCGTGATTGTTGCGCCCATCCTGCTGATATAGATAAAAAATAGAGCAATCATGAGCACAGCAGCCCATTCACTTTACAGCCAATTACCCGCCATCGATCGCCTATTGCGCGAACCGGCGATTGAACCGTTGGTCGCCGCCCATGGCCAGACGCTGATCGGCGATCTGCTACGCCAGCTGCAGGCGCAGGCCCGGGTGGAGATTCAACGGCACGCGCAGCTGCCGGCATGGTGTAACGACTGGCCACAGGCCTTGCAGGCGCGCCTGCTTCAGCAGCGGCAACCGGCGATGAAAACGGTATTCAACCTCAGCGGCACCGTACTGCACACCAATCTGGGGCGCGCGCAGCTGGCGCAACCGGCCATCGAGGCCATCGAGCGGGTGATGGGGGCGGCGGTCACGCTGGAATACGATCTGGACGGCGCCGGGCGCGGTCATCGCGATCGCGCGGTGGCGGATCTGCTGTGCCGACTGACCGGCGCGGAAGATGCCTGCATCGTCAACAATAACGCGGCGGCGGTACTGCTGATGCTGGCGGCGGTCACGCCCGGCAGGCAGGTGGTGGTGTCGCGCGGCGAACTGGTGGAGATCGGCGGGGCGTTCCGCATTCCGGACGTGATGCGCCAGGCCGGTTGCGAACTGGTGGAGGTCGGTACCACTAACCGTACCCATCTGAAGGACTACCGCAATGCCATCAACGAACGCACCGGTCTGCTGATGAAAGTACACACCAGCAACTACTGCATTCAGGGCTTTACCGCTGCGGTGGACGAAGCCGAACTGGCAGCATTGGGGCAGCAGCACGGCATTGCCACCGCCACCGATCTGGGCAGCGGTTCGCTGATCGACATGACGCAGTACGGCCTGCCGGCGGAACCGATGCCGCAGCGTCTGTTGGCCGCTGGCGTCGATCTGGTGACCTTTTCCGGCGACAAGCTGCTTGGCGGCCCACAGGCCGGGATCATCGTCGGCAAAAAAGCCATGATCGCCCAACTGCAACAACATCCGCTAAAGCGCGCGCTGCGCGTCGGCAAAATGACGCTGGCGGCGCTGGAAGCCACGCTGCGCCTCTATCTGCAACCCGAACTGCTGGCGCAACAGCTGCCGACGCTGCGTTTGCTGACCCGACCGCAACAGCAGATGCAACAGGCCGCCGAACGCCTGCTGAGGGTACTGACGCCGCGTTTCAGCGAACAGTTCCTGCTGCGTGCCGAGCCATGCTGGTCACAAATCGGCAGTGGCTCGTTGCCGGTCGATCGCCTGCCAAGCTATGCCCTGACTTTCGCGCCGCTGGATGGCCGCGGCGCCACGTTAGAACGGCTGGCTGAGCGTTGGCGCGGGCTGCCGCAGCCAATTATTGGCCGTATCAATGACGGCAAGCTGTGGCTCGATTTGCGCTGTCTGACGCAGGAACAGGCGCTGGTTGAGGCGCTAAACCGATGATTATCGCCACCGCCGGCCATGTCGATCATGGCAAAACCACGTTATTGCAGGCGATTACCGGCATCAACGCCGATCGGCTGCCGGAAGAAAAACGGCGTGGTATGACCATCGATCTGGGTTATGCCTACTGGCCACAGCCCGATGGGCGGGTACTGGGATTTATCGACGTGCCAGGGCATGAAAAATTCCTCGGCAATATGCTGGCGGGCGTTGGCGGTATCGATCATGCGCTGCTGGTGGTGGCCTGCGACGATGGCATCATGGCGCAAACGCGCGAGCATTTGGCGATCCTGCGTCTCAGCGGTCGGCCCCGGTTGACCGTGGCGTTGACCAAGGCGGATCGGGTCGACCCGGCGCGAGTGGAGGAGGTGGCGCAACAGGTCAGTGCCGAACTGGCGCAGCAAGGCTGGACGCAGGCGCCGCTGTTTGTCACCGCTGCCACGCAGGGTAGCGGCATCGAGGCGCTGCGTCAGCATTTACTGACCCTGACGCCGGCGCAGCATGCGTTAACGCGCCGTTTCCGGCTGGCGGTGGATCGCGCGTTCAGCGTCAAGGGCGCGGGTCTGGTGGTCACCGGCACCGCGCTGGGCGGCACGGTGGCGGTTGGCGATACGCTGTGGCTGACTGGCGCAGCGGTTGCGGTGCGGGTGCGCGGTTTGCATGCGCAGAACCAGGCGGCAGATCGGGCTCAGGCCGGGCAGCGCATCGCGCTGAACATCAGCGGTGACGTCAGCAGAGACGCGGTGGCACGCGGCGACTGGCTGGTGGCACAACGCCCGCTACAGGCGGCGCAGCGGCTGCTGGTGATACTGGAGCAGGATCGGCCGCTACAGCATTGGCAACCGGTGCATGTGCACCATGCCGCCAGTCACACCACCGGCCGCGTAGCGTTGTTACAGGCTCCTCTGGCCGAACTGATCCTGGATCGACCGCTGTGGCTGGCGGAGGACGACCGGCTGGTGCTACGCGATATCGCTGCCCGTGAAACCCTTGGCGCGGCGCGCGCGTTAACGCTGGCGGCACCGGCGCGCGGCAAGCGGCGGCCGGAGTACCTGGCGTGGCTGGCGCAGCTGGCACAGGCGCAGGACGACGCACAGCGCCTGGCGCTGCAATTGCCGCAGGGGCCGCTGGATCTGGCGGCCTTTGCCTGGGCGCGGCAGCTGACGGACGACGGGCTGGCGCAACTGCTGGCGCAG
The DNA here is from genome assembly GCF_900635445.1 of Serratia odorifera. Classification (NCBI taxonomy): domain Bacteria; kingdom Pseudomonadati; phylum Pseudomonadota; class Gammaproteobacteria; order Enterobacterales; family Yersiniaceae; genus Serratia; species Serratia odorifera. Next base: position 1,649,929 of record NZ_LR134117.1, read on the forward strand.
CAACCGCTGCTGAGCGTCGATGGTATGGCGCTGGCGACGGACAATGTCCAACGGGCGCAGCAGCAGCTGTTGCAGGTATTGGCCGATTATCATCAGCAGCATGGCGACCAGTTGGGGCTGGGGCGGGCCCGCTTGCGGCGCATGGCGTTGCCAACGCTGCCGGAACCGCTGGTGTTTTTGATGATTGAACGGCTGTTGGCGGACGGCTTGCTGCGCAATACTCGCGGCTGGCTGCATTTGCCGGAGCACGGTCTGGCGTTCAGCGCATCGCAACAGGCGCTGTGGCAGCGCATTGAACCGCTGTTTGCCGAACAGCCCTGGTGGGTGCGGGATCTGGCTGACGAACTGGGCGAGGATCAACAACAGGTGCGCGCCACGCTGCGCAAAGCGGCGCAGTTGGGCCATGTGACGGCGGTGGTGGTCGATCGCTATTACCGCAGCCAGCGTATTGAACAATTCGCCGCCTTGATCCGCGAGCTGCACGCCAGCCAAGGCAGTGCCAGCGCGGCAGATTTCCGCGATCGGCTCGGCGTGGGTCGCAAACTGGCGATTCAGGTATTGGAGTTTTTCGACCGCAGCGGCTTCACCCGCCGCAAAGGCAATCAGCACCTGCTGCGCGATAGCGGGCTGTTTGGCGGCTAACCGCCGGCCGTCATCCTCTGGCGGCCACCTCCCTGCCAGCGCAGTCCATCCGAGACGGGCGCTGGCTCTGTTTCCCTGCCGCCGAAATCCCCCTGCTCTAGGATTATGCTGATTTTTTCGTCACCGACATTGCACGGTGGCGTTGTTTTATAAGTATTATTTTAACAATACTATAACCATGCTGTGACAATCACGGTTGTTCTTGGCCAACGCTTGCGGCTACAGTGACGCTGCCCGTCGCGTACGGTTGATTCAATAGATGCACTACCACACTTATTAAGCACATTCATTAACCCGCGGTCCAAGGGCGCATGACATGAAGATTATTAAGCCGTTGCGTCTGAGCGTATTACATCGGCCTTTCCGTTTTCAGGGTAAAAACCATCTTGGCGTCTCGGTAATTGCGCTGCTGGATATGGGGCCGACGCCACAGCTACGCCCCGAAGTGGAGCTGTGGCAACTGGCGGCGGCGGAGTTGCAGGCCAGCGGCGGCGTCATCGATCTGGCGATGCCCAAGGCACGCGCCGAATTCCTCGCCACCGGCCACGCTTACACCCACCATCAGACGGACAAAACCGCCTGCGCGGTGCGTATTGACGTCGACAGGCTGAGTAAGCGCCTGACGGTGTATGGCGATCGCGTCTGGTCTGGCTCGCAACCGACGCCGCCACGCAAGTTTGACGCGATGCGCCTCGACTGGAGTCGCGCGTTTGGCGGCGCGGGCCATGAGGAAAACCCGCATGGCATCGGGGCCAGCGAAGAGCAGCACGACGGTGCGACCTATCGCCGCCTGCCGAATATCGAGTCAGCGCAGGCCCGCATGACGTCACCGCGCCAACAACCGGAGCCGGTGAGCTTTGGCCCGCTGGACATCAACTGGCCGCGCCGTAGCAAACGCCTGGGCAGGGCTTATGACGCCCACTGGTTGCAACACGACTTCCCCGGACTGGCGCGCGACGCCGACTGGCGGGTATTCAATGCCGCCAGCCGGACCAGTGGTGGCCGGAACAGGATGCGCTGCCGCCCGAGGCCGCATGGCGCATCTGGAACATGCACCCGAGCAAGCCGCTGCAGAGTGGAACCTTGCCGCCATGGCAGGCGCGTTGCTTTATCCATCGCCAGCGCGGTGAGGAGACGCTGTTTGAGGAAATGACGCTGCGTGCCACCACCCTGTGGTTCTTCCCGCACCTTGAACAGATGATGCTGATTTGGCAGGGCAGTCAACGGATTAACCAAGACGACGCCGCAGACGTGCTGCAACTGATGCCGGCACTGGAAAAAACCGGTGCCAGCCGTTCGCTCAACCACTATCGCAAAGTGCTGACTCAGCGTCTGGACAAGGAAAAGGGGGCGCTGTTCGCCTTCCGGGAACAGGATCTGCTGCCCGCAGAGACGATTGGCCCGTGGATTGACAGCGAGGTGCAGCAGCACAACAGCCCGATGCAGGACAATATGCAGCGGCGGGTCAGCCGGCTGCGCGAGCTGCATCGTGCCAGGCTTGAAGACAGCGGCAGCGATAGCGATATTGATGGGTTACTGGCGCAGTGCCCGGCGCCGCCAATGCCCACGCTGGATGAACTGCCAGAGTTTGTCGAGGCGCTGGAACGCCAGGCCGACGAACTGCAGGCGCAGGCCGCAGCGCGTAAAGCCGAGATGGAAACCCGGCGCGGCGTGAGGCCGGACGACGGACCGCGTGGCCCGGAGTCGATGTACCGTATGCAGGAACTGCTGTATCAGCATGCGGACAGCATGACGGAAAAAAAACTGACGCAAAGCCGCGAGTCGCTGCACCGCATGTACCTGATGGCGGTACAACACCAGCCACCGGCGTTGCGCATGGCCGGCGACATGGCGCAGATTATGCGTCAGCGCGCGCAAACGACCCAGGCGCAGGGGGGGGACTTCAGCGGGCTGGATTTCACCGGTGCCGATTTTTCCGGCATGGATTTTCGTGGTGCCAACTTCCGTCGGGCGTTGCTGGAAAATGCCAATCTCAGCGGTTGTCGCCTGGACGGCGCCGACTTCAGCGACGCCATGCTGGCACGGGCCGATCTGCGCCACAGCTCGCTGCGCGGCTGCAACCTGCAACAGGCCAGCCTGGCGCTGGCGCAATGTCAGCAGACCGATTTTAGCGGCGCCGACCTGAGCGAGGCCCAACTGGATAACGCCCTGTTTGAACAGTGTGACTTCAGCGATGCCATCTTTAAAACGCTGATGCTGCGTCAGGTCGGCTTCAGCCACTGCCGTTTCCAGCGTGCCACGCTGGAGGGCTGCGTGTTTATCGGCCTGACGTTGCCACAGCCCGACTTCAGCGCGGCAAAACTGCATAAAACGGTGTTCCAGCACTGCGACTTGCAGGCCGCGCTGTTCAATGACGCGCGCCTGGAGAGCTGCAACTGGGTGGCCAGCGCGCTGCCGCAGGCGCAGTTTAACGGCGCGACGCTGCTCACCTGCGCGGTAGTGATGGACAGCGACCTGAGTGGCGCGAACTTCGGCAATGCGACGCTGATCGAAAGCAACCTGCGGCAGGCGTCGCTGGCGGGGGCGGATTTTAGCCTGGCGAAGTTGGAAAACAGCGATCTCAGTGAAGCAAACTGCCAGCGGGCGCGATTTATCCGCGCCAATCTGGTTGGCAGCCTGTTTATCCGTACCGATTTCCGCCAGGCAAATTTCACCAATGCCAATCTGATGGGCGCACTGCTGCAGAAAACCCAACTGGGCGGTGCCGATTTTAGCGGCGCCAACCTGTTCCGCGCCGATTTGTCACAATCTTCCACTAGCATGACCACGCGGTTGGATAACGCCTATACCCAGCGGGTAAAAACGCTGCCGAAGCATGACGGGGAACGGATATGACGACGCTGAGCGCGGCGGAGCTACAGCAGAAAATTCGCAATGGCCAGATGATTGATGCCTGCAACCTGGATGGCCTGGATCTGCAAGGGTGCGATCTGTCCGGCGGCGTTTTTCAGCAGGTATCGCTGAACGGTGCCAACCTGCAGGCAGCGAATCTGCATGAGACGGTGTTCAACGAGTGCTCGCTGCGGGGGGCGACGCTGAGCGGCGCCAACCTGCGGCAAACGGTGTTTCACGACGGCGATCTGTCGCGGTTGCAGGTCGGCGATAGCCTGCTGGTGCAGTGCATCTTTAACCAGTGCGCGCTCGGCGGCAGTGATTTTTCCCGCAGCCGGTGCGACGCCACGCAGTTCATGCAGTGCCCGCTGCAACACAGCCGTTTCAGCCAGGCGCAGCTGGAGCGCACGACCTTTTTTGAATGCGAGCTGGATGAGGCGCAGCTGGAGCAATGCCACGGCCTGCTGGCCACCTTCTATGCCATCGATCTGCGTACCACCTGTCTGCGTCAGGGCCAGTTCGAACAGACGGTGTTCTTTAACTGCGATCATCGCGGTAAAAGCTATGCGCAGCAGCGCTTTAGCGGCTGTCAATTTACCGATAACCGGCTGGATGAGGTCGATTTCAGCGGCGCTCAACTGACGCAGTGCAATTTCAAGGGGGCGTCGCTGCGCAAGGCGCGGTTGTGCAAGGTGAATGCCAGCCAGGCGCTGTTTATGGGCGCGGATCTTACCGGTGCGCACTGTCAGGACAGCCTGTTCGATCAGGCGCTGCTGGTTGGCGCGCTGTTGCGGCAGGCCGATTTTGCCCGCAGCCGCCTGTTTCAGAGCGTATTGCAGCAGGCGAACGCCGAGGAGGCCCGCTTCGCCGGCTGTGATTTGACCTACAGCGACTTTACCGGCGCGCGGCTGCTGCGTGCCGATTTCCGCAACGCCCGTTTTTCCCGCAGCCGTTTTCACCGGGCGCAGCAGGAAGGGGCCCGTTTTACCGACCGTCGGGGCATCCTCGACTATGATGAAGAGTTATTGGCCGCTGAGGCCTGGAGCATTCAGCATCAGAGCCGCCGTTAAGGAGAGAGTCGATGAACAATATCAACCATAGGCTGGTGCAGGCGGTGACGCCGCCGCTACAGAGCGCGGGGGTAGTGACCCACTGCTTTGCCAACGGTAGTCTGAGTGTGGAAAGCGAAGGGCGTGGCTGGCACTGTCAGCGCGCGGCCAGCTGCGTGATTGCGCCGCAGGTCGGCGATCGGGTACTGGTCGCCGGGGTAGACGATCGGGTGTGGCTATTGGCGGTGCTGGAACGCGCCAATTCGACGGCAGCGGAACTGAGCGTGCCGGGCGATTTGCATATCCGCAGCGCCGGCGAGATCAGCCTCAGCAGCGAGACGCTGCGCGTCAGCGCCAGCCAGGGCGATTGCCATATCAGCGACATGCAGTACAGCGGCGACAAACTCTCCGCCTGGGTCAGCCTGTCGCGCACGGTAGGCAAACATGCCGAATCGGTCTGGCAGACCATCACCCAGGTCAGCCATAACCTGCTGCGCACCACGCGGCAGACCGAGCAGGTGCGCGCCGGTCAACTGGATATGCAGGCCGACGGCTATGCCCGCCTGCACGCGCAAAATACCGTGATCACCTCGACGGCCATCACCAAAGTGGATGCCGAACAGATCCATATGGGATAAGGAGCCTGCGATGTTTGCCAACTGCCAACTGATGGGAATGGATTTGGCGTTTCCCGATGTCTGTCTGACGCCGACCCCCCACCCCGACGCCGATCCCCTACCCGGACATCGCGCTCGGGCCGACCGCCATTCCCAACGCGCTGAACATCCTGTTTATGGGCATGCCGGCGCATAACATGGCCACCGTGACGCCGCTGACCAACGGCGATAATCCGGGCGTCGCCACCGGCGTGGCATCCGGAACGGTGATGGGGCCATCGCGCCATCTTACCGGCTCCTTTACCGTGCTGCTGAAAGGCACGCCGGCCACGCGTCTGACCAGCGTCAGCCTGCAGAATTCGACCAATGCCGTCGGGATGCGTACCGTCCCCAGCCAGTTCAAGGTGCTGATGCTGGCGCCCTGAGCGCCGCAGTAAAACATTGCAATCCAGTCATAGGGATAAAAGCCCATGTTTGATCGTATCACCGTGACCACGCCGGCAGGCGACGGCGCACTGAAATTCTGGAAGCTCAGCGGAACGGAAGGCGTTTCGCGCTCGTTTGAACTGGACGTGACGCTGCTCAGTCGCGATGCCCGACTCGATCGCCGGGCGATGCTCGGCCAGCCGATTGCCTTGACCATTCCCAGCCCGCGGTTGTTGGCCGCGCCGCGCTACCTCAACGGCAAGATCACCTCGGTGAACGTGCACAGCGCGGATATCAACGGCGAGCGTTACGCGGTCTACACGCTGACGATGGAATCGGACCTGTGGCCGCTGAAGCGGGACCGCAACCAACGCATCTTTCAGAACCAGAGCGTGCCGGCGATCGTCAAAACGCTGCTCGACGAGTACGGCGTGCAGTTGGAAAGCCAGCTGTCCGGCAGTTATCGCAACTGGGAATACTGCGTGCAGTATCAGGAAAGCAGCTATGACTTCATCTCGCGTCTGATGGAGCTGGAAGGCATTTATTTCTTCTTTCGCCACCAGGCGGATAAACACACGCTGGTGCTGTATGACGCGCCCCAGCAGCACCGGCCGTTCAGCGGTTATGAAACCATTCCCTATCACGCCACGCCGTCCGGCGGCAGTACCGGCGAGGAGGGCATCGGCCAGTGGGCGATCTCCGAGCGGGTGACGCCGGGGATCTACAGCATCGACGACTACGATTTTCGCAAACCGCATGCGTGGCTGTTTCAGGCGCGGCAGAATCCCGCCTCGCCGGCGCCGGGCCAGATTGACTACTACGACTGGCCTGGTCACTTCGTCGAGCACAGCCACGGCGAATTCTACGCTCGGGTGCGCCAGGAGGAGTGGCAGGCGGAGCACCAGCGTATCGACGCCACCGCGACCGCACTGGGCATTGTGCCGGGCTGCACCTTTACCCTGACCAATCCGCCGTTTGTCAGCGACGGCGGCGAGTATCTGGTGCTGAGTGCGCGCTATCAGCTGGAGGAAAACAGCTATGCCAGCGGCGGTGAGGACGCGCTGCACCGCATTGACCTGGCGGTGATCCCGGCGGCCACGCCGTTCCGTTGCGCGCAGCGCACGCCATGGCCGCGCACCCACGGCCCACAGACGGCCAGGGTAGTCGGGCCGCAGGGCGAATCCATCTGGACCGACAGATACGGGCGCATCAAGGTGAAGTTCCACTGGGACCGTCTGGCGAAAGGGGATGACACCAGTTCGTGCTGGGTACGGGTATCCAGTGCCTGGGCCGGTCAGGGCTTCGGCGGCGTGCAGATCCCGCGGGTCGGCGACGAGGTGGTGATTGACTTTATCAACGGCGACCCGGATCGGCCGATCGTCACCGGTCGGGTGTATAACGAAGCAAGCATGCCACCGTGGGCGCTGCCCGCTGGCGCCACCATGATGGGCTTTATGACGCGCTCGAAAGATGGCCATATCGACAACTCCAGCCACCTGTTCTTCGAAGACAAGGCGGGGTCGGAGCTGGTGCAGCTGCACGCCGAAAAAGACATGAACATTTCGGTGGAAAACGATCAAACGGTCACCGTGGACGGCAATCGCACCACCACCATCCAGAAACAGCAGAAGGATGAGGTGGTTGGCAACGCCATTTTCGACTATCACGGCACCCGCACCACCACCGTCGATAAGTTGGAAAGCAAAACCTTCAAACAGGGCGAAAAGGTCACCATCACCAACGGGCGCAATGCCGAAGTGACCAGCGGCGGGGAAAACGTCAAGGTGACCGGCAAGCGCTTTGCGGAAACGGTGGGTGAAGAAGAGCATCACGTTTCGCAAAAGGTGACGCGCAAATACGGCGCAGGCATGGATTCATACCTGACCGGCGATCGCTATGACGAAATCACCGGCAAGCGCCATAACGTCGTCACCCAGGACGTCACGGACGAGCTGCGCGGTAATCTGAACCAGACGGTGACCAAAAATGCCGATACGCACATTCTTGGCAGCTGGACGCAGACGGTCGACGGTGGCGTGACCATTACCTCACCAAAGAAAATCACCATCGACAGTGCGGAGAAAGTCAGCATCAAGACGCCGGCGGCGTTTGAATACAAGGATCATAAGGAAACCGCCTCGATGTTCTCGTTTGATTTCACGGCGGCAAAAGTGGTGACCGAGGGCTATTCGATGAGCGTAACCGCCAGTGGCAAGCTGGGGCTGACCAATATCAAGTTCGACAAGACGGCCTTTGACCTGTCGACCAGCGAAGGGCGGGTGGAGTTCGTTAACGCAATGGCACACGTCGGGCAGATAATGTCGTCGTTTAACGGCCTGACCATGTTCAGTTGAGGAACGTTTTGATGAAGTTTGCGATTTTGATTTCGGTGATTATTTTTGCGGGTTTTTTTGGCTATCTGGCGCATCTTTTTTACCGCGATCACAAGATAGAAACGCAGGGGCGCACCCTGCTGGCGCGGGTAGAAGAGGTGCATTACCGCAGTTCCAACGATAACGGCACCGTCAATATCCGCTACCGGCTGTCATGGCAGGAACAGGGGGTTACCCGCGAGGTGGAAGGCAAGGACACCATTCCGGCTTTTTACTCCTCAAAAGTGCAGCAAGGCAGCGAGGTGACGATCAGATACCTGGATGACCAGCACGTTGCGTTTGTGTTTGATCAACGCCGTTAAGCCGAATCTGATATTGCGTTTTTGACTTGTCGCCCGCTTTGGCACTCTATACCCTGCGTGGTTAATTTGTTGACGTTAAACACCATACAAGGGCGGGGATGAGCAATAAAATAGGCTGGATCGATAACTTGCGTGCCATGGCATGCATGATGGTGGTGATGATCCATGCCACCACCTACTACGTGACCAACCCACTGACGGTGGCACCGTCGGTGTGGGACAGCGCCAACCTGTTGAATTCCCTCTCGCGCGTCGCGGTACCGCTGTTCTTCATGATCTCCGGCTTTCTGTTTTTTGGCGAGCGCAGCGCCAACCGTAAGCATTTTGTGCGCATCGGCTGCTGCATCCTGTTCTATAGCATCATTGCGCTGATTTACATCGCCTTTTTCACCAAGATCGGCTTTTGGCCGTCGCTGCGCAGCCTACTGCTGAAGCCGGTGTTTTATCACCTGTGGTTTTTTTATGCCATTGTGGTGATTTACCTGCTTTCGCCGCTGATCGGCGTCAAAGCGGTTTCTGGCGGTTATCTGGCGACGGCGATGGCGATCCTGGCGGTCGTCGCCAACCCGAACACCCCGACGCTGACTGCCGATAATGTGCGCCTGCTGCCGGTGAATCTCTATATCCATGGCGACACCTTTTACTACCTGCTGTACGCGCTGGCGGGTCGGGCGATTGGCATAATGAACACGCAATACCGTGGCATCAGCGCCCTGGCGGTGGCGGCGTTCGTTGCCTGCGTGGCGTTGATCGCGTTTGGCACCGGGCACCAGACGCAGATTAACGGTAACTTCGCCGACACCTATTACATCTACAGCGGTCCGCTGGTGTTTATCGCCGCGCTATCGATGCTGGTGTGGTGCAAAAACCACCTGTCGCAGCCGGTGGGCTGGTTAAGCGTTTTTCCCGACATTCGCTGGCGATATACGGTTTTCACGCCATTATCGTCAACGTTATGCGTAATCAGGGCTGGGTCATCAGCCGCTATCCGCTACTGGATATTCTGTGGGTGTTTGGCGTCGCGCTCGGCCTGAGCCTGCTGTTGTCCATTGGTTTGCAGAGGCTGGACAAGCGCCGCCTGGTGTCATGATAGCGGGCGGGCAGCGGCAGCTGCGCCGATAGCCGCCCGCTAGCGCCGGTGTGGGTTACGCCTTGTTGAGGCTGCCGTACACCAGACGCCCCTGATGGAAGGTGGCGCTGCGTGGCGGCAAGCGCGCGACCGCTTCGGCGGAGCAGCTGGCGTGGACCAGCACAAAACCGGCGTCATCACCCACCTGCGGCCAGACGCGCTGGCCGGCATCGTTCAGCGGCAGCACGTTACCGGTGGCGATCGCCATGGCACGCGACAAATGATACTCATCCGAGCCGCGATACAGCTGGGCATACAGATTGGCCTTTTCCAACATATCGCCGCTGCCAAACGGTGACCAGTGGTCGATCACGCTGTCGGTTCCGGTCATCACAAATACCCCTTTTTCCGACAGCTGTGGCAGCGGCATCATCAGGCTGCCGATCGGCACCGTGGAGGCAATGGTGATCTGCTGGGCGGCCAGGCGAGTGGCGGTTTCCGCCAGTTTTCCCGGGCTGAGGGTGGTCAGCGCGAAGGCGTGGCTGATGGTGACCTTGCCGCGCAGCGCCGGGTTTTTTTCTACGCTGGCAATCATGTAATCGATCGCCGCCACGCCGGCCGGGCTGGTTTCGTGCAGGTGAATATCCACGCCCTTGCCGCTGTCGAGGGCGATCTGGAACATGGCATCCAGCGACTTTTCCATTGCGCCGTCGACGTTGGTCGGATCCAGACCGCCAACGTACTGCACGCCCATCTGCATGGCTTCGCGCATCAGACCGTCAACCTTGGAGTGCAGCAGGCCGTGCTGCGGGAAAGCGACAATTTCACAGCTGAAGTCGTCGCGGTGTTTTTCCAGCGCGCGTTGCAGGTGTTCCAGGCTTTTCAGCCCACTGACCGGATCGATGTTGCAGTGGCTGCGCGCGACGCTGCTGCCCTTTGATTGCAGCAGCGCGATCAGCCCTTCGGCCCGTTGCTGCGAGGTTGGCAATAACGTTGGGATCAGTTTCTGCTCCAGCGCAATCATATCCATGATGGTTTTGCCCTGACGTGGGCGCGGTGCCTGCCATGGGCCACCGTAAAAGGTTTTGTCGAGATGGATATGCATATCGCGCATGGCCGGCAGCAGTAACAGGCCGTTGGCCTGATAGCGTGGCAGCGTAGCGTCGAGTTGCGCATTGGCCGGGTGAATCGCGGCAATCTTGCCGTCGTTGATTTCCAGCGTGTACAGCGCGGTGCGGGTGCCAATCACCGTATCGCCGTCGTATTCAAAGCCGTCTTCCAGCCGGACATTGCTCAGCAGGTAATGGCGCGCGGTCAGTGGCGCCGCGGTGGACGGTGCCTCGCCGCGGGCGGCGGTCGGCTCGGCAGCGTGAGCGACGCCGCCTGTCAGGCCAATCACCGCGCAGGCGGTGGTGATCTTCCCGGTCTGCGCCAGGAAAGCTCTGCGGCTTTGTTGGGTGTTTTCCACGTTCAATTCCTTAATCCAGAGGTGAAGTGCTGCAAATACAGCCACCAATCTAAGAAAGGAATGCGCCGGTTGGCAGTGACATTTATCACTGGTGATTATTCGATTTGGCAATGATAGCTTCCGTGCTCATCGCCAGCCGGGCATCGGCAGAGGCAGGGCCGGGATGCGACCCTGACTCGGTTACATCAACGGCAACAGGCAGCGGTACAGTTGGCGGAAGGTGTCGCGCCGTGCGGCATAGTGCTGATGGCGTTCGGCATCCGGCGTGTGGAGCTGCTCCAGCGGTAGGGCGGGCAACAGTTCGGCCAGCGGACGCTGCGGATTGAGGGCGATCTGCGCCAGCCGCGCCGCGCCCAGCGCCGGGCCGACGTCGCCGCCGGTGCGGTATTCCAGCCGCTGGCCGCTGATGTCTGCCAGCATTTGCCGCCAGAACGGACTGCGCGCCCCGCCGCCAATCAGCGTGATGCTGCTGGGTTGCAGGCCGCTGGCGTGTAGCACATCGATGCCATCAGCCAGCGCGAAACCAACGCCCTCCAGTACCGCGCGTGCCAAATCATTTGGGCCATGCTGGTGGGTCAGCCCCCAGAAAACGCCCTTGGCGTTCGGATTGTTATGCGGGGTGCGCTCGCCGGACAGGTACGGCAGGAACCAGACTGGCGTTTCCGCCGGCGGCGCCTGTTCGACGTTGCGCAGCAGCGTGGCGACATCGTCAACCCGGGTCAGTTGGCATACCCAGTCGAGACATGAAGCGGCGCTGAGCATCACCGACATCAGGTGCCAGCGCTCGGGCAGCGCGTGGCAGAAGCTGTGCACCGCGCTGGCCGGGTTACTGAGGAAGCCATCACTGACGGCGAAATAGACGCCAGAGGTACCGAGCGACAGCATCGCCTGTCCCGGTTGATACAGCCCTACGCCGATGGCGCCAGCGGCATTGTCGCCGCCGCCGGCCACCACCGGCACCGGCGGCAACTGCCAGCGTTGTGCCAGCTCGCCGTGCAGTTGCCCGGTCAGTTGGTTGCCCTCGACCAGCGTCGGCATCTGCTCGCGGCTCAGGCCGCAGGCGGCCAGCAAGTCGTCGCTCCAGTCGCGCCGCGCCACGTCCAGCCACAGGGTGCCGGCCGCATCGGACATGTCGCTGGCGAACTCACCGGTCATGCGCCAACGCAGGTAATCCTTTGGCAGCAGCACCTTATCAATTTGCTCAAAGATTTGCGGCTCGTGCTGCTGCACCCACAGCAATTTTGGCGCGGTGAAGCCGGGCATCATCAGGTTGCCGGTGATGGCGCGCGAGTGCGGCACCGCACGCTCCAGTGCCTGGCACTGCTCGGCGCTGCGGCCGTCATTCCATAAAATGGCCGGGCGCAGCACCCGCTGTTGCTTGTCCAGCAGGGTGCGCCGTGCATCTGACCGGTCAGGCCGATAGCCCGTACCTGTTGCAGCGCGTGCTGGCTGCCGAGCGCCAGCATGGCGCGATCGGTGGCGTGCCACCAGGCCTGCGGATCCTGCTCAGACCACAGCGGCTGCGGGCGGAAACCGTCAGCGCCTCGCTGTGGCTGGCCAGCAGCTGTCCCTGCTCATCGAGCAGAATGGCCTTCACGCCGGAGGTGCCGAGATCGATGCCAATGTACATAGGGATCCTTTTTGCTTAACGGCGCCGCCTGGCCGCCGCGTGTCACCAATTAACCGAACAGGTAACGGTTTACCAGATTTTCATACAGCTCCTGATGCCCGCTGCGGTGTTCCGGTGCCAGATTATGCTGTTCGGCGTACTTCGCCAAGGCTTCCAGCGACAGTTTTCCTTGCAGGATCTGCTGGCCCAGCTCGCCGTTCCAGCCGCATAGCGTTTGCCGACCTGCTGATGCAGTTGGCCGTCTTCGACCATTTTTGCCGCCACCTTCAACGCCAGCGCCATGGTGTCCATGGCACCGATATGGCCGTAGAACAGGTCATATTTATCGGTGCTCTGACGGCGAACCTTGGCGTCGAAATTGAGCCCGCCGGTCGTGAAGCCGCCAGCTTTGAGAATTTCGAACATCACCAGGGCGTTTTCTTCCACGCTATTCGGGAACTGATCGGTATCCCAGCCCAGCTGTGGATCGCCGCGGTTGCGTCGACCGAGCCGAAGATACCGAGCGCGATGGCGCTGGCGATTTCATGATGGAACGAGTGGCCGGCCAGGGTAGCGTGGTTGGCTTCCGATATTGACCTTGATTTCTTTTTCCAGGCCGAACTGTTTGAGGAAGCCGTACACCGTTGCCACATCGTAATCATACTGATGCTTGGTTGGCTCCTGCGGTTTGGGTTCGATCAGCAGCGTGCCCTGGAAACCGATTTTGTGTTTGTGCTCGACCACCATCTGCATGAAGCGGCCGAATCTGTTCACGCTCCTGACGCAGATCGGTATTCAGCAGGGTTTCATAACCTTCGCGGCCGCCCCACAGCACGTAGTTTTCACCGCCGAGACGCTGTGTGGCGTTCATCGCGGTGAACACCTGCGTGGCGGCCCAACTGAACACTTCCGGATCCGGATTGGTGGCGGCGCCGGCGCCGTAGCGCGGGTGGGTAAAGCAGTTGGCGGTGCCCCACAGCAGCTTCACGCCGCTGCTGTGCTGTTTTTCCGCCAATACGTCGGTCATCAGCGCAAAATTGTTGATGTACTCTTTCAGCGACGCGCCCTCCGGCGACACGTCCACGTCATGGAAGCAGTAGAACGGCACGTTCAGCTTGTGGAAGAACTCGAAGGCGACGTCGGCCTTGCGCTTCGCCAGCGCCAGCGCGTCACCCGGCTGTTGCCATGGACGATCGAATGCGCCGACGCCAAACATGTCGGCGCCGTTCCAGCAGAAGGTGTGCCAGTAACAGGCGGCAAAGCGCAAGTGGTCGGCCATACGCTTGCCGAGGATGATTTCATCGGGGTTGTAATGGCGAAACGCCAGCGGATTGCTGCTGCCGGTGCCTTCGTAACGAACTTGTTCAAGTTGATCAAAATAGGGTTGCATTCTCGACTCCTTGGTAACGGGGCCCGGCGTACGGGATGCGTTAATCTTCGGAGTTCATGGCGCAGGTCACAATTACGTTATTTCACACTCAAATTCAGAGAATTATTAAATGTGCGGCGGATCTCATATTGACAATTATTTTGGCTTGGCGGGAATGTGCCAGGCGTTTTCATTTGCGGTAGATGAATGTTACAGGGTTAAAACATGATCGCTATCATAAAACCAACATTAAACCAAAAAACGTAATTAGCAGGTAAAAATCAGTAATTGCCGAAGTACAAATAAGCGACAACAATCCGCTGGAGGTTAATCGATAAAAACGCCTTTCAATTATTGCCCTACAATTCAATAAAGAAGGTATATAAGATGAAATTTAAGCACTTATTCCTCTCTGCCTGCGCCATGCTGGTGCTGGCCAGCCAACCAGGATTCGCGAAAGAGATTAAAATCGGCATGGCGATCGACGACCTGCGTCTGGAACGCTGGCAGAAAGACCGCGACATCTTTGTGAAAAAAGCCGAATCGCTGGGCGCGGACGTGTTTGTCCAGTCCGCCAATGGCAACGAAGAAACCCAAATGGCGCAGGTTGAAAACATGATCAACCGCGGCGTCGACGTGCTGGTGATCATCCCCTACAACGGCCAGGTACTGAGCAACGTCATCAGCGAGGCCAAGCGCGAAGGGATTAAAGTGCTGGCCTACGATCGCATGATCAACAACGCCGATATCGATTTTTATATCTCGTTCGATAACGAAAAAGTGGGCGAATTGCAGGCTCAGAGCCTGGTGCAGCGGGTGCCACAGGGTAACTATTTCCTGATGGGGGTTCGCCGGTGGACAACAACGCCAAACTGTTCCGTCAGGGCAGATGAACGTGCTGAAGCCGCTGATCGACAGCGGCAAGATCAAGCTGGTCGGTGACCAGTGGGTTGACGCCTGGCTGCCGGAAAACGCCTTGAAAATCATGGAAAACGCCCTGACCGCCAACAACAACCATATTGATGCGGTGGTGGCCTCCAACGATGCGACCGCCGGCGGTGCGATTCAGGCGCTGTCTGCACAGGGGCTGGCGGGCAAGGTGGCGATATCCGGCCAGGATGCCGATCTGGCAGCGGTGAAACGCATTATCGCCGGCACCCAGACCATGACGGTGTATAAACCGATCAGCAAGCTGGCGGACGAAGCGGCCGGCATCGCGGTGCAACTGGGCAACGGTGAACAACCCAAGTCCAACGCCAAATTAAATAATGGCAGCAAAGACGTTCCAGCCTGGTTATTAACGCCAATTTCCGTCGATAAGACCAATATCGACAGCACCATTGTTGCCGATGGCTTCCATAAAAAGAGCGATCTCGATAAATAAACCGTATCGAGTCATTGCGCGGAGGTAATAATGCCCTGCCTATTGGAAATGAAAAATATCACCAAGCAATTCGGCGTAGTTAAAGCGGTCGACAATGTCAGCCTGCAGCTGGATGCTGGCCAGGTATTATCATTATGTGGTGAAAATGGTTCGGGGAAATCAACCTTGATGAAAGTGCTGTGCGGAATATATCCGCACGGCAGTTACCAGGGCGAAATTTATTTTTCCGGCGATCTGATCACGGCGAAAAATATTCGCGATACCGAACAAAAGGGCATTGCCATCATTCACCAGGAACTGGCGCTGGTCAAACAGATGACGGTGCTGGAAAACATGTTTCTCGGCAGTGAATGGGGGCGTTTTGGCCTGATGGATTACGATGCCATGTACCTGCGCTGCCAGCGATGCTGGCGCAGGTCAAGCTGGCGGTGGATCCCAATACCCGCGTCGGTGAGCTGGGACTGGGCCAGCAGCAGCTGGTGGAGATCGCCAAGGCGTTGAACAAGCAGGTGCGTTTGCTGGTGCTGGACGAACCGACCGCCTCGCTGACCGAGAGCGAAACCGCGACGCTGCTGGCGATCGTTCAGGATCTGCGGGATCACGGCATCGCCTGCATTTACATTTCGCACAAGTTGAACGAGGTCAAGGCGATTTCGGATCTGATCTGCGTGATCCGCGACGGCAAGCCGATCGGCACCCGTTCGGCGGCGACCATGAGCGAGGATGACATTATCGCCATGATGGTAGGTCGCGAGCTGACCGAACTATATCCACAGGCGCCGCACGACATTGGCGAGGTGGTGCTGCAGGTTGATCAACTGACCGCCTGGCACCCGGTAAACCGGCATATCCGCCGGGTGGATGAGGTGTCTTTCACCTTGAGGCGCGGCGAGATCCTGGGGGTTGCCGGCCTGGTCGGCTCTGGCCGTACCGAAACCATGCAATGCCTGTTCGGCGCCTATCCCGGCCGCTGGCAGGGCAGCATTCGCATTGACGGCCAGGCGGTGACTCTCGGCAACTGCCGTCAGGCGATGCGTCATGGCATCGCCATGGTGCCGGAGGATCGCAAACGGGATGGCATCGTGCCGGTGATGGGCGTCGGCGCCAATATTACGCTGGCGGCGCTGGGGCAGTTTAGCGGCCCGCTGTCGATGCTGGACGACGCGCAGGAACAGGCCACCATCCAGCAGTCGCTGGCGCGGCTCAAGGTAAAAACCGCCTCGGCGGAACTGGCGATTGGTCGCCTGAGCGGCGGCAATCAGCAAAAGGCGATCCTCGCCAAGTGCCTGCTGTTAAAGCCGAAAATCCTGATTCTCGATGAGCCTACGCGCGGCATCGATATCGGCGCGAAATACGAAATCTACAAATTAATCAATCAGTTGGTTCAGCAGGGCATTGCGGTGATCGTGGTGTCTTCCGAACTGCCGGAAGTACTGGGGTTGAGCGATCGGGTGCTGGTGATGCACGAGGGCAAGATCAAGGCTTCGCTGGAAAACCGTAATTTGACCCAGGAACAGGTAATGGAAGCCGCGTTGAGGAGTGAAAAGCATGTCGAAAAATACCCAGTCTGAGGCGAGCCTGCCGCCAATGGTCGAGAAAAAATCGTTACTGCCGCTCAAGTCGCTTAATCTGCAAGTCTTTGTGATGCTGGCGGCGATCGTGGCGATCATGCTGTTCTTTACCTTTACCACCGAGGGCGCCTATCTCAGCGCGCGCAATATCTCCAACCTGCTGCGCCAGACGGCGATTACCGGCATCCTGGCGGTCGGCATGGTGTTCGTTATCGTGTCGGCGGAAATCGATCTGTCGGTTGGCTCCATGATGGGGTTGCTGGGCGGTGCCGCGGCGATCTTTGACGTCTGGCTCGGCTGGCCGCTGCCGTTGACTATCGTGGTTACCCTGCTCGCCGGTCTGCTGCTCGGCGCGTGGAACGGCTGGTGGGTGGCGTACCGCAAGGTGCCGTCGTTCATCGTCACGCTGGCCGGCATGCTGGCGTTTCGCGGCATTCTTATCGGCATCACCAACGGCACCACCGTAGCGCCGACCAGTAGCGCGATGTCGCAAATCGGCCAGAGTTATTTGCCGGATGGCCTGGGTTTCGGCTTTGGCGCGCTTGGTCTGATGCTGTTTGTCGCCTGGCAGTGGCGGCGGCGCAGCAAACGTGTGCAGTTGGGTCTGCCGGTCGCGGCGGCGGGAGGCGATGTGACCCGGCAAAGCATTACCGCAGTGATTGTGCTTGGTGCGGTGTATTTGCTGAATGACTATCGCGGCGTGCCTACGCCGGTACTGATCCTGACGGCGTTGATGCTGACGGGGATGTTTATGGCGACTCGCACCGCATTTGGCCGGCGCATTTACGCCATCGGCGGCAATATCGACGCGGCGCGACTGTCGGGTGTGAACGTGGAGCGTACCAAACTGGCGGTGTTTGCCATCAACGGTCTGATGGTGGCGATAGCCGGTCTGATCCTCAGTTCACGCTTGGGTGCTGGTTCACCTTCGGCAGGCAACATTGCCGAACTGGACGCCATCGCCGCCTGCGTGATCGGCGGCACCAGTCTGGCGGGCGGTATCGGCAGCGTGGCCGGGGCGGTGATGGGGGCGTTTATCATGGCGTCGCTGGATAACGGCATGAGCATGCTGGATGTGCCGACGTTTTGGCAATACATCGTGAAAGGCGCAATCCTGCTGCTGGCGGTGTGGATGGACTCGGCGACCAAACGCCGGGCATAAGCGCGCTACCTCACAAATCTTGCCGCATTTTTACTGCTCTCTGAACGGCTGTGCTATTCAGGGAGCAGCTTGTTTTTCGGGGAAAGCACATGTTCGAAAAGCGTTACCGTATTACGTTGCTGTTCAACGCCAATAAAGTCTACGACCGGCAGGTGGTGGAGGGCGTCGGAGAGTATTTACAGGCATCGCAGTGTGATTGGGACATTTTCATCGAAGAGGATTTTCGCTGCCGCATCGATAATATCAAAGACTGGTTGGGCGACGGGGTGATCGCCGATTTCGACGATCGGGAAATCGAACAGTTATTGCATAACGTCGAGGTGCCGATCGTCGGCGTGGGCGGCTCCTATCACCGCGACGAAGACTACCCGCCGGTGCATTACATCGCTACCGACAACCATGCGCTGGTGGAAGCGGCGTTTATGCACCTGAAGGAAAAGGGCCTGAACCGTTTCGCGTTTTATGGCTTGCCGGCAGAAGGCGGCAAACGCTGGGCGCAGGAGCGTGAGCACGCCTTTCGCCAGTTGGTGGCGCAAGAGCAGTATCAGGGGGTGATCTACCAGGGGATGGCCACCGCGCCGGAAAACTGGCAATACGCCCAGAACCGGCTGGCGGATTGGGTACAGACTCTGCCGCAGCAAACCGCATCATCGCCGTGACCGACGCGCGGGCGCGGCATTTACTGCAGGTCTGCGAACATCTGGATATCGCGGTGCCGGAAAAACTGTGCGTGATCGGTATCGATAACGAGGAGCTGACGCGCTACCTGTCGCGCGTGGCGCTGTCGTCGGTGGCGCAGGGAACGCGCCAGATGGGCTATCGCGCCGCCAAACTGCTGCACCAGTTGCTCAACCAGCGGCAAATGCCGTTGCAGCGTATTCTGGTGCCGCCGATCAAGGTGATTGAGCGCCGCTCTAGCGACTTCCGCTCACTGCGCGACCCGGCGGTGATCCAGGCGATGCATTACATCCGCCACCACGCCTGCAAGGGGATCAAGGTGGAACAGGTGCTGGATGCGGTCGGCATGTCGCGTTCCAATCTGGAAAAACGCTTCAAGGATGAAACCGGCCAGACCATCCACAACGTGATTCATGAAGAAAAACTCGACCGCGCGCGCAACCTGTTGACCGCCACGTCGTTGTCGATCAACGAAATATCGCAAATGTGCGGCTACCCGTCGCTGCAATACTTTTATTCGGTATTCAAGAAAGGCTACGACATGACGCCGAGGGAATACCGCGAGAAATACGGCGAGGTGGGGTACTGACACCGGCCCGCGAAAGAATGCAGGTGTTAACGAGGAGGCTCGCCGATGGCGCATGATGATTTTGCCAGATGCCAGCGCTTTGGGCGGGAGTTCGTCTTCACACTGGCTGAACCGCCCGCAAAATATCACCACTAGCCGAGGCTCAAACCAGCTGGCAAAACGCTGCCAGCTGCTGTGCCAGCGCTTCGGTGGTGGGTGGCGCGCCGTCACGGTAATACAGCGCCAGTTCGAAGTCATTAACCGGTGGCAGGCCTTCGGCGGCGCCAAGGATGCGGTGGCTTGGCAGCCGGCAACCGGCAGGCAGCAGCGTGACGCCAAGCCCTGCGGCGCTGGCGGCGGTGAGCGCCGCCAGGCTGGCGCTGCTGTAGCTAATCCGCCAGCGTTTGCCGAGATTGTCCAATGCCTGACACAGTTGCTCACGGTACAGGCCGTTCAGCGGAAACACCGCCAGCGGTACCGGCGTTTGCTCAATGGCGGGAAACGCCTGGCTGTCCAGCCACAGCAGCGGCTCCGGTCGTGCGGCACGCGGTGGTTGGCTGCGGCGCTGTTTGACCAGAATCAGATCCAGTTCCTCGCGCGCATACGCATGGTGCAGATCGGCGCTCAAACCGCTGGTGACGTCCAGCCGTAGGTGCGGATGCTGGCGGCTGAACTGCGCCAGCAATTGGGTGGTCGGCACGGCAAAATCCTCAGGCATGCCGAGCCGCAGCACGCCGTCGCGCCAGATGCCGGTCAGCGCATCGTGCGCCTCTTCGTTCAGCGCAATGATGCGCCGGGCATAACTGAGTAGCTTCTCGCCTTCTTCGGTCAGCAATACCTGATGGGATGAACGCTCAAACAGCGGTTTGCCGAGCATCTCCTCCAGCCGACGTACCTGTTGGCTGACGGTGGATTGCGAAAGAAACACCCGCTGTGCAGCACGGGTAAAGCTGCAACTGTCGTAGACCGCCACAAAGCTGAGCAGTAACTGCGGGTTGAACATCGGATAGCGATTCATTTTTCCACTGCTGACCATTTTATTATTTAATTTCCCAATACTAATTGTATTTTCTACAGTAGCGCAACCTCTGTGGCAGCGTGCGGATGGTTGCTGTGACGCGGCTCGCCCTATTAGCAAATCTCAGGATCTATCGTGTTAAATCGTTTTGGTAACCAAGGGGTTATGCCATGATCGCGCGGCGCTGGTTTAATCCTCTACTGTACGCATTAGTGCTGATTGGCCTGAATATGCGCCCCCTGCTGACGTCTATCGGCCCGCTGCTGCCGATGTTGCGCCAGGCCACCGGGCTGAGCTTTGGTGGCGCGGCGCTGCTGACCAGCTTGCCGGTGCTGATGATGGGCCTGATGGCGTTGGCCGGCGGCGCCATCAGCCGTTGTTGCAGTGAGCGAGCCGGTATCCTGCTGAGCCTGTTGGCAATTGGCCTGGGGGCGCTGTGGCGCGAACTGGCGCCGGGCAGCACGCAGCTGTTACTGAGCGCGGTGCTGGGTGGGCTGGGCATTGGCGTGATACAGGCGATGATGCCGGGCATCATCAAGCAGCACTTTCTCAAGCAGATGGCGCTGGTGGCCGGCCTATGGTCGGCGGCGCTGATGGGCGGCGGTGGGCTGGGGGCGGCGATTACTCCATGGCTGACCTCCAGCGGTGCGGACTGGCACCGCGCGCTGGCCTGGTGGGCGCTGCCGGCGCTGTTGGCAGCGATGGTCTGGCTGGTGGTCAGTCGTGGTCTTGGCCGTTTGCCGCAGCCAAAGTGGGTGCAGGCAACCCGCATGTTGCGTAATCCTCGCGCCTGGCTGCTGGGACTGTATTTCGGCTTGATTAATGGCGGCTATACCAGCCTGATAGCCTGGCTACCGCCGTATTATATGCAGCTGGGCTGGCAAGCGCAGGCCAGCGGCGCACTGCTGGCGTTGATGACCGCCGGACAGGTGGCAGGGGCATTGCTGCTGCCGGCGTTGGCGAGATCGACAGACCGGCGACCGCTGTTGTTGCTGGCGTTGGCGATGCAACTGGTCGGGTTGATCGGCCTGATTTATCAGCCGCAAACGCTGCCGTGGCTGTGGGCGTTGCTGGCCGGCCTGGGGCTGGGCGGCGCGTTCCCGCTGTGTCTGGTGCTGGCGCTCGATCATATCGCGCACCCGGCGATGGCGGGCGTCTGGTGGCCTTTATGCAGGGCATCGGCTTTTTACTGGCGGGCGTGACGCCCTACCTCTCCGGCCTGCTGCGCGATTACAGCGGCAGTTTTGTGCTCGACTGGCAGATCCATGCGCTGCTGGTGCTGGCGCTGATGGCGCTGACCCGGCGCTTCGACCCGCGCAGCTACCGGCGTGCCTTCGGCGAGTCATAATTTTGTCACTGCGGCTCCCTATAGTGACGTTGCTTTTTACCTTTGGGCATCATCATCATCAGGGAGCGTAGAACATGTATTTTAAAAAATCCCGTCTGGCGCTGTTGGCCGGCTGCCTGGCGTTCAGTACGCCGCTGCTGGCACAACAGGCGGTGACCGCCGAGCTGGCGGGGCACGCGGTATTGCCGGTGAAATCCACCGTTGCCACGCCAGAGGATGCGCCGTCGGATTTACGCGACAGCGGCAAATACACCAGTGGCCAGCGCGTTGGCGAGCTGGGCAGCGTGGCGGGCAAGTCCGCCGATCGCCTGACGGGCATCGGCTTACCGATCGCCGGCCAGCCGCTGCAAGGGCATTCGGGCATCAAGCACATGGCGGATGGCAGCTACTGGGTACTGACCGACAACGGCTTCGGCAGCAAGGCCAATTCACCGGACGCCATGCTGTATCTCAACCATTACCAGATTGATTTTAAAACCGGCGGCGTCAGTCGTTTGAAAACGGTGTTTTTACACGATCCGGATAAAAAAGTGCCGTTTCATATCGTTAACGAGAGCAGCGCAAAGCGTTATCTGACCGGCAGCGATTTTGACCCGGAAAGCTTCCAGTTTGCCGACAATGCGCTGTGGATCGGCGATGAGTTCGGTCCCTACCTGATCAAGGCCGATCTGGACGGCAAGATCCTGGCGGTATTTGCCACCGAGGTGGAGGGCAAAACGGTGAAATCGCCGGATAACCCGACCCTGACCCTGCCGGGAGCGCCGGATGGCAAGCAAAATTTCCAGGTGGCGCGTTCCAAGGGCTTTGAGGGCATGGCTGCCTCCAAAGACGGTACGATGCTCTACCCGCTGCTGGAAGGTGCGCTGTGGGACGGCGAGAAATTTGAGAATATCGGCGGCAAGCGCTACCTGCGGGTGCTGGAATTTGACGTAAAACAGCAGCAATGGACCGGCCGCAGCTGGCAGTATCTGCTGGAGGACAACGGTCATGCTATTGGTGATTTTAATATGATCGACGCGACTCATGGATTGGTGATCGAACGTGACAACGGCGAGGGCACGGCGGATAAAGCCTGCGCCAGTGGGGCGCCGACCGGTAACTGCTTTAGTCAGCTGGCGAAGTTCAAACGGGTATACCGTATCGCGTTCTCGGCTGACAATGTCGGCAAGCCGGTAGAAAAACAGGCTTATATCGACCTGCTGAATATTCAGGATCCAAACAAACTGGCGCGCAAGCCGTTAAATAACGGCGTGCTGACCTTTCCGTTCTTCACCATTGAAAACGTCGATGTGGTAGATGACAGCCATATCGTGGTGGGCAATGACAATAATTTCCCGTTTTCTTCCAGCCGCCAGCCTAACGTGGCAGATGATAACGAATTTATTTTGTTAAATGTGCCGCAGTTATTAAAACCGTAATGCCACGGCGCCGACCACTCGGCGCCTATTACCCACTGACTGATGATTGCCAGCGGGTTGGCAGTTTCTGCATGGTCGGCAAGTTATTGTTAATCCCCCAACTGACAATCTCTATCGAAATGGAAAATAGCGGTGTCCTGGTGATTGAGTTCTCAGGTAGAACCTTGCCTTTGTTCTGGCGCTAGCCAGTTGGGGCGGGTTGCTGGCGTGGGGGGAACCGCTCGCCGGCGCGGCAGGCAGACGCGGAACCGACCCCCATGGTTTCAGAAATAGTCCACCAGCATGGTTGCGCCGCTGGTGAACTCGCCTTCGGTTAGCGTGCTGGCGGCATTTTTCACCGGCACGGCATCCAGCTTGGGCAGCTTGGCGTAATCAATGCTGAATGCGCTATTGATATTCAACGCCTTGCCGTCCGCCAACAGCTTAATCCCCAAGCCATTGACGCTGGTATGCAGCACATTGGCGTCAAACGCGGCGCCGCTGCCGACGATTTTCATTTTCAACTGACGTGAGCCGTCGAGAAATTCGCATTCGACGGTATAGTCCAGCCGTTGCATATAACGATTGCCGTCAATTCTGTTTACCCCAACGTCTCCGAAATCAACATCAATCACTTTTCCTTTATTAATCACGCACGGCGGCGGTGCCACTATGGTGGCGGAAATATTTACCTGCGTGCCCTGGTCAGCGGCCAAAACACCACCGCAGGCTGCCGACAGGGCGACGAGTATGCCACCTCTCAGCCCTTTGCTTATGCTGAACATAATCGTTAACCCTGCCTCACGGAGCACTGAAAATAAGCGTTGCCGATCCGGATAATGGCCCGGTGGCAATGCTGGTATAAGGTACATTATTTTTTACCGGCACAAAGGTGATGGTATCGCTACCGACGCCGTTGGTGATGCGTGTTCGAAAGGCGTCGTTGGGTTTAACCACTGCGTCTTTATACATCATCGCCACGCCGACATTGCTATTGGTGGTCTTGATGTAATCCGCTGAAAATCCGCTGGCATCGCTGACCAGACGAATCAGAATATCCTGCGTGGCGCTCAGATCGTCACATTGATATGTCAACGCCTTGTCCTGTTTGATCTGCGCATTATTGACCGTTGTCGTCAGATAATCCTGCCGAATCTGGTTAAAGTTGACGTCAATCTGCCGGCCGTTATTGATGGTGCAGGTGGTAGTGACAAAATATGCATCATTATCGGCAATCAGCCGCCAGCGATAAGGACCACACTGTGGGCAATTCGGCCGGTCGTTGGTTTGGGAGAAATTGATTTGGCCGATAACGTCACCTTTATTAATTTTAATATCAGGGGTCGGGAAGCGGTTTAGCACGATGTATACTCGAATGGCGATCGACTGCGAATTCAGGTTGGTCAGCGTTACGACGCTAATGCCGGAGGACACCGGCGAAGGATAATCGCGGCCGTTAATTGTCATGCCGCTGCCGATACCGCCAAAAATAGCGCTATTCATGCTTAACGCCGGGCTGTCGGTCTTTAAATAATCCGTCCAGCTGGAGACGTCATTTTTACAGGTGACCTGGCTGACGTTGACGATTTCATTCTTGCCGTAGGAGAGCTGCGGTCCGATACGTACCCGCACGTCGACCGGTGTGGTGGAGCCACCAGGCGGGATCAGGCCACCGTCCGAGGTTCTGCAGGTAAAAGCAGAGGCATTTCCCGCCAGTAAAAGGGCGGCTAACATCAGGCCACTGTTGACCAGGAAAACTAATTTTCTCACTGTAATATCCCAATAATGAGTGACTAACGGCAGCGCCTGAAGCAGTTAACACAATCAGGCGCGCACTTCCTTATTTTGCCGGCGGAGAGGTTGAAAGAGGCATAATATTGGTATGGCTGGTCGCTGTGGTAGGCAACACCGGGTACCAGCGCAGTGAGTTTTTCACCGAGCCGCAGGTAACAATAACCTCGCCTTTTTCCACCATATCCAATAATAAATTTCTGGCACGATACACGCCGACATCGATATATTCCGCCAATTGTCTCGTTGATAGCCATTCATGCTGATTTGACGGAGGTTTACCGCATTCTGGAGGGGGTGAAAGCGTGAGTAACGCCTGCCGCAGGGCTCGCTGAAGTTGTTGTATTTCCTGCTTTTTAGGAGATAGTGCTTCCATAATACATCCTCTGTATTCCGTTGCTGCTTTCCCTGGGAGAAATTCATTTTCTCTATATGCTGCGTCTAGGATAAAACCGAGAGAAAGCAAATGACTAACTCTGTTGACTGCCTGAAATGTTTAGATTTTTTTCGCCTTACTTTATGGGCGTTTGCCGGGAGCCGAAGTCATAAGATTAGGCCTATTTTTGGATTATTATATTCACAAAACCCAAGTTTGCGATCTCATTGTTTGGCAAATAACAAAAAACAGGATTTTGTTCTAGTTTTGAATATTTTACGATCTATGAGGCTAAAAATAGAGGGAAATTACCCAGATAAAGGAAATATATTGCGAATATTTAAATGGCGTTAAAAAAGTCTTTGTTTAAAGCGGGGCTTTTGCCAGAATATTCATCGCCGGCCATGAGGGCTAGCTTGGGTAAATGGGGTTTTATTCACTAATTAAACGCTTGTTTATATTGTTAGGTTTATTAATGAATCAAATCATTTCCCCGCTATTAAAGGGAGGCTTTATCGTCGTCATCTCTCTGGCTCTGGCAAGTTTACTACTCTCAAAATGCTAAAGATTAACAGCAGCCTATTTATGCGCGGTTACGCGTTAGGCTGCCACGATCTTTACGGGAATACGCATTACTTTCTTATAAGGAATATAGGTTTTATGAAACTTAATAAAGTCATGATGGCAGCAGTGATTGCATTTGGCGCTACTTCTTTCGCTCACGCTGCCGTTAAAGATCAGGGTCACGGTAAAGTAAATTTCATCGGTTCTATTATTGATGCACCTTGCTCTATTGCACCAGAATCGATCGATCAGACCGTCGATCTGGGTCAGGTGTCCAACGTGGCGCTGAAAGATGGCGGCACCTCCAACCCACGTCCCTTTGACATCAAACTGGAGCAGTGTGATACCACTACGCTGAAAAGCGTCAGCGTGACCTTCACCGGCACCGAGTCTACCGGCAACAAGGATCTGTTGGCGATCGCAGGTACTGCCAAAGGCGCTGGCATCGCCATTTCCTATGACGGCAAACCTATCACCCTGGGTGATGCAACACCGTCTCAGAACCTGAATAACAACAACAACACCCTGCACTTTGCCGCTTATCTGCAAGGCGAAGGCGCTTCATCTGCCGTGGTTCCAGGTGATTTCACCGCCGTAGCCGACTTCACGCTGGCCTATCAGTAAGTAACTCCGCAGGTATAAATACACCAGACATGCCGCGAGCCGCATGTCTGGTTAATCTCCTGTCAAAAGGAATGCCGCGATGTTTTTACAAGGGAATCATGGCGTGAAATCGTGGGTATGGATATTGGCGCTGGCTACTGCGGCGTGTGACGCCGCGCCTGTCATTCAGGGATGGGGACGCGTCAATATGCAGGGGGCGATTATTGATACCGCCTGTGCGATCGCCGCTGGCAGCCGCGACCAGACCATCGACATGGATACCATTCCACTTGGGCAAATCATTCGTGACGGTCGGGGACTGACCAAAAACTTCAGTATTGAATTGGTGAACTGTCAATTAGAACGACCAGGAAATAAACCGGACTGGCGATTTTTTCAGGTGACGTTTGACGGCTCTGCCGAGGACGGTCTTTTTGGCGTGCAGGGTGAAGCCCGTGGCGTGGCGCTAAAAATAAACGACGGTGTCGGTAATCAGGTGATACCAGGCAAACCTTTGGCGCTGGAAAATATAATACCGGGAAACAGCACACTTAATTATTCCATGACGCTGATGCCCAATCACCAACCGCTCAAGGCCGGGGCCTATTTTTCCACGTTGCGTTTTAAACTGGATTATTTTTAATTTTTTCTCGTTTTGGCGGTTAATGGGTTTTTAAAAGGGATTTTTATTATGCTTTCACCGGCAGGGAAATTATTTCGTCTTCAAGTCTTGGGACTGTGCATTGCCTTGTCGTTAAGCCATCCGATTATGCGGGCTTACGCCGCGGACGAAATCCAGTTCAACACCGATGTGTTAGATATCAACGATCGAAAAAATATCGATCTAAGCCAATTTACGCGCAGTGGCTATATTATGCCGGGCGCTTATACCCTGGTGGTACACGTTAACAAAACTGACCTGCCAGAACAGCCAATCCGTTTTGTTGCGCCGGAAAACGATGCCAAAGGCAGCGAAGTGTGTTTATCACCGACGCTGGTCGGCCAATTGGGGCTGAAAGAAAAGCTGGCCACGGCGCTGCGCTGGTCGCACGACGGCCAATGTCTGGATCTGACCAGCCTGAAAGGCATGGAAGCACACGGCGATCTGAGTACCTCATCGCTGTACCTCAATATTCCCCAGGCGTATCTGGAGTACAGCTCGGAGAGCTGGGATCCGCCTTCTCGCTGGGACAACGGCATTCCGGGCCTGTTATTTGACTATAACGTCAACGGCCAAAGTCAGAAGAACCTGAAGGGAGGTGGCAGCGGTTATAGCCTGAGCGGTAACGGCACCACCGGCGGCAACCTCGGTGCCTGGCGGCTGCGCGCCGACTGGCAGGCGAATCTTAATCACCAGACCGGCTCGGGCCAGCAGACCAACACCCAGTTCGACTGGAGCCGTTATTACGCCTATCGGGCGATCCCGGCGCTGCGTTCCCGCCTGACCATGGGCGAGGATTATTTGAATTCCGACCTGTTCGACAGCCTGCGCTTCACCGGCGCCAGCCTGCGTTCGGACGACAATATGCTGCCGCCGAATCTGCGTGGCTATGCGCCAGAAGTGAGCGGGGTGGCCAAGACCAACGCCAAGGTGGTGATCAGCCAGCAAGGACGCGTGTTGTATGAAACCCAGGTCGCTGCCGGGCCATTCCGTATCCAGGACATCAACGATGCGGTGTCCGGCGAGCTGGACGTGCGGGTAGAGGAACAGGACGGCAGCGTGCAGGCGTTCAAGATGAACACGGCCAGTATCCCGTACCTGACGCGGCCGGGTAGCGTGCGTTACAAGCTGGCGGCGGGTAAACCGTCGGAATGGGGCCATCATCTGCGCGGGCCGCTGTTCGGTACCGGGGAATTTTCCTGGGGGATCAGCAATGGCTGGTCGCTGTATGGCGGTGCGATCGCCGGTGGTGATTACAACGCCCTGTCGCTGGGTATCGGTCGCGATTTGATGGTGCTGGGAGCGCTGTCGTTCGACGCCACGCAATCGCGTGCCAGCTTGCCGCAGGACGGCGTCAAGAGCGGCAGTTCCTATCGCCTGAGTTATTCAAAGAACTTTGATGAGTACGACAGTCAGGTGACGTTCGCCGGTTACCGCTTCTCCCAGGAAGACTTTATGAGCATGGGGGAATACCTGGACGAACGTTACGAAGGCAGCCGCAGCGGCAAGAGCAAGGAGATGTACACCATCACCTTCAACAAACAGTTCCGTGAACTGGGGCTGAGCGCCTATCTCAACTATAGCCACCAAACCTACTGGGATCGGGCTGCCAACGACCGCTATAACCTGATGTTGTCGCGTTACTTCGATTTCGGCGATTTCAAAAACGCCAGCGTGTCGCTGTCGGCCTATCGCAACCGTTACAACGAGCGCAACGATGACGGTATGTATCTGTCGCTGTCTGTGCCCTGGGGCAACGCCGCCACGCTCAGCTACAACATGACGGTTGATCGCGACGACAGCTCGCATCGCGTGGGCTATTACGACCGAATCGATGAACACAATAACTATCAGTTGAACGCCGGTACCGCCCGCAGCGGGGCAACCATGAGCGGCTATTACAGCCATGAGGGCGATCTGGCGCAGATCAACGCCAATGCCAGCTATCAGGCCGGCCGCTACAGTGCGGTTGGGCTGGCGGCGCAGGGCGGTATGACGCTGACGGCAGAAGGTGCGGTAATGCACCGCATCACCACGCCGGGTGGCACCCGATTGCTGCTCGATACCGATGGCGTGGCGGATGTGCCGGTGCGTGGCTATGGCAGCACGGTCATGACCAACCGCTTTGGCAAGGCGGTGGTCACCGACGTCAACAGCTATTACCGCAACAAGGCCAGCATCGATCTCAACCGCCTGGATGACAACGTGGAAGCCACGCGTTCGGTGGTGCAGGCCACCCTGACCGAAGGGGCGATCGGCTATCGCAAGTTCGACGTGATCGCCGGCGAGAAGGCGATGGCGATCGTCAAACTGGCCGATGGCAGCGAACCGCCGTTCGGCGCGACGGTAATCAACTCGCGCAAGCAGCAGACCGGTATCGTCAACGACGGTGGCAGCGTTTACCTGTCCGGCATCAATGCCGGTGAGGTGATGAGCGTGCACTGGAATGGCGGGCCGCAGTGTGAAATCCGTCTGCCGACGCCGCTACCGCCCGACATGCTGATGAATACCCTGTTATTGCCATGTCACCCCGTGACGGTGAATACGCCCGCACCGGCCGCCCAGCATGCGGTGGCCGATCGTTCGTGAATGATTGTTAACCGTGAAGAAGATAAACCCGATGATGAACACAGCAAGATTTTCCCTGTTGAGCACTTTTGCCGCCATGGCGGCGCTGTCGGCGGGCATGGTCGCCACGTCGTCCCAGGCGGCCATCGCGCTGGATCGCACACGTGTGATCTTCAGCGGTGACCAAAAGACCATGAGTCTTAACGTCAGCAACCAGAACCAGCAACTGCCGTATCTGGCGCAGGGATGGATTGAAGATGCCCAGGGTAACAAGATCCAAAGTCCGTTTACCGTTCTGCCGCCGGTGCAGCGCATTGAGCCGGGCAAACCGAGCCAGGTGAAGATCCAGGCGCTGCCGGTGGCCAGGCAGTTGCCGCAGGATCGCGAGACGCTTTATTACTTCAACCTGCGCGAGATCCCGCCACGCAGCGATAAGCCCAATACGCTGCAAATTGCGCTGCAAACGCGGATAAAAATGTTTTATCGCCCAGCGGCGATCGCGCCACAGAAAAATGCGGCGCCGAGCCAGGAAGCGCTGACGCTGACCAAACGGGGCGATCGCTATCAGGTGAACAACCCGACGCCGTATTACGTGACGCTGGTGGACGCCAGTACGCGCAAAGAGGGCAAGGGAGTGGCCGGTTTTGAACCGCTGATGATTGCGCCGAAGGGCAGCGCGCCGTTGAGCGTGTCGGCGGCTGCATTGGGTGCCAGCCCGGTACTGACCTATATCAACGATTACGGCGGCCGCCCACAGCTGGTGTTCAGCTGCAACGGCGGTAACTGCCACGTGGTGCCGGACAGGAAGTAGCCGGTAACGGCAGTCAACAGACAGCGGAGAGAAGAACCATGCACAACAGCCCCGGAACCCCCCTTGATCGCTATCAGCGACGGCAGATTGGCCTGACGGCGGCGGCCGCGCTGATGGTGCCGCTGACGGCCGGCATGATTTTGATGCTGATGCCACAGGCGCGAGCGGTAGACAACTGGGACGTAGAGGGCGCCACCGGCATGTTGCATGTCCACGGCGAACTGACCGAAAGCGCCTGTAGCCTGGAGATGGTCTCGGCGCGGCAAGAGGTCTGGCTGGGCAACACCGGCAGCGCGCATTTTCAGCAGCCGGGCGATCGCGGTACGCCAGTGGCGTTCGAACTGACGTTGAAGGATTGCCTGCGTGCGCCGGCCAGCAGTCGCGACGCCTGGAGCGGTGCGCTGGCATGGAGCGGCAGCCAGCCGGCGGTCTCGGTGGCTTTTATGGCGCCAACCGATGCCGACGCGCCGATGCTGGTCAAGGTGACGGGGGTCAGCGGACTGGGATTGCAGCTGGCGGACAGCGGCGGGCAGCCGGTGCGCCTCGGCGTACGCAATAAACCACGGCTGCTGTCGCCGGGGCAAAATACCCTGAGCTATACGGTGACGCCGGTGCGCACGCCGGCAACGCTGGGCGTCGGCGCCTACCGCGCGGTGATTGATTTTCGGCTGTATTACGACTGATCGCCGAACGGCGGCAAGGAGCGGTGAGCGCAATGCCAATAAAGGAGAGTGTCATGATGCGCGCAAAACAAACCAGCCGACGCGGCAGCGCGCTGTTGGGCGTCGGGATCGTGCTGGCGGGGCTGATGACTCAGCCGGCGGCGGCGGATGAAAATATGCGTTTCCATGGGACATTGGTGGCGGAACCCTGCGTGATCCTGCCGGGAGAAGAGAGGATCCAGCTCGATTTCGGCACCATTGTCGATAAATACCTGTACCTGAATACGCGCACCCATAGCCAGATTTTTACGCTGCATCTGGCGGAATGCGATCTGAGTCTGGGCAATACGGTGTCGGTCACCTTCAGCGGTAGTGAAAACGCCAACCTGCCCGGATTACTGGCGCTGGATGGCGGCAGTAGCGCGTCGGGCATTGCTATCGGTCTGGAAAACCGCGATGGCACCGCCTTGCCGTTGAACAGCGCCAGTGACAAATACCGTCTGGCGGCGGGCAGTAACCAGATCGCCCTGCAGGCCTATGTGCAAGGTGAGCCGGAAGCGATTCGTAATAAAACCATCGGCCGCGGAGAGTTCAGTGCGACAGCCACGTTCAGCCTGGAATACGAGTAACGCGCTGGTTGTCTGCTTCGTCGCACTGTTGATGGCGTCGCTGCTTTACTTGCCCAATATGGGCGGCGTCGGCCTGGGATTACCGTTCAACACGCTGGTGTATACCCTGTTGGGCGCCCTGATGCTGCCGATCCTCTGGCGCCCGCTCCGCCGTCGCGGCTGGCTGGTCACGCCTGGTGCGGTGTGTTTCACACTGGGCGTGGCGCTGCTGGCGCTGCCGCTGGCGTTCGCCAGCGAGGCGGGCAGTGATGTCGCGGCCTGGCGCGTTGCCGGTCTGCTGGCCGGGTGGGGGATCTATTGCTGCTGGTTGCAACTGCGGTTGAACTTCCGCTGGCGCCATGCGTGGGGGGGCTGGCTGTTGTTGCTTATCAGCGGTCAGGCGGTGCTGGCGTTGCTACAGCTGTTCTGGCCAGCGTGGAGCTGGGTGCCGCAGCGCGGCCCTCGGGTGTACGGCATCTTCCAGCAGCCTAATGTTCTCGGC
This sequence comes from Serratia odorifera, assembly GCF_900635445.1. NCBI lineage: Bacteria > Pseudomonadati > Pseudomonadota > Gammaproteobacteria > Enterobacterales > Yersiniaceae > Serratia > Serratia odorifera. The sequence goes on from NZ_LR134117.1 coordinate 1,681,998, forward strand.
AGCCTGTTGGCCACCGGTCTGGCGCTGGTATTTATGCTGATGCTGTTGCCGGGCTACGCCCTGGCGTCGGTTGGCGGCGAGAGGGGGCGGCAAACGGCGTTGGCGGCATTGTTGGTGTTGCTCGCTGCGCTGTTGGTCTGGGTGCAGTCGCGCACCGGCTGGCTGGCCGGCGGGTTGCTGCTGATGGGTTATTGGCTACTGTTTGGGCGACGCCTGACGCGCCGGTTGATGATGACCAGCGGCCTGATGTTATTTGGCTGTGGGTTGGGCATCGCCGTACTGCTGGGCGCCAGCGGCGACGGGGCACCGTTGTCGCATGCGCTGTCAAATCAGGCACGGCTGAGCATGCTGCAAGATACGCTGAAGATGATCGCCATTCATCCGCTGACCGGCTGGGGTTACGGCAGTTTTGAAGTGGCGTTTCAGCATTTCCGTATCGGCCAACAGCCCCCGACGCCGGTGCTGGAAATCACCCGTCATCCGCATAATGAAGTGCTGTTGTGGTGGGTGGAAGGCGGGGTAACCGCGCTGCTTGGCATGGTGGCTATCGCCTGCGGGGCCGGCCGGGTGCTGTGGCAGGCATGGCACCACGATCGCCGGGCCTTTGCCGCCGGACGCCGCAGTGCCGGTGAGGCGAGCGCACTGTGTCTGGCCATGCTGCCGATAGTGCTGCATTGCCAACTGGAATATCCGTTTTATGTCTCGGCGCTGCATTGGCTGGTATTTGCCCTGATGTTGGCCACGCTGGATCGCCTTTGCTGCCGTCAGGCCTGCGTCGTTGGGCGTAACCATCACGGCCTGACGGCGTTGCGCGCCGGCGTCGGGTTACTGTGCCTGTGCGGCATGGCAATGATGTTGGTGATGCTGCGCGGCGGGATGGCGTTAACCCACGTTGAACGCAGTGGGTTGCGGGATATGCGCCCGTTGCTGACCATGTCGCCGCTGGCCGCCTGGGGATTCGAGCAGCGCAGAAGCTTTGATTTACAGACGTTTCAGCTGCTGGCCTACAACCGAACGCACGACGAAACCCTGCTTGATGGCTATGCCGCGTGGGCTCGTGATTACCTGAGGTTACGCATTGATGCCAACGTTTACGCCAATCTGATCGCCATATTGCGTCACCGGCAGCAATGGGCCGAGGCGGAGCGTTATCGCAACAGCGCCGCATTGCTGTTTCCTGCAGATCGGCGTTTTTTTCCAGCATAAAAACTCTAAAGAAAAGGGAAGTCGAAGATGATCAAAAAGCCTATGCCATTATCCGTTCGGGCGAGCGTGATATGCCTGGTCCTGCTGGCAAGCGTGGCGTGCCAAAACGGCAAGACCAGCAAATCCGTACGGCCCAATGCAGAAAACCAGCAGCAACCGTCGGAAGACGCGTTGCGTAAACAGCGCGAAGCGGAGCGGTTACAGCTGTGTCAGCAGGAGCTGGGGGCGCTGCGCGCCATTAACCAGCAGCAGCATCAGCAATTGAAGCAGGGCTTCGATCACTTGATGAGCGGCGCTTCGCTGTACGCCGGGGTACGTACCAAGGTGAACGGCGATACCCAGGAAATGGTCGACGCGCTGTATCGCTACAAGGTCAATCGCCTGTGCGCAGAAGTGGATCAAGCGGTATTGGCAGGGCTGGCCGATCGCGCGGAGCAGGTTAAATGAAACGGCCGTTGCGTTTGGCGTTAGCGGGGCTGGTGGTCTTGCTGGCGGTGGACGGTGAGCTGCGGGCAGACGACGGCGTGCCGGCGCTGTTGCAATTTGCCGAGCAATACCAACAGCAGCGCGCCCCGGCGGCCAAGGTGGAACAGAGCCGTGCCGCCACGGAGAGAAAAACCACCGAAAATCGCCCTGCGGTTGGCAAATCGCCGACGCCGCCAGCGGCAACGTCAACGGCGTTTGTGCTGCGCCGTACGCTGCAGGAGCGCGATGAACAGCTGGCACGGCAGCGGGCGGCGCTGAATGCCTTACAGCAGGAACTGGCAGCGTTGCGTGCACAAGCGCTGGCAGCCGCGCCAAAACAGCCGGCATTGCCGGATCTGACGCTGTTGCAACAATGGCTGGGCGGTTTACGCCAAGCCTGGCAAGGATCGCCGGACGCGCAACGCAGCGCGACCCTGTTGCAGCAGGCCAGCGGACAGCTTGCCCAACTGCAGCGGCAACATGCCGAGGATCGGGCGCGCTACGCCCGCGATCGACAGGATTGGCAGCGGCAAATCGCGGCGTTGCAACAGTGGACGCTGACGCCGGAGCAGTTGAAGGACCAGACTAACCGTCTTTCCTACGCGGCCGGCAGCGCGCTGGGAGGTGATATTCAGCAACTGATGAGCGAACGCCAGAGCTGGGGGGTGCCGGTCGATCGCAACAGCTTGCTGGCGGGGTACTGGATACCGTATCCGGCCGGCCGCTGTTACCGCCGGGAGAATTGTCGGTATTGATGGCCAAGGCGGACAGCATGGCCAATGCCGCACGGCAACAGGTAGTTAAAAAACGAACGCAGCAGGATCGGCAGTATGTGGCGCAGTTCAGCCGGCAAAAAGGCGTAAAACGTTCGCCGATGGGCTTTTGGTATCGGGTGGACTACGCCGGCGATCGGCCGCTGGCCAAGGATGCGGTGATTGAGGTTGTGGTGAAGGAGCAACTGACGGATGGCAGCGTCGTGCAGGATATGGAACTGAGCGGCAAAGTGCTTGCGCAACCGTTATCAGCCTATCCGCCGCTATTTAGAGAAGCAATAAGCCAACTGAATAATCACGGTTCGTTGACGATGGTGGTTCCGCCGGAGCTGGCCTATGGCGAAACCGGTTATCCGCCAAAAGTGCCGCCGAATGCCACCATGGTTTATCAGTTGCGCATCGATAACAGTCAGGAACCGTAATACGGCAGCAGAGGGAGAGCCAAGATGAATTCAGTGATGACCTTAGCCGTGCTTGACCAGAATATCTATTTTGCCAAAGGGCTAACCAAGGCGTTGAGCGCGCATTTTTATGCCCGTGGCATCGAGACGCGCCGGGTCGACCGGCAGCATATGCATCAGGCCGATCTGGTTTTTCAGTCTGTTCCCTCTGGCAGCCGCAGCTGTTTTTGCCATTGCGCGGCGCTCGCCGAACCGCGTTACCCGCTGTACTTTGCGCTACGCCGACCGGAAAATCGCCGCAAGCGTGAGCTGCACGCCAGCTGTCTGTTGGAAAGCGGCATTATTTATCATGATATGTCGGTGGCCGCGGTGTTGCGCAAGGTGTCGCTGGCGTTGGAGCAACGGCGCAGTCAGCCGGCGCAACCCTGTGGCAGCGACCAGAAGTGCGTTTGTTCGCAGTATTTGCTCACCCAGCGTGAACGGGAAATCATGGTGTGCCTCCGGCAGGAAATGTGCATCAGCGACATCGCACGCCGATTGGCCATCAGCGTAAAAACCGCCAGCAACCATAAAATGAATGTGATGCGTAAAATGGGATTTCAGCGTAATAGCGAACTGTATTACTGGTTGCGGCAAAGCACTATGGCATAGTCGACGCCGCGAGCGGCGGCGCTAGCACCTGGCATGGCATGGATGCTACGGCGCTATGCGCCATGCGTTTGACGCGGTGTGCCGGTGGGCGGGCGACAATGCCACCGCAACCGGGCAGGTGAATGGGAAGCCATTTCTTGCTTAGCGCACAGCGTAATCCGCGCTATAATCAGCGCCTTGCTTCCTCGTGCCAAGGGAAGATCCTCGTCCCCGGTGGGGCGGCCGGACTTCAAATCCGGTTGGGGCCGCCAGCGGTCCTGGGCAGGTTCGACTCCTGTGATCTTCCGCCATCCGAGTTCTTCTGAAGTCTCCTAAAATCAACAAACCCTTGCTAACACTAGATAAATAGACCGTTATCATCTACGAGTGTCAACCGACGTCAACTGGAATCAATACGATTATGGGGGGCATGGAATGGATGCTAGTCTGGAGATGCCCCCAATGAAGCTAACAGCACGACAAGTAGACAACCGTAGCGTATCCGGGTTTCTGCTATCTCACGAATGCGTACGTTATTGCCCTGTCATCACGCCGACTCTGCCAGTGGTACACGGTTCGGCTCTGCATCAGCAGTTCGCATCCACGACGAACGCTGATACGGTAAGCCCCCGGGAGAAAATGCACCGTCTGGCGCTTCTGAGTCGGCCTCAGAACTTTTGCTTTAGTACCTCCTGCAGCATCTCCTTATCCAGACTCAGATCGGCGACCAGTTTTTTGAGCCGCTGATTTTCATCCTCGAGCTGGCGCAGGCGACGCAGTTCCGTCACACCCAGACCGGCAAATTTCTTCTTCCAGTTATAAAAAGTGGCTTCAGAAATCCCCATCTTTCTGCACTCTTCCCCGACACGGGTGCCGGTTTCGGCCTGTTTCAGGGCAAACGCTATCTGTTCTTTGGTATAACGGGTCTTTTTCATGGCAGGATGGCCTCTTTGTTCGATAAAAGAAGGACCGGATACTCCAGTTTAGCCTGGTACTGTTTTCAGGGGGGAGATCATGCTCCCCACAAGCAAAATCATTTGGGGGCATAATAGGGGGCATGGGTCAAAATAGAACTAGGTAAAACCAAGTAAATTCAATTGGAATGGCTATCAAATGCGACTCCTGTGATCGGTTGTCATCCACAGGTGTCAGAGGTTGGTTCTAAATAAACGGGTATGGAAAAGCGCATTGCTAAAAATGCAGCGAAGCTGGCGTAGGTAATCATAAAATTACCTGAACTGCGACAAGGAATGAATAATGAAAATCAGGATAGCTACCTCGGGCGATGTGGCTGATATGTTTCGGATCCGTATTGGCGTCCATGAAAACAAGATGACCATGGCGGAATTGGCCGAATACGGCATTACGCCAGAGTCTCTCCCCGCGATGCTCTCTGGGGACGGCCAAGGTTGGGTGGCAGAACAAGACGGTAAAGTTGTCGCATTCGCGATGGCTGATGCCGGTGACGCAACAATTTTTGCCCTGTTTGTCGACCCACCGTTTGAAGGACAGGGTATAGGTCGCGGTTTAATGGCGGCAGCCGAGCAATGGTTAAGGGGCCGGGGCTGTACCCAGGCCTGGCTGGAAACAGACAGCGATAGCAACGTGCGCGCAAACGGCTTTTACCGCCACCTTGGCTGGCTAGCATTCAACAAGCAGGAAGATGGCCAGACAAAATTTATCAAGCATTTATAAAACCAGGTTAGGCAGAGGAACCAAGGGTGTGCAAAAACGGCCTTCAATCCACGCCCTGCGTGCCGCGAAACGCCCGCCGCCATTCGCTGGGGCTGATATCAAACCTGGCTTTGAAGCTCTGGCGAAACGACACCGGGGAGTGAAAACCGGCCAGCTCCGCCACCGCCTCGATGCTGTGATCGGTGGTTTCCAGCAGTTCCTGGCTGCGTTGTAGCCGCTCTGCATTCAGCCACTCGCCGACCGAAACGCCGGTTGCCTTGATGAAATGCCGGGTGAAGGTACGGCGGCTCATGCTGACGAAGCTGGCCAGTGCGTCCAGCGAGTGGTTTTTGTCGAGATTGCGCCGCAGATAGTCCAGCAGATGGTTAATTCGGCCGTCGCGGGTGGTTGCCGGCACCGGGCGTTCAATATACTGCGCCTGGCCGCCTTCGCGATAAGGCGGCATCACCATCCGTCTGGCGACGCGATTGGCCAGCGCGCTGCCGTAATGTTTGCGCAAGATGTACAGACAGCAGTCGATACCGGCGGCGGTGCCGGCCGAGGTAATAAGTCGATCGTCGTTGATATACAGGGCATTGGTATCCAGCTGTACCGTAGGGAAACGCAGGATAAAATCGCGCTCGAATTCCCAATGCGTTGCCGCACGGCGGTTATCGAGCAGGCCGGCATAGGCCAGAACATAGGTGCCCAAACAGAGTCCCACCACTTCTGCGCCGCGCCGATAGGCGGCGTTCAGCGCATCCAGCAGCGCCTGCGAGGGCCTGACCTCCGGGTGATTCCAGAATGGCACGATAATCACATCTGCTGCCTCGAGCGTCTCCAGCCCTTTTTCCACCGTGATTGACATACCAATATCTGAATGCACCACGCCGGGGTGCTCGGCGCAAATGTGCAGCTCAACCAGGTTGGGGGCCGGCATCCCGTGGCCGAAGATAATGCAGGGCACTGAAAAGTGAAACGGACTGAAGCCCGGCGTAGCGATAACGGCAACGGAGAGAGTAGGCATGTCTTAATGTCCTGTTTGCAATCGGCAGACCCTGGTTTGTCGGCAAGGCGCGTTGACCGCCGGATGCGCCACGCGGGTTATATCACGCTGCGTCTGCACCCGGCGATGCGCGCCGTTCGCCTGTTTTAGAATATACAGCTTTCGCCGTCGGCCGGGATCAATACGCTGTTCTGTATCCCGTGTTGTTCAACGTATTCGCGCAGTTCCTGACGGCTCAGGATGCAGTGATTCACTGCTTCCATATGTGAGGCCACAATCGTCGCTTGCGGCAGCAGTTGATGAGTCCGCAGAACGTCTTCCTTGCCCATGATAATCGCGCCGAAGCCGTCAATCTGCGCAAAGCCGGTGTTCAGCACCACAATCTCCGGCTGCCAGCGCGTCAGGCTGTCGACGTAAGGCGGCACCCAGATGGTATCGCCGGCAATATACAGCGTTTTTTCATCACGATGTTGAAACACCAGGCCACAGGCATCGCCCAGCAGGGCGGCAAGCTGAGGATTGGCATAGGCGTCGTCACTGCCGTGCTGGCCGTCGGTTTTTACGATGGTGATAGCGGCAAATTCGCTGCTGTCGTCCAGCACGCGAACCTGGTTAAAGCCCTGGGCGCGGATCAGCGCGGCATCGTCGGCATGCTGGGTAAAAATCAGCGTATCTTTGCCGATGGCCTGCTGTGCGGCTTCATCCCAGTGATCCTGGTGGGTATGGGTGACAATGACGGCATCGACATCCAGTAGCGCATCAACCGCCACCGGCAATGCTACCAGCGGATTACGCAAGTGCGAACGTGCGGTATTCGGGAAGCCGGGCCAGGCTGCTTTGTCAGCCAGCATCGGATCGATAAGGAATTTTTTGCCGCCGTATTCCAGCAGCAGCGTGGCGTTACGGATTTGGGTCAGTTTCATCTATATTGCTCCAGTAAAGGGTTTTACTATGCCGCCGCGGTGCCAGACGGCAGGCGGCGCATTACCATGGAGTTGAGTATAGGAACGGTGGCCGTGGGGCGTCAGTGGCCCGAAGGTCAAATAACGATGGGTTTGGGTCAATCGACGGCGTGCCGTCGTCAGATATGGAAGCCGGCGGCGTTCAGTTCTGCGGCAACCCAGGTAAAAAAGATCCTTACCTTTTCTTTCTGTTCGTTGGCATGTGGCAACACAAAGTGGTGGGCGGCTACCGGCATGCTGACATCCTCGGCAAACACCGGGCGCAGATGATGTTGGCGCAGGCTTTCTCCCGCCAGCAGGTTGCTTTCCAGGATCACGCCCATGCCCATTTTGGCCGCCTCAATGCTCATATACGAGCGGTCGAAGGTGAAAATAAAGTTTTTATTCCACCCGCGTACCTTGTGCCACGACAGCCAGTTGTTCCAGTTTATTAACGTGCTGTCAGAATGAATCAGATCGCAGGACAGCAGATCGTTAACCGCGTTGAGCGGGTGTTTTTCCAGATAAGCGGCTGACGAGTAAGGCAGCATTCTCTCGTTCTTGATGGTTTTTCACCATCAGCGTAGGCCATTGTGAAAGCCCGTGACGAATATCGATATCAATATTATCCCGGGAAAATTGAATACTTTCATATGAGCAGCTCAAACTGATTTTTAGCTCTGGCCAACGTTGGCGAAACCGATCCAATCTTGGCATTAACCATAATAGGCCAAAGCTGGGTGCAGAATGAATGCGTAAATAATCTTGGTGAATATCATGTATCACCTGATTAGTGGCCTGGCCAATAATATTTAATGCGCCGGAAACTTCTTTAAGATAACGCGCACCGATGGCGGTGAGTTGCACCCCTTTACTGCTGCGGGAAAATAACTTTTTCCCGAGATAATTCTCCAGGCTGGCGATCTGGTGACTGACCGCCGAGGCGGTGACGTTGAGGTTTTCTGCCGCCAGATTGATGCTGCCGCTATCTGCGACTTCAATAAAAGCCTGAACGTTGCGCAACGAGGGAACCGGCAGCGTTTTGTTTGGTATTGACTGAGGCATAATGCGCTTCCTGATAACCAACGAAAGTCCAAAAGGAGAGGGACCTTAAGCTGATAAAAAACATCGGGTTCAGAACGGATTGCTTGCCAGATTAACATAATAGCTCCCCCTTTCTTATGATAATTCGTGATGCACATCTCATTTTTTTGCTAAACAAATCCACCGAGCTTGCGGCGAATAGTTTGAATTAAGTCACGACGCAAAATTTTTCTCAATCAGTATTGAGGTAATTTACATAGGCTTTCTTTTCTTGGTTGTTATATTGCCATTCGTGGTCTGAGGATAAAGCGTGTTGCGGCAACATGCGCTGAAAAGATAAAACTATAAAGAGGAAAGCCTATGTCACGTATAGATGCCGTTATCTGTAGCGACACCAGGAAAACAAAGTATCGTTTTGTCGTTTTGATGATGATTTTCCTGGTTTATGCCATCAACTATGCCGACCGGACAAATATCGGCGCGGTATTGCCGTTTATCATCGAAGAGTTTCATATCAACAACTTTGAAGCCGGTGCGATCGCCAGCATGTTTTTTCTGGGTTATGCCGTCAGCCAGATACCGGCGGGGTTCTTTATCGCTAAGCGCGGTACCCGGGGCTTGGTGTCGCTCTCTATTGTTGGCTTTTCTGCCTTTACCTGGCTTATGGGCACCGTGAGCTCGGTATTCGGCTTGAAAATGGCCCGTCTGGGGCTGGGGCTGAGTGAAGGACCATGTCCGGTGGGGCTGGCTTCGACCATCAACAACTGGTTTCCTGCCAAAGAAAAAGCCACCGCCACCGGCGTGTATATCGCCGCGACCATGTTTGCCCCGATTGTGGTGCCGCCGCTGGCGGTGTGGATCGCGGTGACATGGGGGTGGCGCTGGGTCTTTTTCTCCTTCGCCATTCCCGGCATCCTGGCGGCGATTGCCTGGTATCTGCTGGTCAAATCAACGCCTGCCGAGAGCCGCTTTGTCTCACCGAGTGAACTGGCGGAAATCAATGCCGGCCAGGATGAGCCAAAAGCGCTGCGTGAAAATATTCTGTTGGACGATAAATTCGCCACGCTGGATAAAATTATCCGTGTGAAAAAAATGCCGCCGATTAATACGGCAAAGGGATTATTTACCTCAAGAAATATTCTTGGCGATTGTCTGGCCTATTTTATGATGGTGAGCGTGCTGTACGGCCTGTTGACCTGGATCCCGCTGTATCTGGTTAAAGAGAAAGGTTTTGATTTTATCAGTATGGGGCTGGTTGCCAGTATGCCCTGCATCGGTGGCTTTGTCGGTGCGATTGGCGGTGGCTATATTTCAGATAAGCTGCTTGGGCGCCGCCGCAAGCCGACGATGATATTTACGGCCGTCTCCACCGTGGTCATGATGTTAATTATGTTGAATATTCCCGCCAGCACCTTCGCGGTGTGCGTCGGCTTATTCTTTGTCGGCCTGTGTCTGAATATTGGCTGGCCTGCCTTTACCGCTTACGGCATGGCGGTTTCAGATGCGAAAATCTACCCCATTGCCTCATCAATTATTAACAGCGGCGGTAACCTGGGTGGGTTTGTATCGCCAATGGTGGCCGGGTTTCTGTTAGATACCACCGGCAGCTTTAATTCGGTATTCACCTATTTCGGTATTTGTGCCGCCATAGGTCTGGTGGTGATTCTTTTTCTTGATGAGCCACAATAACGCTAAATAATCCTGTTAATTAATCTGCTCTAATCTTGTGGAGTAATACTATGTTATTAAAAAATAAGATCGCCGTTATTACCGGCGGGGCTTCCGTACGCGGTTTGGGTTTTGCAACGGCCAAAATTGTTTGCTGAACATGGCGCAAAAGTTGTCATTCTCGACCTTGATGGCGAAGCCAGCAAATCTGCGGCTCAATCATTGGGTGAGGGGCATCTTGGCCTGGCGGCGAACGTGAGCGATGAGTTGCAGGTGCAGGCGGCCATCGAACAGGTTATGGCGAAATATGGCCGGATAGATGTGCTGGTCAATAACGCCGGCATTACCCAACCGTTAAAGCTGATGGACATTAAACGCGAAAACTATGACGCGGTGCTGGATGTCAGCCTGCGCGGCACGCTGCTGATGTCGCAGGCGGTGATCCCGCAGATGCGAGCGCAACAATCCGGCAGTATCGTTTGCATTTCCTCGGTTTCCGCCCAGCGCGGCGGCGGTATTTTCGGCGGTCCACACTACAGCGCGGCGAAGGCCGGCGTGCTGGGGCTGGCGCGCGCCATGGCGCGTGAACTGGGGCCAGACAACGTGCGCGTCAACTGCATCGCGCCGGGACTGATTCAGACCGATATTACCGCCGGTAAGCTGACGGATGAGATGACGGCCACCATTCTGGCGGGGATCCCGATGAACCGCCTGGGAGACGCGGTGGATATCGCGCGCGCGGCGCTGTTCCTCGGTAGCGATCTGTCTTGTTACTCCACCGGTATCACGCTGGACGTTAACGGCGGCATGTTAATCCATTAAGCGAGGAGGATCGGATGAAGATGACAGCATTGCAACAGGTCGCGGCGGCGGCATGGCGTATTCGCCGTTATGCCCTGCGCATGGGAGAAGTTCAGGGGCAGGGGTATATCGGTCAGGCACTGGGCTATGCCGATGTGCTGGCGACCGCCTTCAGCCATGCCATGACCTATCGGCCAGCCGATCCCGACTGGGAGGGGCGCGATCGTTTTCTGCTTTCTCATGGCCACTACGCGATCGCCTACTACGCGGCGTTGCTGGAGGCAGGGATCATTCCCGAAGAGGAGCTGGAAACCTACGGTTCCGACGACAGCCGTCTGCCGATGTCGGGTATGGCAACCTATACGCCGGCGATGGAAATGTCTGGCGGATCGCTGGGGCAGGGGCTGTCGATCGCCGTCGGCATGGCGTTGGCGCTGCGGCAAAAGCACAGCCGGTCGTGGGTGTATAACTCGATGTCGGATGGTGAACTGGATGAAGGCTCGACCTGGGAAGCCGCGATGTCGGCGGCGCACTATGGCCTGAACAATCTGATCAATATTGTCGACGTTAACCAACAGCAGGCCGACGGGGATTCGCGCCAGATCCTCGGTTTTGAACCGTTGCAGGACAAATGGGCGGCTTTCGGCTGGTATGTACAGCGGGTTGACGGCAACGATTTGGCCGCGGTTATCCGCGCTTTTGACCAGGCGAAAGATCATCAGGGGGAACAGCCGCGGGTGATTCTTTGCGACACCTTGATGGGCAAAGGCGTTCCGTTCCTTGAAACCCGGGATAAAAACCACTTTATTCGCGTCGATGCCGACGAATGGCAACAGGCGATTGCGGTACTGGATGCCAATCAACCGGAAGGAGCGCTGCAATGAACCAGACTACGCAAAAACCCCGTTTAAAAACCTCGGCAATGATCGCGTCTATTGCCGATGAAAACCAGCCGACCGTCGCCGCACCTTTCGGCGTTGCGCTGGCGAAGCTGGCGGCTGAACGTGCGGAAATCGTCGGCATGTCGGCCGACCTGTCCAAGTATACCGATATGCATATTTTTGCTCAGGCGTTCCCGCAGCGCTTCTTCCAGATGGGGATGGCGGAGCAATTGCTGATGGGCGCGGCAGGCGGCATGGCGAAAGAGGGATTTATCCCGTTCGCCACCACCTACGCGGTATTTGCCACCCGTCGAGCCTATGATTTTATCCATCAGGTGATCGCCGAAGAGCATTTGAACGTGAAGATCTGCGCGGCCTTACCTGGCTTGACTACCGGTTACGGGCCTAGCCATCAGGCAACGGAAGATTTGGCGATCATGCGCGGCATCCCCGGCATGACCATCATCGATCCCTGCGATGCGCGGGAAATAGAGCAGGCGGTACCGGCGATTGCCGATCATCGTGGCCCGGTATATATGCGCTTGCTGCGTGGCAAAGTGCCTTTGGTGCTGGATAAATATGACTATCAGTTCGAGCTGGGCAAAGCCAAACTGCTGGAGGATGGCAATGATGTGCTGATCATCTCTTCCGGTCTGATGACCATGCGCGCCCTGGAAGCGGCGGAGAAACTGCGTGCCGACAACGTCGCCGTCGCGGTGCTGCACGTACCGACCATCAAACCGCTGGATGAAAAAATCATTATTGAGCAGGCATCGAAGCCGGGTCGTCTGGTGATTACCGCAGAAAATCATACCTGTATCGGCGGTCTGGGCGAAGCGGTGGCGGCGCTACTGATGCGTCAAGGCGTGCGCTGCGAGCTGGATAGCGTCGGCCTGCCCGATGAGTTCCTGCTGGCCGGTGCGCTGCCGACGCTGCACGATCGCTATGGCATTTCCACCCGCATGATGGTGGAAAAGATCAAACGCCGTCTTGGTTAAGCCCGGTGCCGCCGCGTTATGCGGCGGCCTTGATGCCCCAGCGATGCTTATCTGGCGCCGGCGGCAGGTTGACGTTTTTGCCTGACGCGCAGCGCCTCAACCACCAGTGAAAACGCCGGCGAAGGCTGCTTGCGGCTGGGATAGTACAGGTAATATCCCGGAAACGGCCGACACCACGGCTCTAGCACGCGGATCAGACGCCCGTCGGCGATATGCGTGCCAAACTCCTCCTCCGGCAGAAAGGCGATCCCGAGTCCGGCCAGTGCGGCATCGACAATATGCTCCGAGGTATTGAACGTCAGTTGCCCGCTGACGCGCACGTTGAGATCGCCGCCGTCCTGATCAAAATCCCAGACGTACAGCCCACCGGACCGGACCATGCGCTGGTTGATACACTGATGCCGTGTCAGTTCCTGCGGGGTCTGCGGTAGTGGATAGCGGGAAAAATAGTCCGGCGACGCCACGGCGGCCATGCGCAGCTTGGGGCCGATCGGGATGGCGATCATATCCTTATCGATGGTATCGCCAAGACGCACACCGGCATCAAAACGGTCGGCGACAATATCGCGAAACCCGTGGTTGGCGTCGAATTCGACATGGATGTCCGGATATTGATGCAATAGCGGCGTCAACTTCGGCAATAGCGTGGTGCGCAGCACATCCGGCCCGCAGGTGATACGCACCGTTCCCGCCGGTTTGTCGCGCAGTTCGGTCAACATGTCCAGTTCGGTTTCAATTTCATCGATGCGATGACCAATGGCCTGCAACAGCCGTTCTCCGGCGGCGGTGGGCGACACGCTGCGGGTGGTGCGCGTCAGCAGGCGGATCTGCATACGTTCTTCAAGCCCCGAGATCGCCTGGCTGAGGGCGGGCTGGGTCACGCCCAATTGCGCGGCGGCACGGGTAAAACTGCCTTCACGGGCGACGGTGACAAAATACAGCAGATCGTTGAGGTTGCGTTTCATCGGCTATCTCCCGGGTTATTAATAACTATAGCTTATAAGCTCATTAAGTATTCATTAGCTAGTCAGCCTACTCCCCGCGTGTAAAAATTCCAATCAGCATGACGTGACGGCAAATAAACGCCCTGGCCCACGTCTTCCTTTTTACATTCATTGTTTGACGTTATTCCCGTGAATAGCGTCCGGCCCCGGCTTGTCTGAAAACGGCCGCAGGCTGATTCGGAGGTAGCGTTTTATGTCCACATTATCGAATGACGCGCCGCGCCATCACCGGCATGCCTGCTGGAGTGGGGTGTTTGCCATGACGCTGTGCGTATTTGCATTAGTGGCATCGGAATTTATGCCCGTCAGTCTGCTGACGCCGATCGCCGGGGATTTATCCGTCAGCGAAGGGCTGGCAGGACAGGGGATTGCCATTTCCGGCGCGTTTGCGGTGTTGACCAGCCTGTCGATTTCAACGCTGGCCGGCACTGTTAACCGCAAACTGCTGCTGTTGGGCATGACCGCATTGATGGCGGTGTCCGGCACGGTGATCGCACTGGCGGCCAACTATGCGATTTACATGATGGGCCGCGCCTTGATCGGCGTCGCCATCGGCGGCTTTTGGTCACTGTCGGCCGCTACGGCGATCCGCCTGGTGCCGCAGCATCAGGTGCCGCGCGCGCTGGCGGTGTTCAACGGCGGCAACGCGCTGGCTACGGTCATCGCGGCACCGCTCGGCAGCTATCTGGGTTCGGTTATCGGCTGGCGTGGCGCGTTCTTCTGCCTGGTGCCGGTGGCGGCGCTGGCCTTTATCTGGCAGTGGTTTAGCCTGCCGACGATGAGCGTGGATCACGGCACCAAGCGCCGTGGCAGCGTTTTCCGCCTGTTTGCCAACCCGTTGGTGGCGGTGGGCCTGCTGGCCTGCGGACTGTTCTTTATGGGGCAGTTTGCGTTATTCACCTACCTGCGGCCGTTCCTGGAAACGGTCACCCGGGTGGATATCGCCACCCTGTCGTTCATGTTACTGGCCATCGGCGTGATGGGCGTTATTGGCACGCTGTTGATCGGCCGTTTTCTGCATGCCGGTTTCTACCCGACGCTAATAGCCATTCCGCTGTTGATGGCGGCAATTGCCGCCACGCTGATCGCCTTTGGCCACAGCCTGTGGGTGGTCGCGCCGCTGCTTGGTCTGTGGGGGCTGATCGCCACCGCCGCCCCTACCGGGTGGTGGAGCTGGATCGCCAGGACCTTGCCGAACGACGCCGAAGCGGGCGGCGGTCTGATGGTGGCCATGGTACAGCTGTCGATTGCCGTGGGTTCCACCGTCGGTGGACTGGCATTTGACCATCTTGGTTATCAAAGCACTTTCACCGTCAGCGGCACGTTATTGCTGCTGGCAGCGATGCTGACGTTGTTGACGTCGCGTAAAGATACCCATCAAACCCACTGAGGATCTACTGATGAAAAGACTTTCCCTGCTGTTAGGGCTGTTGATCGGCTCGTTTGCGGCAACAGGCGCCGATATGTCTAACGGCGCAGACAATTTTTATAAAAGTACCAGGGTCAGCCAGCAAAAGGTGACCTTTAAGAACCAGTACCAGATGACGGTTACCGGCAATCTGTTCATGCCGAACGATCTGAATCGGCAAACCCGCCACCCGGCGATTATCGTCGGGCACCCGATGGGAGCGGTAAAGGAGCAGAGTTCGAATCTGTATGCGCAAAAGCTGGCGGAGCAGGGCTTTGTCACGCTGGCGATCGATCTGTCCTTCTGGGGCGAGAGCGCCGGCCAGCCGCGTAACGCGGTTTCACCGGACATCTATGCGGAAGACTTCAGCGCCGCGGTGGATTATCTCGGTACGCGTCCGTACGTCGATCGCGACCGTATTGGCGTGCTGGGTATCTGTGGCAGCGGCAGTTTTGCCATCAGCGCGGCGAAGATCGACCCACGTCTGAAGGCGATTGCCACCGTCAGCATGTACGATATGGGCTCGGCCAACCGCAACGGGCTGAACCATTCACTAACGCTGGAACAGCGCAAAAAAATCATCGCCGATGCGGCACAGCAGCGTTACGTGGAGTTCACCGGTGGCGAAACCCAATACACCAGCGGCTCGGTGCATAAAATCGACGACAACGCTTCCGCCATCGAGAAAGAGTTCTACGATTTCTATCGTACCGCGCGCGGTGAGTTTACCCCGCAGGGCAGCTCGGCACTGCTGACAACGCACCCGACGCTGACCAGCAACGTGAAGTTTATCAACTTCTATCCGTTTAACGATATCGAGAGCATTTCACCGCGGCCAATGCTGTTTATTACCGGCGATCGGGCGCATTCGAAGGCGTTCAGCGAAGATGCCTACCGGCGTGCCGGCCAGCCGAAAGAGCTGTACATCGTGCCGGGAGCCGGTCACGTTGACCTGTACGACCGCACCGATCTGATCCCGTTTGCCAAGCTGAGCACGTTCTTTAACCGCAATTTGCAGTAATCCGATCCGGCCGCGCCCTAGCGGGCGTGGCCGATTTCACTGAGGCGCGTAGTGATGAAATAGCGTCGTATGTTATCGCTCGCGCTGGCAACCGCCGTTGGCAGGCACAGCGTGGCGGTAACCTTCTCCGCACGCTAAGGTTGCTGCTGATTCAGCACCGGCGGTTTTGCATTGGCGTCGGTTGCCAAACACCGCCGGTCATCACCCCCGCATTTTTATCCGCATGGTCTATAGTTACCTTCATCACGGAGGAGGGGCTATGCGCTTTATCGTCGTCAGGCATGCTGAATCGCAAGGAAACAGGGACGGGATCATCCAGGGGCAACTGGATAGCCCGGTCACAGCCGACGGCCATCGGCAGATCGCCGCGTTAATGGCCACCTTGAAAGATTGCGCCTTTTCCCACATCGTCAGTTCACCGGCCGGCCGTGCGATGACCACCGCGCAGGCGCTGGCTGCACATTGCCACTGTGTCGTCAGCAGCGACGAGCGCTTGTGTGAACAGCATTTCGGCTGTTACCAGGGGCGGCCTTATCATCAGGCTTTTTCCTGTGACCCCGATGGGGTCAAGCGTATTTTTACCGGCGTGCCGACAGCGGCTGCGCCGCAGGGCGAGTCGGCGCTGCAGGTGGTGCAGCGTTTATTGTCGTTCTTTGGCGAGTTTGCACTTGGCGGCAATGCCACCGTCGGCGTGGTAACCCACAGCCATGCGCTACAGTCGCTGATCTGGCATTTACAGGGGGCCAATCCGCGCGAAGAAACCGGCAAATATGGCCATCCCAACTGTGGTTATTCGATTATTGATGCCACCGACGGCGAACTGGCGCTGCAACATTGGGGCATCGCCACCCATCTGCGCGCATTGCGCCAATCGCCGATCTGACCGCTGGCGCGTTTGCGCGTCATTGCCGCCCGCCGCCGCCCCCTTGGCGCTAATCTTGTATATAATCAGCGCGAATATCCGTAAACCCCGTATCAGGAGTACCCATGCCTTCCAAGGCGATCGCTAAATGGCTCAAACGACTGACGCTGGTGTTGGTGACGATCCTGATCACGCTGCTTGCCGTGCGAGTTTACGACACCCAGCGCGGTCCGGCGCTGGAACCGTGGCATACCTTTGTGCCACACGAAATGAGCGGCGACGAAGTGGACGGTGCCGACTGGCCGGCCTATCTGGCCGCCGAACAGCGGGTGTTTGCCGAGGTGAAAACCAACGTCAGCGATCGGCTGGAGGCTGGCGAACGTATTCCCCTGAACCGCTATTTTAGCGGCAGCCCGATTTATCCCGCGCATTTTGCCCGTGACTGGAATCGTTCTTATCAACTGTTACCGGCGGGGGAACCGCGTGGCGCGGTGGTGTTGTTGCATGGGCTGACCGACTCACCGTATAGCCTGCGGCATATTGCCGACAATTACCGGCAGCACGGCTTTGTCGCCGTTGGCATTCGCTTGCCGGCGCATGGCACGGTACCGGGCGCGTTGACCGCCATTGAATGGCAGGACTGGCTGGCGGCCACCCGACTGGCGGTGCGCGAAGCGCGTAAGCGTATCGGCGCGGACAAGCCGCTGCATATCGTCGGTTTTTCCAACGGCGGTGCCTTGGCGATGAAATATGCGCTGGATGCGCTGGAAGATCCCGAACTGGCACCGCCGCAGCGGCTGATTTTGATTTCGCCGATGATAGGCGTCACCCACTTCGCCCGCTTTGCGGGCATCGCCGGTTGGCCGGCGGTGTTCCCGGCGTTCGCCAAAGCGGCGTGGCTCGGCATACTGCCGGAATTCAATCCGTTTAAATACAACTCGTTCCCGGTCAACGGCGCGCGCCAGTCCTATTTGCTCAGCAATGCGCTGCAACAGCAGATAGCCCGGCTTGGCCGTGATGGCAAGCTGGCGGCATTGCCACCGGTGCTGACCTTCCAATCGGTGATGGACTCCACCGTCAGTACCCGGGCGGTGATCCGCGCGCTGTATAATGTCTTGCCGGCCAACGGCAGCGAACTGGTGCTGTTTGACGTCAATCGCACGGTGAATTTCGGCCCGCTGCTGCGGCCCAATGCCGCCGATGCGGTAAACCAGCTGTTGCCGCCGCCGCCGCGTCGTTACCGCGCCACGGTAATCACCAACCGATCGCCGGAAAGCAGCGAGGCGGTAGCGCATATTACCGAGGCCGGAGCGGTGGCGGAACGCCAACAGCCGCTCGGCCTTGCCTACCCTGCGGATATCTATTCGTTGTCGCATGTGGCGTTGCCGTTCCCGATCGACGATTCGCTTTACGGCCGTTTCCCGGCGCAGCGTGCCGAATTTGGCATCAGCCTCGGCACCATTGCCGCGCGTGGGGAGCGTTCGGTATTGGTGGTCGATATGGATTCGCTGATGCGTCTTGCCTCCAACCCGTTCTTCCCGTACCTGTTTGCAGCGTATCGACAGCAAGCTTTAGACAAAACCGAGCAGGGCAAAGGCATCATCCTGCGGCTGGTAATCGAGCAGTTGGCGGGTTTCTTCCAGCGACAGGCGCTGATAGCGGTTGTTGGAAACGCCGTGCACCACCGCGTAGGAGACGTCGGTAACGCGAATGCAGCGATCGAGCAGATCGGCGGCGTCGCGGTGGCTGAGAAAGGCGCTCATGTCGCGGGCGCTGAGCTGCTGACCGGCGCACAGGGTGGTGAAGTTGGCGATGCGTACCGACAGGGCGGACAGGCCTTCCTGGTGGGCAAAGTAGGCGGCGATGCCTTCGCCGAACGCCTTGCTGACGCCATACAGATTCTTTGGTCGTGGTGCATCGTCCGGCCGTACCTGATAATCCAGCGGATAGCCTTCTACCGCCTGGGCGCTGCTGGCAAATACCACGCGCCGACAGCCGGCATCCTTGGCGGCGCGGAAGATATTAAAGGTGCCGAGAATGTTGTTGTCTTTCAACGAGTCGCAAAAATTCGCGTCCGGTGACGGATCTGCCGCCAGATGCAGCACGGTATCGATGCCGGCGCAGGCGGCGCGGCAGGCTTGCAGATCGGTGATGTCAAAGGCCAGCACCTGGTCGTTGGCACCGATATCGTGCAATAGGCCGATGTCCCGCTCCGCCAGCCGCAGTGGATAACGGCCTGCCATTGCCGTCCGGTATGCTGTAGCAACGCGGCCACCCGCGCCGGTGATCAAAATCCTGCCCATCTCAGAACGCAATGCCATGGCGCTTCAATCCTAAACAAGTTACGCAGAGGCCCAGTATTAGCCCGCTGCATTATCCTTGTCCAGTTAATATTAATTTCTCTGATGTTTTAGCGCGAAATTGGGCAACTCTGCGCTACGCTGTCGGACAACAGCGTCATCACCGCCCGAATGGCTGGCGCGCGTGCCAGATCGGGGTAGGTCACCAGCCACAGTTCGCGCGTTGGCGCGGGTATGGCGGTGGGCAGTTTTATCAATAGTGGGTCGTCATCGGCAACGAACGTCGGCAAAGCGGTAGCACCCAGCCCCGAACGTGCCGCTTCGATCAGGGAAAACAGATCGCTGGCCTGAAACACCACCGGCCGATCGTTCACTAACTGCTGCAACCACTGCTGATGCGGCTGTTGCCGGTAGCGGGCGTCATAGGTGAGAAAACGGTGCGCCGCCTCGGGTAAGCTGGCGTAGTCAGGGGCGGCGTAAAGCGCATAGCGCATGATGCCGATGCGTTGGGTCAGCAGATCCGGCTGCTGTGGCCGAACCATGCGCACGGCAATATCGGCCGCCCCGCGATCCAGCTCGGCAAGGTGGGCCTCACCGGATAGCGCCAGCGTAATATGCGGATAAACCTGCTGAAATTCGGCCATGCGTGGCGCGATCGCCCGGGCGGCCACCGACGGTGGCGCGCTGACGCGCACCGTCGCCTGCCGGGTTTCCGCCGTGGCACGCACGTAGCGTTCGATGGCCTGCGTCTGTTGTTCGACCTCCGCCGCCAGGCCGGCAATCACCCGACCATGCTGGGTCAGCGGCGTACTGCGCGGCAGGCGGGTAATCAGCGGCAGGGCGAGGGATTTTTCCAGCGCCGCCACCCGACGCCCGACGGTGGCATGATCGCAGCCCAGTTCACGCGCCGCGGCGCTCAATGAACCGCTACGGGCCAGTACCACAAAATGTTTTAAATCCTGCCAATCGATCATCAGTGAATTCCTGCACAATACCGTTGCGGTTTTGTGGAATATTCACACACAAAGGAGTGTGGTTCAATGCCATTGTTCAGTCATTAAAGTGAATTGTTCAATTAGGATATCTTATGAATTTACGCTTGCAGGGGTGCACCGTGTTAATCACCGGCGCCAGCGCTGGCATCGGTGCCGGCATGGTACGGGTGTTTGCCTCGCAGGGTGCAAAGGTGATCGCCACCGCACGGCGTACCGAGAGGCTATTGGCGCTGGCCGACCAGGTCGAAAGGCAGGGCGCTGAACGGCCGTCGGTGATAAGCGCCGATCTCACCGACGCTGCGCAGTTGTCCGCTCTGGCGGCGCAGGTTGGCCACTGCGATATTCTGATCAACGCGATGGGCGGGGCCAGACCGACCGCGCTTGACGCCAGCGATGCCGTCTGGGAAGAAGCCTTTGCCTTGAACTTCACCCCTGCCCGGCGATTGACCCAGGCGCTGTTGCCGGGGATGCAGGCGCAGGGCTGGGGGCGCATCATCAATCTCAGTGGCTCGATGGAACCCCGTAACCTGAATGCCGCCAGCGCGGCCAAGGGCGCAATCCACCTGTGGGCCAAAGGGTTGGCAAGCGACGTGGCGGCGCAGGGCATTACCGTCAATACCTTGCAGCCGGGGCGGATCAACAGTGAGCAGATCTGCGAAACGCTGTATCCGACCGAGGCAGCGCGGCAAGCCTATAGCAAGCAACACATTCCGATGGGCTATTTTGGTGAACCCGAAGACGTCGCCTGGTTAGCGGCGTTCCTGTGCTCGCCACAGGCCCATTACATTACCGGCACGGTGATCCCGGTGGACGGCGGCATGCACTATTTCGCCCATTAACCGGCGTTTTGCATAGCGGATCACATTTTTGCGCTTTGCCGCCACAAACGCTTGTCGCGGCAAAAACACGGTGTTAACGTCATTTTTCAGCCGCGTTAGGGTTGTTACTGCTTCGGCAGGCAAAACCTAAATCTCGTGCTTCTGTTGCCCTTTGAATGGGCGCAGAGGCGACGAGGTTTAGGTTTTTTTTTGCGCCGAATTCCGCCGCCGTGTTTGGCCAACAGCGTGTTGGCGGCCGGGTGATATCAGAAATCAAGGAATAACCTTATGAAATATCAACAGTTAGCCAGTGAGATTTTGGCCGGTGTCGGTGGCCGCGACAATGTGAAAAGCCTGGAACACTGTGCGACACGGTTGCGCTTCAAACTGCACCAACGCGACAAGGCGGACGCGGCGACGCTGAAGAACAATAGCGGGGTGATCATGGTGGTGGAGAGCGGCGGCCAGTTTCAGGTGGTGATCGGCAATCACGTCAGCGAGGTTTACGCCGCACTGGAGCAGGCTGCGGGTCTCGATGGCGACGCCACAGCGGCACCGAAGGAGAAAAAGGACGGTCTGTTCAGCCGCTTTATCGACGTGGTGTCCGGCATTTTTACCCCGTTAATCGGCGTCATGGCGGCGTCTGGCATCCTCAAAGGCTTATTGGCACTGACGCTGACCGTCGGCTGGTTACAGGCCGACGGCGGCAGCTATCGCCTGCTGTTTGCCGCCAGCGACGCGCTGTTTTACTTCTTCCCGATCATGCTGGGGTATACCGCCGGTAAAAAATTTGGCGGTAATCCGTTCATCACCATGGCGATTGGTGGAGCCTTGACTCACCCGTTGATGCTCGCCGCGTTTGAGGGCAGCCAGTTGCCTGGTGCTGCCCGGGAATATTTCTTTGGCGTGCCGATTACCTTTATCAACTACAGCTCGTCGGTGATCCCGATCATTTTTGCCGCCTGGGTATCGTGCAAGCTGGAGCCGTGGTTCAACCGGCTGGTGTTCAGTTCGCTGCGCAATTTCACCACGCCGATGCTCTGTCTGGCGATCGTCGTGCCGCTGACGTTTCTGCTGATCGGGCCGGTAGCGACCGGGCTCAGCCACCTGCTGGCCAATGGTTATCAAAGCCTGTACGCGGTTAACCCGCTGGTGGCCGGTGCATTGATGGGGGCGCTGTGGCAGGTGTGCGTGATCTTTGGTCTGCATTGGGGATTGGTGCCGTTGATGATCAACAACCTGAGCGTGCTGGGCCGCGATACGCTGGCTCCGTTGCTGCTACCGGCGGTGATGGGGCAAACCGGCGCAGCGCTTGGCGTGATGCTGCGCACTCGTGACGCCAGGCTGCGGGTGCTGGCAGGATCGGCGGTCAGCGCCGGTATTTTCGGCATCACCGAACCGGCAGTGTATGGCGTTAACCTGCCGAACCGACGCCCGTTCATTTTTGGCTGCGTCGGCGGCGCGATCGGTGGTGCGGTGGTGGGTTATTTCCATACCGCGACCTATTCGTTCGGACTGGTGAGCGTTTTTACCTTTGCGCAAATCATCCCGAGCGGCGGCCTGGATGCGACGGTGTGGGGGGCAATCATCGGTTCGCTGCTGTCGTTCATGATTGCCGCTACCGCCAGTTACCTGTTTGGCGTGCCGACACCACCACCGGCCACCGCCGATGCACCGCTCCATCCCGCGCCGCTGCAGCGTAAGCAGACCGTTGCCAGCCCGCTGGCCGGTGATGTGCTGCCGCTCGAGCAGGTCAATGATGCCACTTTCGCCAGCGGCTTATTGGGTAAAGGTGTGGCTATCGTGCCGCATTGCGGGCGGGTGGTGGCTCCGGTTGACGGGCGGGTAGCCTCGCTGTTTCGCACCGGACACGCTATCGGTATCGCCTCGGACGACGGTATCGAGGTGCTGATCCACGTCGGTATCGATACGGTGAAACTCGATGGGCAGCATTTTAGCGTACGGGTGAAGCAGGGAGATCGCGTCAGGCAGGGCGAGTTGCTAATTGAATTTGACCAGGTGGCGATCCACGCCGCCGGCTATGACACCACCACGCCAATCATCATCAGCAACAGCGATGACTACGTTGACGTGCTGGCCACTGACGCCGCTGCGGTGCCGGAACAGGCACCGTTGCTGACGTTATTACGTTAACAGGAGAATGCAATGACCAGTAAATTCCCTCAGCACTTTCTGTGGGGCGGCGCGGTGGCCGCCAATCAGGTAGAAGGCGCCTATCAGGCGCA
Source organism: Serratia odorifera (assembly GCF_900635445.1). Taxonomy (NCBI): domain Bacteria; kingdom Pseudomonadati; phylum Pseudomonadota; class Gammaproteobacteria; order Enterobacterales; family Yersiniaceae; genus Serratia; species Serratia odorifera. The sequence continues at coordinate 1,705,140 of NZ_LR134117.1, forward strand.
TGGCAAAGGGTTGTCGACCTCCGACGCCCAACCGCAGGGCATTTTTGGCGGGATTACGCCGCGCGTTGCCGGCGACAGCGGTATTAAAGACGTGGCGATCGATTTTTATCACCGCTACCCGGAAGACATCGCGCTGTTTGCCGAAATGGGCTTTACCTGCCTGCGTACCTCCATCGCCTGGACGCGCATTTTTCCGCAAGGGGATGAAGATACGCCGAACGAAGAAGGGCTGGCGTTTTACCAGCGGCTGTTTGACGAGATGGCGAAATATGGCATTCAGCCGCTGATTACGCTGTCGCATTACGAAATGCCGTATGGCCTGACGCAAAAATACGGCGGCTGGGGTAGCCGCCAGACCATAGGTTTCTTTGAACGCTATGCGCGCACGGTGTTTGAACGCTATAAACACCAGGTCAAGCACTGGCTGACGTTCAACGAAATCAACATGTCGTTGCACGCGCCGTTCACCGGCGTCGGGTTGCCGGAGGACAGCAGTAAAAGCGAGATTTACCAGGCAATCCACCATCAGCTGGTGGCCAGCGCCAAGGCGGTCAAGGCCTGCCATGACATCATACCTGACGGCAAAATCGGCAATATGCTGCTTGGCGGTATCGTCTATCCCCTGAGCTGCCGGCCAGAGGACGTGCTGGCAAGCCAGCGTCAAAACCGGGATTGGCTGTTCTTTGGCGATGTGCAGGCACGCGGCTATTATCCGGCCTACATGCAGCGCTATTTCCGTGAAAACGGCGTCCAGCTGGAGATCACTGATGACGATCGCCAGGCGCTGCGTGAAACCGTCGATTTCATTTCTTTCAGCTATTACATGAGCGGTTGCAGCACCGCCGACCAGGCGCACAACCACAGCGCCCGCGCCAATATTCTCAAGATGGTGCCGAACCCGCATCTGGCCAGTTCGCAATGGGGTTGGCAGATCGATCCGCTTGGGCTGCGTTATTTGCTCAATGAGCTGTATGACCGCTATCAGAAACCGCTGTTTATCGTTGAAAACGGTCTGGGCGCCAAAGACCAGGTCGAAGCCGATGGCAGCATCAACGATGATTATCGCATCCGTTATCTCAACGATCATCTGGTGCAGGTCGGCGAAGCCATTGACGATGGCGTCGAGGTGATGGGCTATACCAGCTGGGGGCCGATCGATCTGGTCAGCGCGTCAACCGCCGAAATGTCCAAACGCTACGGTTTTATCTATGTCGATCGTGACGATAGCGGGGCAGGCAGTCTGGCGCGTCGCCGCAAAAAGAGTTTTTACTGGTATCGGGATGTCATCCGCAGCAACGGCGCTAGTCTGACATCTGGCGGCTAAACGCTCAGCCCCTTTCGGCGTGTTCGCTGTCCAGATAACGCTGACGCGCATGTTCAAACCAGCTGTCGGGCACGTTGTGCGGTGGCAGTCGCAGCATCGCCAGCCCGTGTTCGACAATATGGCTGGCCTGCCGCCACAGCGTGGCATCGCCTTCGGTGAGGACGTCGAGCAGCCGCTGTTTTTCGATCAGGTAGGTGCGGGCGAAATGGCTGTCATAGGTCAGCAGCGAACGGGTATTGTCGATCAAATCCGCCAGTTTGATGGTTTTTGCCGGCGGCGACGCCTTGGCGCTGTGGCGGCGATCGCGATTCTTGCGCTCAAAGCGGTTACCACTGCCGGCTTCGCTGACGTTGGTCAGCATGCCAACCAGTTCCGCTACCGGTTGGCCAAAATGGCTTTCGATGTCCGCCAGCGTGGTGGGGGGTGTCTTCTACCGTGTCGTGCAGCCAGGCTGCCGCCAGCATTTCGTCGGTGTGCGGCACGCTGCGAACGATTTCCACCACCGCCTGCGGGTGGACGATATACGGGGCGTTAGTGTATTTACGCCGTTGATCGATGGCCGCATGCGCCTTGGTGGCATAGCGGCGCGCGCGTTCTACCAGTGTGCTCGACATATCCTTTCCTCCTCTAGCGCCGTGCGCTGCGGTTCCATGATTAAAAAATAGCACAGTGGCAAAAAAATAGCTTGCGATTACATAGTGCACTATCTATAGTCGAACCATGAAAGATAATCACTACGACCCACTCAAGGCGAAAAACATGCTGCTGGATCAGCAGATGTGTTTTGCCCTGTACTCCGCCAATTTGGCGTTGCACAAGGTTTATCGCAAGCTGTTGAACCCGCTTGATCTCACCTATCCGCAATATCTGGTGATGCTGGTGCTGTGGGAGCGGGATGAAATCACGGTGTCGGATATCGGCGAACGCCTGTTTCTCGATTCCGCCACCCTGACGCCGCTGTTGAAGCGGTTGGAGGCCGCCGGCCTGTTGCTGCGCTATCGTGCGGTTAACGACGAACGGCAGGTGATCATCGCGCTGACTGACGCCGGGCGCGCGCTGCGCGAAAAGGCCCATGCGGTACCGGAAGCGGTGATGTGTGCCACCGACTGCAGTCTGGACGAAGTGAGCAGCATCAAGCAGCAGTTGGAAAAGCTGCGCAACAGGTTAATCAACCAGCTTTGAGCTAACCGCCGGTGTAGAACGCACGATGGTCAATCGTCGTCTACACTGAAATAGGCTCTGGATATATATAGTGCGCGATTTAATCGTGACAAATTTAATGACCGGCGCGGGCTTTTCCCGTCGACGGTAACCACCCACTCGAAAGAAGGAATCAAGCATGTCTATTGAAAAAGTCGTTTACCGCGCTCATGCAAAAGCCACCGGTGGCCGTGACGGTCGTGCGACGTCATCTGACGGCGTGTTGGATGTCAAACTCGGCGTACCGAAGGAAATGGGCGGCGCCGGCGGCGAGGTCACCAACCCGGAACAGCTGTTTGCCGCAGGTTATTCTGCGTGCTTCCTGGGTGCGTTGAAGTTTGTTGCGTCCAAGGAACACGTTAAAATCCCGGCCGAGGCGTCTATCGAAGGCACCGTCGGCATTGGCGAAATCCCCAACGGCTTCGGTATTGAAGTGCAGTTGGATATCAGCCTGCCGGGCGTTGAGCGCAGCGTAGCGGAAGATCTGGTGAAGAAAGCGCACGTGGTGTGCCCGTACTCCAACGCCACCCGTGGCAATATCGACGTCACGCTGAACGTAAAATAAACCGCTCGCCCAAGCTCATCGGGAGGGGAAACCCTCCCTTTTTCTCTCGCCTGCTCGGCAATCGTCATCACAGAAAGCGGCAAAAAATGCCGATTTTTTGAGAAATCTCTTGATTCTTGCCCCAAAAATAGCGCTTATTGCCGATCGGCTGAACCTGCCGCCGCATCGAGTGTCTGACTGTTTCAGAACTGTTAAAAAGTCCCCGGAGCCACCGCGTTACATGAACAAAGTTAAATCGCTATCACAGCAGAATTTATCGTTATTGTTAGCGATCTATATCGGCATATTTTTGAACCTGTCCGTTTTCTATCGTCGTTTTGATTCATTTACGCACGGCATTCAGGGGATCAAGGTTATTTCGGCGGTAACGGAAGTTATCGCCATCGTTCTTTTCACCTTCTTTATCATGCGGCTGGTGTCGCTTGGCGGCCGGCTGTTTTACCGCATCGTCGCCTCACTGCTGGTGCTGATATCGGTCGCCGCCAGTTACTACATGACTTTCTTCAACGTGGTGATTGGCTACGGCATTATCGTCTCGGTGATGACCACCGACATCGATTTGTCGAAAGAAGTGATCGGCATGCATTTCGTGCTGTGGATGATCGTGGTCAGCGCGTTGCCGCTGCTGCTGATCTGGAAAAACACGCTGCGCTATACGCTGATTGAACAGCTGAAAACCCCAGGCCATCGCCTGAAGCCGCTGCTGGTGCTGTTGGCGGTGGTGGCGCTGGTGTGGTTGCCGTTGCGCACGCTGGACAAAGAGCAGAGCGCACAGGAAAAGATCACCAATATCGACCTGCCGAGCTACGGCGGGGTGGTGGCACACTCCTACCTGCCGTCCAACTGGATTTCGGCGCTGGGGCTGTTTGCCTACACCCGCTATGATGAAAGCCAGGACGCCGCCAACATGTTCGATCCGGCCAAGCACTTCACCTATGTGGCGCCGCCGGGCATCGACGACACCTACGTGGTGTTTATCATTGGCGAAACCACCCGCTGGGATCATATGGGTATGCTGGGCTACGATCGTGATACCACGCCGAAGCTGTCCAAAGAGAAGAACCTGGTGGCGTTCCGCGGCGAATCCTGCGATACCTCGACCAAACTCTCCCTGCGTTGCATGTTCGTGCGTGAAGGCGGTGCCGCCGACAACCCGCAGCGCACCTTGAAAGAGCAGAACATTTTTGCGGTGTTGAAGGAGCTTGGCTTCACTTCCGAGCTGTTCGCCATGCAGAGCGAGGTGTGGTTCTACAACAACACCGACGTCAATAACTACTCTTTCCGTGAAATGATCGCCTCCGAGAAGCGTAACGACGGTAAGTCGGTTGATGACATGCTGTTGGTGAACGAGATGAAGGAGTCATTGAAGCGCTACCCGCAAGGCAAGCACCTGGTGATTCTGCATACCAAAGGCTCGCATTATCTGTATTCACAGCGCTATCCGCGCGAATACGCCCGCTACCAGCCTGAATGCATGGGGGTAGATGATTTCTGTTCGAAAGATCAGCTGATCAACGCTTACGACAACACCGTGCTGTATACCGACACCTTTATTGATAAGGTGATCGATCAGGTACGTGATAAGAAGGCGATTGTGTTCTACGCGGCCGACCATGGCGAGTCGATCGGTGAGAACTCGCACCTGCACGGCACCCCGCGAGAAATGGCGCCGCCGGAGCAGTTCCGCGTACCGATGATCGTGTGGGCCTCCGACAAGTATCTGGAGGATGCGAACCACCGCAGCGCGTTTGAACAGTTGCAGGCGCAGCAGCGGATTGGCAAGACCCATCGCCACGTAGAGCTGTTCGATACCATTCTCGGCTGTCTGGGCTACAGCTCGCCGGATGGCGGCATCGTTGCCAAGAACAACTGGTGTCATAACCCGAATGCGGCTGCGGAATCGGCCAAGGCGTCGCCAGTGCCGTCGGCACCGGCACCTGCGGCGGTAGCCAAGCCGTAATCTTCCCGGCCGGGCGCTGATTCGCCCGGTTTTGCCGTTGGCATTACGCTGACTGGCGGTGGCTTTTTCGCTAATACGGCGCTTTTATCACCACTTGGCGTAGGGGAATAAAAAAGTGATTGACGCTCTGGTACGCCAGCAGTAAGATGCGCCCCGCATCGGCGAGTAGCGCAGCTTGGTAGCGCAACTGGTTTGGGACCAGTGGGTCGGAGGTTCGAATCCTCTCTCGCCGACCACTTTCAAAGAAACCTGCTTTTAAGCGGGTTTTTTTACGCCCGTTATTCAGGCTGTTTTGCCTGCCACGACCCCTATCCACACCGCGGCGCAATAATCGGTAGTCAAACGTTGCCGAGAGATATCATTTTGCTCTCGGCTTTTTAATAGTTAAAAGTTTTTTTACGTAGCATAGATTGTTACAGGCACTGGCGCATTAAACGCACTTCGGACTCACTCTTTCGAGTAAGGGGTCAGCATTTCGTCCTGTCTTTAACCGCGATCACAAAAATAACCGTTCAGATATTCATCATTCAGCAACAAACTTTTTTAGTTTTTTATCGGAGTATAACTCCGGTCAATACTCACACGGCAGTGTATTGAACCAAACTCAACGGCATAGCATAAGTTTTCATGCTGCATCTGTTAAAAAAAGGTTTTTTTTATGTTTGTTTGCTGTTTCTCACAGACTGCGTAAAACCCCACTGGTTATATTGACGCCACCCAAAACAGTTGGCAATTTGTTAACCTCATGGGTAGAGCGAGAGCTGTTTGAGTGACTTCCACGCGCTCAAACTCCCACACAAGGATGCGTTCCATCCGGTTCTTCGCGCTCAACTCTTCTGCCTTCGGGCAACTGCCGCACAGACCACGCAATAAAAAATACAGGGCTGGCGGGAATAACCCAATAGACGTCACGCTGCAGGAAGGCGGCAACCCAGCGACTCCCCGCGACTTACCTCGGTAAGCGACCGCGGCGGGCAAGGGTAGCCAACGCGCCAGCGCGGTGACAGCTAAAGGGTTTACACACACATCACACTAACGGAGCACTAATGATGACAAGTTCCTTGGGAAAATCGGGGATTCTGAAATTCGGCATTGGGCTGGTTGCGTTGACCGTTGCGGCCAGCGTGCAGGCAAAAACGCTGGTTTACTGTTCTGAAGGCTCGCCGGAAGGCTTTAACCCGCAGTTGTTCACCTCCGGCACCACTTATGACGCCAGTTCGGTACCTATCTATAACCGTCTGGTCGAATTCAAGATCGGCACCACCGAATTGCAGCCGGGCCTGGCGGAGAAATGGGACGTCAGCGAAGATGGCAAAGTCTATACCTTCCACCTGCGCAAGGGCGTGAAGTGGCAAAACACCAAAGACTTCAAACCTACCCGTGATTTCAACGCCGACGACGTGGTCTACTCCTTCGAACGACAGCTGGATCCGAAGCACCCCTACCACAAGGTGTCCGGCGGCAGCTATGAGTACTTCCAGGGCATGGGCATGCAGGATCTGATCGCCAAGATCGAAAAAGTGGACGACAACACCGTTCGCTTCACCCTGACCCGTCCAGAAGCGCCGTTCCTGGCCGACCTGGGTATGGACTTCGCCTCGATCCTGTCTGCGGAATATGCCGACAACATGATGAAGGCTGGCACGCCGGAAAAAGTGGACCTGAATCCGGTCGGTACCGGCCCGTTCCAGCTGTTGCAATACCAGAAAGACTCCAAAATTCTCTACAAGGCGTTTGACGGTTTCTGGGGCACCAAGCCGCAAATCGATCGTCTGGTGTTCTCCATCACCCCAGATGCCTCTGTGCGTTATGCCAAACTGCAAAAGAACGAGTGTCAGGTCATGCCGTACCCGAACCCGGCTGACATCGCGCGTATGAAGCAGGACAAAAACATCAATCTGATGGAACAACCGGGGCTGAACGTCGGCTATGTGTCGTTCAACGTCGAGAAAAAACCGCTGGATAACGTGAAGGTGCGTCAGGCGCTGACCATGGCGGTAAACAAGCAGGCGATCATTGAAGCGGTGTACCAGGGGGGCGGGCCAGGCGGCCAAAAACCTGATCCCACCAACCATGTGGGGCTATAACGATGCGGTGCAAGACTACGCGTACGATCCAGCCAAAGCCAAGGAACTGCTGAAGGAAGCGGGCCTGCCGGACGGTTTCTCCATCGACCTGTGGGCGATGCCGGTACAGCGTCCGTACAACCCGAATGCCCGCCGCATGGCCGAGATGATTCAGTCGGACTGGGCGAAGATCGGCGTGAAAGCCAAAATTGTTTCCTATGAGTGGGGTGAATACCTCAAGCGCGCCAAAGACGGTGAGCACCAGACGGTGATGATGGGCTGGACCGGCGATAACGGGGATCCGGACAACTTCTTCGCTACGCTGTTCAGCTGTGCGGCGGCCAAAGACGGCTCCAACTACTCTCGCTGGTGCGACAAGTCGTTTGAAGCGCTGATCCAGCCGGCACGCGCCGAATCCGACCACAACAAACGTATCGAGCTGTACAAGCAGGCGCAGGTGGTGATGCACGATCAGGCGCCAGCGCTGATTGTCGCCCACTCGACCGTTTATGAGCCTGTGCGTAAAGAAGTTAAAGGTTACGTTGTGGATCCGCTGGGTAAACATCACTTTGAGAACGTTTCAGTCGATTGATCATCGACCCGCTAGCCGGGCCGACATCGACGCCGGGGTTTGTGCCCCGGCGGAAACATCAGAAGTATGTGAGCTTTAATAAGCCTGGCGGCCCACGAGCCGCCGGGCAACTATACAGAGAGTTCGGGATATGTTGCAGTTCATACTCCGGCGTTTGGGGTTAGTTATCCCAACGTTTATCGGCATTACCTTGCTGACTTTTGCATTCGTCCATATGATCCCCGGCGACCCGGTGACCATCATGGCCGGGGAACGCGGGATATCCGCAGAGCGCCATGCGCAGATCATGGCCGAGATGGGGCTGGACAAGCCGCTCTATCAACAATACTTCACTTACGTCACCAACGTGCTGCATGGCGATCTGGGGACGTCACTCAAGAGCCGTATTTCCGTTTGGGACGAGTTCGTACCGCGCTTCAAGGCGACGCTGGAGCTGGGCATCTGCGCGATGATTTTCGCGGTGATTGTCGGCATACCGGTCGGCGTGCTGGCGGCGGTGCGTCGGGGTTCTATCTTCGATCACACGGCGGTGGGCATCTCACTGACTGGCTATTCGATGCCGATTTTCTGGTGGGGCATGATGCTGATCATGCTGGTGTCGGTGCAGCTCAACCTGACGCCGGTGTCGGGGCGCATCAGCGACACGGTGTTTCTTGATGACACCTTGCCGCTGACCGGTTTTATGCTGATCGACACCCTGTTCTGGGGTGAACCGGGCGACTTCCTTGACGCGGTGATGCACATGATTCTGCCAGCTATCGTGCTGGGTACCATCCCGCTGGCGGTGATCGTGCGTATGACCCGTTCCTCGATGCTGGAAGTGCTGGGCGAGGATTACATCCGTACCGCGCGCGCCAAGGGCGTGAGCCGCATGCGGGTGATTGTGGTGCATGCGCTGCGTAATGCGCTGCTGCCGGTGGTGACGGTGATCGGCCTGCAGGTCGGTACCATGCTGGCGGGGGCGATCCTGACCGAAACCATCTTCTCCTGGCCGGGGCTGGGGCGTTGGCTGATGGATGCGCTGCAACGCCGCGACTATCCGGTAGTGCAAGGGGGCGTGCTGTTGGTCGCCTGTATGATCATTCTGGTTAACCTGCTGGTAGACGTGCTCTACGGCGTGGTCAACCCACGTATTCGTCACAAGAAATAAGGGGCGCCGCGATGACTCAAGTGACCGAGCCGGTGGTAACCGGCGCGCCGAAGCCAATGACTCCCTTGCAGGAGTTTTGGCACTATTTCAAGCGCAATAAAGGGGCCGTTGTCGGCCTGGTATACATCATTCTGATGTTCGTCATCGCCATCGGCGCGGGCTTCCTGGCGCCGCATGCCCCGGCGGAGCAGTTCCGCGACGCATTGCTCAAACCGCCGGTCTGGCAGGACGGCGGCAGTTGGCAATACATTCTCGGCACCGACGACGTGGGGCGCGACGTGCTGTCGCGTCTGATGTACGGCGCCCGGCTGTCGCTGCTGGTCGGCTGTCTGGTGGTGGTGCTGTCGCTGATCATGGGGGTGATTTTCGGCCTGCTGGCCGGCTACTTCGGCGGCGTGGTGGATGCGATTATCATGCGCGTCGTCGACATCATGCTGGCGTTGCCAAGCCTGCTGTTGGCGCTGGTGCTGGTGGCGGTATTTGGTCCGTCGATAGTCAATGCCTCACTGGCGCTGACCTTCGTTGCCCTGCCGCACTATGTGCGCCTGACGCGCGCGGCGGTGCTGGTGGAAGTCAACCGTGACTATGTTACCGCTTCCCGCGTGGCGGGGGCCGGCGCGCTGCGCCAGATGTTCGTCAATATTTTGCCGAACTGTCTGGCTCCGCTGATCGTGCAGGCTTCTCTGGGTTTTTCCAACGCAATTCTCGATATGGCCGCTCTCGGCTTCCTCGGCATGGGTGCTCAGCCGCCAACGCCAGAATGGGGCACTATGCTCTCCGACGTGCTGCAGTTCGCGCAAAGCGCCTGGTGGGTCGTGACCTTCCCCGGCGTGGCGATTCTGCTGACGGTACTGGCGTTTAACCTGATGGGGGATGGCCTGCGTGATGCCCTCGACCCCAAACTCAAGCAGTAACCGAGGACCCGAACATGGCGTTATTGAATGTAGACAAGCTTTCGGTGCACTTCGGTGACGAAGGCACGCCGTTTCGCGCGGTAGACCGAATCAGTTACAGCGTGGAACAGGGGCAGGTAGTCGGCATCGTCGGCGAATCCGGCTCCGGAAAATCGGTCAGTTCGCTGGCCATCATGGGCTTGATCGACTATCCCGGCAAAGTGATGGCCGACAAGCTGGAATTCAATGGGCAGGACCTGCGCAAGATCTCCGAAAAAGAGCGCCGCCAACTGGTGGGCTCCGAAGTGGCGATGATTTTCCAGGATCCGATGACCAGCCTGAACCCGTGCTACACCGTCGGCTTCCAAATTATGGAGGCGCTGAAGGTGCATCAGGGCGGCAACCGCCGTACCCGTCGCCAACGCGCCATCGACTTGCTGAATCAGGTAGGTATTCCCGATCCAGCTTCGCGGTTGGACGTGTATCCGCACCAGCTTTCCGGCGGTATGAGCCAGCGCGTGATGATCGCCATGGCGATCGCCTGTCGGCCAAAACTGCTGATCGCCGATGAGCCGACCACCGCGCTCGACGTGACCATTCAGGCGCAGATCATCGAGCTGCTGCTTGAGCTGCAACAGCGTGAAAATATGGCGCTGCTGCTGATCACCCACGATCTGGCACTGGTGGCCGAGGCGGCGCATCACATCATCGTGATGTACGCCGGGCAGGTGGTGGAATCCGGCAAGGCGGCTGAAATCTTCCGTGCGCCACGCCATCCGTACACTCAGGCGCTGTTGCGTGCGCTGCCGGAGTTCGCGGCCGACAAGGCACGTCTGGCGTCGTTGCCGGGCGTGGTGCCGGGAAAATATGACCGGCCAAGCGGCTGTTTGCTCAATCCGCGTTGCCCGTATGCCAGCGAACGTTGTCGCCAGGAGGAGCCGGAACTGCGCAGCATTCCCGGACGTCAGGTTAAATGTCACACACCGCTGGATGATGCGGGGGAGGCCGACCGTATGAGCCAGAATCAACCCTTGTTGCAGGCCATTGACCTGAAAAAACACTACCCGGTCAAGAAGGGGCTGTTCGCGCCGGAACGGCTGGTAAAAGCGCTGGATGGCGTTTCGTTTACGCTCGAACGCGGCAAAACGCTGGCGGTGGTGGGGGAGTCCGGCTGCGGGAAATCAACCCTGGGCCGACTGCTGACCATGATCGAAGTGCCGACCGGCGGCGAACTGTATTACCAAGGCCAGGATTTGCTGAAACCGGACGTGACTGCAGAAAAACTGCGCCGCCAGAAGATCCAGATCGTGTTCCAGAATCCTTACGGATCGCTCAACCCACGCAAGAAGGTTGGACAGATCCTCGAGGAGCCGTTGTTGATCAACACCACCTTGAGCAGCGCGGAACGGCGCGAAAAAGCCCTGGCGATGATGGCCAAGGTCGGCCTGAAGACCGAGCATTACGATCGCTATCCGCACATGTTTTCCGGCGGTCAGCGGCAGCGTATCGCCATCGCGCGTGGGCTGATGCTCAACCCCGACGTGGTGATTGCTGACGAGCCGGTGTCGGCGCTGGACGTATCGGTGCGCGCGCAGGTGTTGAACCTGATGATGGATCTACAGCAGGAACTTGGCCTGTCATACGTGTTCATTTCGCACGATCTGTCGGTGGTGGAACACATTGCCGATGAAGTGATGGTGATGTACCTCGGCCGTTGCGTGGAGAAGGGCAGCAAAGATGCCATCTTCAACAACCCGCGTCATCCGTATACCCAGGCGCTGTTGTCCGCGACGCCGCGCCTGAACCCGGATATGCGGCGCGAGCGCATCAAGCTGACCGGCGAACTGCCAAGCCCGATGAACCCGCCGCCGGGCTGTGCGTTCAACGCCCGTTGCCGTCGTGCGTTCGGCACCTGTAGCCAGTTGCAGCCACAGCTGCGGCAGTACGGCGATCAAATGGTGGCCTGCTTTGCCGTCGATCAGGATGAACAGGAGCAGCAAAGCGCCTGACGTTTTGATTGATGGTGGTGGTAGCGTGATGCCGCTCGGTTAAGGCCGAGCGGCATTTTTTATCGGTATGATCCGGCGTCAGGCGATGGGAACCGCCCGTGGTGAGGGTTGGCCGACCGGTGGACATCGTCGTGTCGCGGGCCCCATCGGCAAGCAGTGCAAGAAAATGAAGATCAAAGATGCAATGCGATGCGTTTGCCGTCCGGTAACGTTACGTCGAGAGACAGCTCTCCGCCAAGCGCTTTGACATAACGTTTCAATGTCGACAGTTTCGGGTCGTTGTCCACTTTTTCCATCTTCGCGACGGCGGGCTGTTTAATCCCCATGGCGTCAGCCAGTTGTTTCTGCGATATATTCAATTCTTCGCGTATTTTCGCCAAGGCAATTTCCTGACGAATCTCATCGGCCCGGGCCGCGATTCTCTCACGACTTTCAGCGGAGCGTTGCGCTAACAGGTGTTCCAAGGTTGCCATTATTCATTCTCCAGAGTTTTGCAGATGGGCGGCATACTCGGCATCGCCGTTTTTATCAACTGCTGATAGAAGCGTCGCCCCATGCCTTTTTTGTCAGCGGCACATAAAACGATCGCCTGCCTGTGGGGATCAAAAGCAAAACATGCACGTATGGGATGGCCTGCCGTCTGTACCCGCAGTTCCTTCATATTCCCGTAGGCGGAGCCCTTCAGCGTATCAACCTGAGGACGTCCGAGATTGGGGCCATCCTGCTGTAGTAGGGTCAACACGGCTAACATTTCTTCCTGCACGCGATCCGTTTGTCGGTAAAACCATTGATCAAACCGCGGCCGGGTAACGATTGTCCACATCCTTGTCCCTTATCGTCCATGGGTAATCGGTTAATAATATAACCTGTAGGTTATGGCATCAACATCAGTATCTCGGCGTTGTTCACACCCGGCGCCGCTGTGCAGTAAGGCACGCTCAATAGGTGTTGCGCTTCTGCCGGCGGTCGGCGGGGCGCTAACTGGCTGGACTGGCTAAGGGGAATGGATTAATAGATTCCCCCTCATGATGGCAGGCCTGCTCCGGGGCAGGCACGGCTGATGGCAGCGTTACGCAGTGATTGGGACAAGTACGGGCGACGCTGTGGCCGCCCGTGGTGAGGGATTATTGCGGGTAAGGTACCCAGTCACCGCCGTTCAGCCTGATATACGACTTGCCTTGATACTGCATCACGATGGCGTTGTCGTTTTCCGAAATAACCGCGGTTTGCGGCAGGCTCTGGGTCAGCGTTTGCCAATCGACGCTCGAAGCGGTAAACGCTTTGCCGTCCACCAGGCGAGATACCAGCTCCGAAATGGCCAGGTAGCTGCTTGGCGTCTTGATCTGCAGTGGACTGCCCTGGTGCGGCGCCGTCATGCCCACCAGCTTGATGCCGACCGGAATGTGGGTGATGCTCGGACTTGGGATATCGCGCAGGCCGGACATCTGCATTTTGTCACCTACCAGCGCCGCGCCGTGTTCCGGCACGATCACCACCATCACTTTGCGTCCGGATTTCTCCAGTTCGTCGAGGAAGGTATTCAGCTGATCGAACAGTTTTTGCGCCCGTGGCGCGTATTCGGCAGTTTTCTTCGAGCCGACAAAGCGGTTGCCGTCATGCAGCGGGATGATGTTGAAGAAGGTGGCGCTGCGGCTGTCGCCGGCCTTGGTCTGCTGATCCAGCCAGCGGTTGAGCAGTTCCAGATCGTTGAAAATCGGCTCGCCGTCAAACGATGCCAGTTCATTGCTGACGCCGGCTTGCGACATCAGCGGTGCCTGCATGCCACCCTGTTCGCGCAGTTCTTTCAGATAATTGCCGAACACCCCGGAGTGGTCCATCATCAGCTGTTGTTTAAACCCGAGTTTTGAAAGATTCTCAAACAGATAGCATTGCTGATTCACCGGTTGGTACAGATCGCGATGCGACGGTTGGCCGCAGCTGGCGCGCAGCAGGCGTATTGAGGCCGGGCCGCTGTAGGCGGTGGCCGAATTGAAGTTGTCGAACATGATGTCCATCTTCGCCCACAGCGGATGGTTTTCCAGCTTGGAGGCTTCGATATCCGACCAGGCCAGCGAACAGATGTTGATCACCAGCAGATCGAACGGCTGGGCGTCGGCCGGCAGCGTGGCTGGGAAAGCGGTGGTGCGGCCTTTTTTCACCATCGTAAAACTGATTCAGATAGGCGGTCAGGTTGGCGCTGGTCGGCGGGCCGCTGGCGGCAGGCAGGTTGCTGCCGGCTTCGGCGGTCGGTGCCGGTGCGGTGGCCGGATCGGGCGTGGCGGCGGTGGTGGTGGTCGGCAACAGCGAAATCGCCGGGCCGCCGATGGCCAGCAGGTTCAACCACACCATGGCCGCGACGGTAAATACCGTGACCCGCAGCCACTGTGCCAGGAACAGATAGGCCACCAGCATCACGAAGGCGGCACCGACCATCTGCCAGTTGATAAAGCGGTTCACCAGTTCAAGCAGATAGTCGGCGCTAAAGCCGGTTAACTGCGACCCCTGGCTGAGTATGCTGCTGATCCCCGGCAGCCAGGTATCATGATAAAACAGCCCCAGACCGATGGGGATTGCCAGCCAGTGCCGCCAGCGATGCAGGCGCATGGCCGGAATCGGCATCAGCAAAAAGGCCATAAACACCAGATTGGCCAGCGGATGGAAATTCAGATAGCCGAACCACAGCAGGCCGAATTTGGCCAAAAAGTAATAGTTCCAGCCACCGAGGCCACGCCAGTAGCGCCACAGAGCATTGTCGTTTTGCGTGTTGTTTTTATCGTTCATGATTGTTTTTTGCGCTTAATCTGGAAAGAGGAGCCGTCGCGCACCCACAGGCCGGCCGATTTCAAATAACGCGGTGAGAACAGTCGATTTTGCCAGCGTTGCCGCCAGTGCGGGTAGCGGCGATGTAGCGCGTAGCCCAGCGGAATGAAAAATAGCGCGCACAGCATTACCAACTGCACGATATCGGTCAGATTCAGCATGTCGGATCCTCCTGGCTGCCGTCAATCAGGTTACATGCCACCGGCTGGCGGCGCATCGCCGGGCTTTCAACGGCGGCAGCGGCGGTCGGCTTGGCGACCAGCGGCGTTTCCTGCCGTGCGGCTACGGCGCTGCCGTGAGCCAGGCGTTTGATTTCCGCCACGATATCAACGTCCATATGCCAAACCAGCTGGTTGCTGAAGGCTTCGCTCACCGGCAGACGACAAATATGCATCATTGCGGTATCCAGATCGTTGATGCGGCAGGTGGAAAGGAACAGGAACAGCCGCCCTTGTGCCACGGTCATCACGTCGCCGAAGCGCCGCATATGGCACAGCGTCATGGCCTGTTCGGCGCGCAGGCCCGGCGCTGGCCGCAGTGCCACCATCACGCCCTTGCCGTCTTCCGGCAGCAGCGTGTTACCCATCAATGACAATACCGCCTGGCTGAAATCATCGGGCGGCAGATAGCCCTTTAACTGCAACGGCCGCAGACCGGCCAGCAAGGCGTCGATATCCGCCGGCACGTGGCGCGAATAGCGCTGGCCCTGAATGCCTTCCAGCATGGTCAGAAAACGCGACAGCGGCGCCACGTGCGGCACGATCAGATTGGCGCCGCAGGCCAGCAGCAGGCGCTCATCGCTGTAACGCAGGCTGGCGTTCATTTCGCGCACCACGATTTTCAGTCCGTTACCGCGGCTGCGGCGCAGGTTGTGGATCTGATGCGCCAGCGCGTCGATCTGATCGCTCTGGTATAACGAAAATATCAGCGTCGCCGACAGGGTCAGCATGCCGTGTTGCGCCAGCAATGCGTTGCTTTCCAGCAATTGCCAGTGGGTAGACAACGGCGGCGCACCTTCCAGAATGCTGTGCTCCGCCAGATAGAGGTGATCGTCATTGTGCGCGACGCTCGGCGACGGCTTACGGTTTTCATCTTCACCTTGCCAACCGTGCTCTGCGGGGTACAGCGTGATCAACTGATTGGCGTTGATGCCATTGGCGGTGCTCCACCAGTTAACCAGGTATTGCGCGCTGTCCTGCTGCCATTGCAGGTTGGCCAAACCGTCCAGCAACCGATGCTGGTTGCCGAGCTGGCCGCGCAATTTATTCACGCCGCTGCCGTGGCTGAGGATAACCAGGGTACACCCCTGGCGGCGTAGCCAACGGCCAAGGCTGGCTATCCAGTTGTGGATCTCCTCGCGGGTAAAGGTCTGCCACAGGCTGGCATGCGCCAGCAGGATCAACAACCGATTGTGCGGTTTCAACGTGCGCATCAGGTCGTCACTGAAATGCAGTAGCGCCGCCTTTTGCTCCGGCAGCGTATACAGCGGCAGTTTGTTTAATTTGGCAGAGGTCAGAGAATTCAATACTTTATCCGGCTTTTCGCCGCTGCAAATCAGCGCCGCCCGAGCGGATTCCGGCTGTGCGGAAATTATTTGCCGACACAGGAGCTCAGCGTCTGTTTGGCGATCGATATTAACCCAATAAAATCCCGGGGATTGCATGACAGAAAGTTCTTCCCAAATCTGTCGAATTCCTAATGAGAAAGCATGCGCCATAGGTGTTTTCTACTTTCGTTGAGAAGGCCGCGGGTCAATATCTGGAAACTAGAATTAACGAATAAACGATTGTAACATTGCATCCAATAATAACAAACAACCGGCATTGTGTAATAATATCCGTTAAGATTCATCTTATTGGCTATTTTTTTACATACTATTGCTATAGTTATATAACACTAGCCTATTTTCGAGGCGGCAGGATGAATAATCAACCAACGCGCTTAAATGCGGTTTTGGCCTCGCAGGCGCCGGACGATCTGGAAACGTTGCGTCATGTTTTCGCA
Organism: Serratia odorifera; assembly: GCF_900635445.1. NCBI lineage: Bacteria > Pseudomonadati > Pseudomonadota > Gammaproteobacteria > Enterobacterales > Yersiniaceae > Serratia > Serratia odorifera. The sequence goes on from NZ_LR134117.1 coordinate 1,721,723, forward strand.
CTACCGCAATTACATTATATTGATATTTCCCGCCAGGAACGTTTGGCGCAAATGATGGCGCGTTGGCCGTTACTGGAAGAATTATCCCAGAAATCAGGGAGTCACTAATATATGCCGGTGATTGCGCTGCAAGGGATTCGAGGCGGAATTGGCGCGACGTCGATAACGGCGGCGCTGGCCTGGGCATTACAGCAATTAGGTGAAGCAACGCTGGCCATTGATGCGTCGCCGGATAATTTATTACGTCTGCATTTCAATACGCCCTTTGCATTGGCGCGAGGCTGGGCACGGGCAGAGCTGGACGGCACCGACTGGCGTCAGGGGGCGATGCGTTACTGCGAAAAGCTCGACTTTTTGCCCTTTGGCCAGTTAGACGCCACGGAACGTCAACAACAGAGCCAAAACCTCGCTATACCCTGGGCGCAGCGGCTGGAACAATTGCAACACAGCGCACGGCATCGCTGGATCCTGCTGGACGTACCGGCGATTGACAATGCGCAGACGCGCCAGGCGCTGAGCGCCGCCGATCGGGTGTTTGTCCTGCTGACGCCCGACGCCAATTGCCACGCCCGTCTGCATCAGCAGGCGCTGCCGGCCAATGGCCATTTTCTGATTAACCATTACTCGTCTGTCAGCCAGCTGCAGCAGGATTTGCACCAGCTGTGGCTGCAAACGCTGAATGGCCTGCTGCCGATGGTCATTCACCGTGACGAGGCGCTGGCTGAAGCCATGGCGATGAAACAGCCGCTGGGTGAGTACCGCCCGGACAGTCTGGCCGCGGACGAAGTGCTGACGCTGGCGAACTGGTGTCTGCTCCACCTGCAGGATGCCGGGCAATGAGTCGGGTAATGAGCCTGCTGCTGATGCCGCCGGCCCATGTGGCGGTGCAGCGCCGCTATCGCACTTATCGCCGCAACGGTTCCTCGGTGTTGACGGCGTTCTTTACCACGCTGCTGGTGGCCTGTGGCTGGGTATTTTTGCGCTTTGAGTCGCCGGCCTGGCAGCGTATCCGCGCTGGCCGCAGTTACTGGTTCCCGCATATTTCCCCGCTGCGCCCGCGGTTGGCGGACGGCCTGCGCTATCTGGTGCAGGCGCTGTGGCTGCTGATGTTTCGCACCGGCCGCGTGCCGCGTGGCCGTTACGCCTTTGCCGGCTGGCGCAAGCTGCAGCTGCGCTACGTTAATTGGTTGCAGCGGCTACCGCATCGGCTGCAAGACGCCGACGTCGAGCAGCGTACCGTCACGCGTTTGGGCGGTATGAACCGCACCCTGCGCCGCGTGCTGTTTATTGGCAGCGGCATTGTGGCGGCGATCCTGGCGCTGTTATGCATTTCGCAACCGTTTGATCTGCCAGCGCAGTTTGTGTTTGTGCTGCTGCTGTGGGGCATTGCGATGGTGGTGCGCCGGGTGCCGGGTCGCCTGCCGGCGCTGATGTTGATCGTACTGTCGCTCACCGTCTCCTGTCGCTATCTGTGGTGGCGTTACACCGCGACCCTCAACTGGGACGACCCGCTCAGCCTGGTGTGCGGTCTGCTGCTGCTGGTGGCGGAAACCTATGCCTGGGTGGTGCTGGTGCTGGGCTATTTCCAGACCGTGTGGCCACTCAACCGCCAACCGGTGCCGTTGCCAGAAAACAGCGACAGCTGGCCCACCATCGATCTGATGGTGCCGACCTATAATGAAGATCTGGGCGTGGTGAAGCCGACCATTTATGCCGCACTGGGCGTCGACTGGCCGCAGGACAAGATTAATATCTATATTCTAGACGACGGCAACCGCCCCGAGTTTCGCGCTTTTGCCGACGAGGTAGGGGTGAAGTACATTGCGCGGCCGACCCACGAGCATGCCAAGGCCGGCAACATCAATAACGCGCTGAAGCAGGCCAGCGGCGAGTTTGTGGCGATATTCGACTGCGATCACGTGCCGACGCGTTCATTCTTGCAGCTCACCATGGGGTGGTTTTTTAAAGATAACAAGCTGGCGATGCTGCAAACGCCGCACCACTTTTTCTCGCCGGATCCGTTTGAACGCAACCTGGGGCGCTTCCGCCAGACCCCCAACGAAGGCACGCTGTTCTACGGGCTGGTGCAGGACGGCAACGACATGTGGGATGCCACCTTTTTCTGCGGTTCCTGCGCCATTCTGCGGCGCAGTGCGCTGGACGAAATCGGCGGCATCGCGGTGGAAACCGTGACCGAAGATGCCCACACCTCGCTGCGGCTGCACCGCCTTGGCTATACCTCGGCGTATATTCGCATTCCACAGGCGGCCGGATTGGCTACCGAAAGCCTGTCGGCGCATATCGGCCAGCGTATCCGCTGGGCGCGCGGCATGGTGCAGATTTTCCGGCTGGATAACCCGCTGTTTGGTAAAGGGCTGAAACTGGCGCAGCGGCTGTGTTATGCCAACGCCATGCTGCACTTTTTATCGGGCATTCCGCGGCTGATCTTCCTGACCGCGCCGCTGGCGTTTCTGCTGCTGCACGCATACATCATTTTCGCCCCGGCGTTGGCTATCGCGCTGTACGTTCTGCCGCACATGATCCACTCCAGCCTGACCAACTCGCGTATCCAGGGCAAATACCGCCATTCGTTCTGGAGTGAAATCTACGAAACGGTGCTGGCCTGGTATATCGCCCGGCCGACCACCGTGGCGCTGTTCAACCCGCACAAGGGCAAGTTCAACGTCACCGCCAAAGGCGGGCTGGTGGAGGAAGAACACGTCGACTGGGTGATTACCCGGCCGTACATGGTGCTGGTGCTGCTCAATCTGGCGGGCCTGTGCTTTGGCGTCTGGCGCATCATGCATGGCCCGACCGATGAAATCATGACGGTGATCGTCAGCCTGGTGTGGGTGCTGTACAACATGACCATCCTGGGCGGCGCGGTGGCGGTGGCGGTGGAAGCCAAGCAGGTACGCCAGTCGCACCGGGTCGAAATCGCCTTGCCAGCGGCGCTGGCACGCGCCGATGGGCATCTGTTCCCCTGCACGCTGCGCGATTATTCCGACGGCGGGGTCGGGGTTGAAATGCGCGTGGCGGATCAATGGCAAGAAGGCGATCGGGTGGCGCTGTTACTGAAGCGTGGTCAGCAGGAATACAGCTTCCCGTGCCAGGTGACCCGCGCCTTCGGCGCCAAGGTCGGCTTGCGAATGGTCGATATGACGACGCGACAACACATTGATTTTATACAGTGCACCTTTGCTCGTGCCGATACCTGGGCGCTATGGCAGGACGGTTTCCCAGAAGATAAGCCGATCGAAAGCCTGCGTGACGTGCTGGCACTGGGCTTTCGCGGTTATCTTCGCATGGTGGATTACGCGCCGCCGCTGGTGCGCAGCATATTGGTCGGGTTTACCACATTGATTGCCTGGGTGCTGTCTTTCATTCCGCATAGCGTGGGGCGGAACCCGGCATTAAGCCCAAAAGAGAGCGTGGTGTAGGCCGTGTTTCCACTGCCGCTCACCGTAGGGTGAACTGGCACTAACTTTGATGATGATACGATGACAAGAAAATTAACCTGGTTTACCGCGTTGGCCTTAGGCATCAGTACGTTGTCCCAGGCTGAATCCCCCCCGGCACCCACCACCGCCGTGCCGTCGGCGAGCGCCGATGCGCCATTGACCGTGCCGGTGAACCCTGCTGCACCGCAGGATCCCGATGCGCCGGTGCGCGATGTGCAGCTGTCGTTTGCGCAGATCGCGCCGCCGCCGGGCACCTTCACCCTGCGCGGCACGCGCCCGGACGGCCAGATTGAATTCGGCGTACGCAGTGACGAAGTGGTATCGCAGGCGACGCTCGATCTGTCTTTTACGCCGTCACCGTCATTGATCCCGGTAGAGTCACATCTCAAAGTGTATCTCAATGATGAACTGATGGGCGTCACCACTATCGCCAAAGAGCAGTTGGGCAAGCCCAATCATATCGAGATGGCGATCGATCCGCGCTATATCACCGATTTTAACCGCCTTAAGCTGGTGTTCGTCGGCCATTATCAAAACATTTGCGAAAACCCGGCCAGCAGCACGCTGTGGCTGGAGATCGGTAAATCCAGCGCGCTGAAGCTGCGTTATCAGACGCTGCCGCTGAAGAACGAACTGTCGCACTTCCCGGAACCGTTTTTCGACAACCGTGATAACCGTCCGCTGACGCTGCCGATGGTGTTTGCCGGCCAGCCGGACATCACCCAACAGCGTGCGGCGGGCATTCTGGCGTCGTGGTTCGGCAGCAAGGCCCAGTGGCGCGGCCAGTCATTCCCGGCAATGTTTGATACGTTGCCAGACCGGCACGCGGTGGTGTTCGCCACCAACCAACAGCGTCCGGCTTTCCTGCGCGACTACCCGGCGGTCAACGGCCCGACGGTGGAAATGATCGGCCACCCCGATAATCCCTACGTCAAACTGTTGCTGATTCAAGGGCGCGACGACAACGATCTGGTGACCGCGGTGAAAGGCATCGCGCAGGGCAATATCCTGTTCCGTGGCCAGAACGTCACGGTGGACAAGGTCGAGCAACTGGCACCGCGCCAGCCTTACGATGCGCCGAACTGGGTACGTACCGACCGGCCGATGACCTTCACCGAGCTGCAGCAGTACGCCGAACAGCTGCAAACCAGCGGTATCGAGCCCAGTCCGATTTCGCTGACCATGAACCTGCCGCCGGATCTGTTCCTGATCCGTAGCACCGGTATCGATATGCGGCTGAAATACCGTTATACGCCGCCGCGCATCCAGGATGGCTCGCGCCTTAACGTCAATTTGAACAATCAGTTCATTCAGGCCTATTCGCTGGTGCCGGAACATGAACAGGGCGCGCAGCTGTTGCGTCTGCCGTTGACCCAGGGGCTGATCGATTCCGACCGAAACGTCACCATTCCGGCGTTGCGCCTCGGTGCGGTCAATCAGCTGCGCTTTGACTTTGATTACACCACGCTGCTGGCCAGCGGGGCGGAAGGGCGCTGTGAAACCTATTCCTTCACGCAAAACCATGCGGTGATCGACGGCAGTTCAACCATCGATTTCTCTGGCTATCGTCACTTTATGGCGATGCCGGATCTGCGTGCGTTTGCCAATGCGGCCTTCCCGTTCAGCCGGCTGGCAGACCTGTCGCAAACGCTGGTGCTGGTCAACAAACAGCCGCAGCCGGCGCAGGTCAGCGCCTTGCTCGACGCGTTGGGCAATATTGGCGCGCAGACCGGCTATCCGGCGCTGGCGGTCAGCCTGAGCGATGACTGGGCGCAGGCCAAAGAGAAAGACGCCGACATTCTGATGATTGGCACCATTCCCCCTGAGCTGCGTGACGATAAAAAGGTCAGCCTGCTGGTCGACGCCACCGAAAGCTGGGTGAAACAGCCGCGACGCCAGCCGCCGCTGCCGAGCATGGAGGTGATGGCCGACGACAGCAAGCCGGACAGCAGAACCGCCATCGGTTCCGAGGGGGCGATGGCAGCGATCGTCGGGGTTCAGTCTCCGTTCAACGATCAGCGCAGCATAGTGGCGCTGCTGGCCGACAGCCCGCGCGGTTATCAATTGCTGGGCAACGCCCTGCTCGACAGCGGCAAGCGTGCCGCGATGTTTGGCTCGGTGTCGGTTATCCGTGAATCAGGGGTTAACAGCCTGCGCGTCGGTGATATTTATTACGTCGGCCACCTGCCGTGGTGGGAGCGGGTCTGGCATGCACTGTCGACGCACCCGGTGCTGCTGGCGGTGCTGGCGGTCATCGTGGTGGTGATTCTGGCGCTGATGCTGTGGCGTGGCCTGAAGGCCTTCAGCCGTCGTCGCCTGTCACCGGAAGATCGGGATTAACGCCATGCGACTGAGGGTAAGATGGACCTTGACCCTGCTGCTGCTGTGCGCGTTCAGCGCCACGGCGGCCTGCCCGTGGCCGGCATGGCAGCAGTACCGGCAGTTTTACATCAGCGAGGGGGGGCGGGTGATCGACCCCAGCAGCCCGAACCGTATTACCACCTCGGAGGGGCAAAGCTACGGGCTGTTTTTCGCGTTGGTTGCCAACGATCGGCCGACCTTCGATCGGCTGCTGAACTGGACCGAAAACAATCTGGCGAAGGGCGATCTCGGCGCCCACCTTCCCGCCTGGCTATGGGGGGAGGATGATAAGCAGCGCTGGCTGGTGCTGGATGACAATTCCGCCTCTGACGCCGATCTGTGGATCGCCTACAGTCTGCTGGAAGCGGGCCGGTTATGGCAAAGCCGGCGTTACCTCACGTTGGGCACCCTGCTATTGCAACGCATCGCGCGTGAAGAAGTGGCGGATATTCCCGGCCTGGGGCCAATGCTGTTGCCGGGCAAAATGGGCTTTGTCGACGACCCTCGCTGGCGGCTCAATCCGAGCTATCTGCCACCGCAACTGCTGGCGCGCTTTGCCTCGCTGAACGGGCCATGGCAGGCGATGCAGCAGGTTAATCAGCGTATGTTGCTGGAAACTGCGCCGCACGGTTTTTCCCCCGACTGGGTGGTGTGGCAGCGTGACAAGGGTTGGCAAGCGGACGGCGCGAAACCGAACATCGGCAGCTACGACGCCATCCGCGTCTATCTGTGGGCCGGCATGCTGGCGAGCGGCGATCCGCTCCGTACCGCGTTGCGGGAGCGTTTTTTTGCCGATGACGCAGCTGACCGCACGGCAGGGCGTGCCGCCGGAAAAAACCGATACCGCCGCCGGAACCACCCGTGGTGACGGTCCGGTGGGGTTTGCCGCCGCGCTATTGCCGCTGCTGGCCGATCAACCCGATGCGTTGGCGCGGCAACGCCAGCGTGTCAACGACAACCCGCCAGGCGACGACGCCTATTTCAGCGCTTCGCTGACGTTGTTCGGCCAGGGATGGGATCAGCAACGTTATCGTTTTACTCGTCAGGGTGAACTTCAACCCGCCTGGGGCAGCCAATGCACAACTTCAGAATAAACTGGCTGAGCCTGTTGTCGCTTGGCCTGTTGCTGGCGCCCGCGACGCAGGGCGCAGAAACCGTGTCGCCGGAACAGTGGCTGCTGGAGCAGGTGCGCGTCGGCGAAGCCAGCCATAAAGAAGAGTTGGTGAACCAATCGTTATATCGTCTGGAACTGATGGACCCCAATAACCCGGAAGTGATTTCGGCGCGCATGCGCTTGGCATTACGTCAGGGGAATCAGGCGCTGGCGCAGCAGCAACTGGACAAGCTGAAGGGCATTGCGCCGCAATCCGCCGCCTATCGGCAGGCAGAAATGAGCCTGTTGCTGACGCAGCCGGAAACGCGGCAGCAATTGCAGCAGGCGCGGCTGATGGCGACCGCCGGTCGTTTGACCGAGGCCAAGACGGCCTATGATGCGCTGTTCCAGGGCGAACCGCCGACGCTCGATCTGGCGCTGGAGTATTGGCGGCTGGTGGCGCGTTTACCGGGCCAGGAACCTGCTGTCATCAAGAAATTACAGGCGCTGGATCAACGTTATCCCGGCAGCGCGTCGTTGCGCATGCTGCTGGCGCGTTTGCTGTTCAGCCAGAAACAGGACGCGCTGGCGTATGAGGAGCTGCAAAAGGCGGCGGCTGACCCGAGCGGGCGCAGCGATGCTGCCGATTTGTGGCTGGAAAAAATCAAGGACATGCCGGTCAGCGCAGCCAGCGTGGCGGCGCTCAATCGTTTTCTTGGCGTCTTTGTGACCGGCGATCAGGCAGTCGGCGCACGTGAAGAGCTGGCGCGCCAGCAAACGCTGTTGGCCGATCCGGTCTTCCAGGCGCGTGCTCGCGGGCTGGCGCAGGTGGATAGAGGCGGTAGCCGCGCGGCGATCCCCGAACTGCGCAAAGCGCTGGCGGCGGCGCCGGACGACCCGGAGGTGCTTGGCGCGCTGGGGCTGGCCTATGCCCGAGCCGGCAATCGGCCGCGGGCGCTGACGCTGTTCCGCCAGGCGCAGCAGGCGGATAAAAATGGCTACGGCGCCAGCAAATGGCAGAGTCTGATCAACACCAACCGCTATTGGCTGGCGATCGACGAGGGCGACAAGGCGCTGAAGGCCAATAATCTGTCGCTGGCGCAGCAGAAATATCAACAGGCGCGGCAAATCGATAATGCCGATGCCGACGCGCTGATTGGCCTGGGCGACGTTGCCGTAGCGCGGCACGACGACGCGGCGGCGGAGCGTTATTATCAACAGGCGCTGCGCCTCGATCGCGGCAGCGGTAGCGCAGTACGCGGCCTGACCAATATCTATCAGCGCCAGTCTCCGCAAAAGGCGCTGGCTTACCTCAACGGGCTGCCGCCAGCCCAGCGCAACAAGATGCGCGACACCCTCGACGGACTGCAACTCGACATGTTGAAACAGCAGGCGGAGGCGTTGGCGCAACGGCAGCAATGGCACCAGGCGGCGGAAATTTACCGACAGGCACGGTTGCGCGATCCCGACGACGTGTGGCTGACCTATCGTTATGCGCAGGTGCTGCGCCAGGCCGGTCAACCACAGCAGGCGGATGCGCTGTTCAACGCGCTGGTGCAAAAGCAGCGCCACGATCCGCAGCAGGTTTACGCCTATGCGCTGTACCTGTCTTCCAGCGATCGTGACTCGCAGGCGCTGGCGCATCTGGCTACCCTGCCGCGCGCGCAGTGGAATGACAACATGCGTGAACTGGCGCAGCGACTGCAACTGCAGGCCACGTTGGCGCAGGCCGAACGGCTGCGCGCTGGCGGTGACTCGGCGGCGGCGGTGACCTATCTGCAACGCCAGCCAGCGGATACGCGTATCGATCTGACGCTGGCGGACTGGGCGTTGGCCGACGGTGACTACGCCGGTGCGCTGGCGGACTATCAGCGGGTGCGGGGGCGTGAGCCAAATAATCCGGATGCACGCCTGGGCGAAATCGAAGCCTACGTGGCGCAGGGCAATATGTCGGCGGCGCGGCAGCGGTTGCAAACCGCAACGCCGCAGGATGCTGCTTCGATTAACAGTGAGCGACGGGTGGCCAATGCCTGGCAGGCGGTGGGCGAACCGGATAAGGCTGCCGATATTTTCCATCGCTTGAAAACGGCGGCGCAGCAGGAGCCGGCCGGGCAAGGCAAGGCGCTGGTCTATCGTGATGCGGCGCGTCTGGAACGCGATCGGTCACAGCCGGTACTGGCGCAGCAGGATTTCCAGCAGGCGATGGTCGCCAGTGGCATCACGCCAACGCTGCCAAAGGATAATGACCAATACACTCGCCTGACGCGCAATAACGCTGGCGACGATTGGTTAAAGCGCGGCATTCGCGCCGATGCGGCGGACCTGTACCGTCAGCAGGATGTTAACGTCACGCTGGACCATGACTATTGGGGATCCAGCGGGACCGGCGGCGTGTCGGACTACCAGGCGCACGACACCATGTTGCAGGTGGATATGCCGCTGTATGACGGGCGGGCGTTTTTCCGCACCGACACCGTGCGTCTGAATGCCGGTAAATTTTCCACCGACGGTGACGGCAAATATTACGAGACCTTTGGCAGCTGTAATACCCAGGGTTGTAGCGGCGACGAGCGGCAAAAAACCACCGGCACCAGCGTGGCGCTGGGCTGGAAGAACGATCGCTGGGAAACCGATATCGGCACCACCCCGATGGGGTTCGAGGTGGTTGACTGGGTCGGCGGCGTGGCCTACAGCGGCGATTGGCAACACATTGGCTGGACGCTTGGCGCATCGCGCCGGCCGATGTCCAGCTCGCTGCTGGCGTTTGGCGGTACCCGGGATCCGAACACCGGCATCACCTGGGGTGGGGTGCGCGCCACCGGCGTCAGCCTGAGTGCCAGCTACGATCGCGGTGAGGCGCATGGCGTGTGGGCCGATCTCAGTGCGCACCAGCTCAGCGGCAAGAACGTGGAAGACAACCAGCGCGAAAGACTGATGGCTGGCTATTACTACAAACTGATCAATGAAAATAATCGCCGCGCCACCGTCGGCCTGAACACCATGCTGTGGCACTATCAAAAGGATTTGAGCGGTTACTCGCTGGGCCAGGGGGGTTATTACAGCCCGCAGCAATACATGTCGCTGTCCATACCGGTCAACTACCGCCAGCGCACCGAGAACTGGTCGTTTGAGGTGGGCGGTTCGGTTTCGCTCTCGCATGCCAAAACCGACAGTCAGCGGCGTTATCCGCTGCAGGGGCTGGTCCCCGATAGCCTGCCGGACAAGTTGGCTATCGAAGACGGCGGGTCGTCTACCGGCGTCGGCTATACGCTGCGTGCCATCGTCGAACGCCGCCTGAGCGCCCACTGGACGCTGGGTGCCGGCATTGATATCCAGCAGGCGAAGGACTATACCCCGAGCCATGCTCTGATTTATGTCCGTTATTCGCTGGCGGGCTGGCAGGGCGATCTGGACTTGCCGCCGCAACCGCTGACGCCGTATGCCGATTTCAAATAGCGGGCCGGCCTGTTGCCAGGTGTTTTCAGAGTGTCGCCCGCAGGGTAGTTTTGCTACCCTAGGTTTATTCGGCTAGGAAAAGACTGAAACCCGCGCTTTTCTTACTTCTTCCATCGCTATGGCAAGGTAAAAACGCGAGGCAATCGCGTATACTCACACCGATTCGAACACGGGCGTGGCATTGTTTTCAGCACTGGTCATTTTTTCAGCCCGATTAACGGAGAGCAGGTTTGCGGGTCAGGCGTTCACTCACGATTAAGCAGATGGCGACGGTGTCCGGGGTGGCGCTGGTCACGATCTGCATTTTTATCGTCATTCAGTTATTCCACTTTGTGCAGCAGCGCAGGGATGACTACGCCCAGCAGTTGGAGAATATCGCCCATTCGGTACGCCAACCGTTGGCGGAAGCGGTGCTGCGCATGGATGTGCCGGAAACCAAACGGGTGCTGAATTCGCTGTTGCCGGTCGGCATTTTGACCCGTGCCGATATCGTGTTGCCGAACGAGTTTCAGGCGCTACACGCCAATTTCCCGCCGGAACGGCCGATACCGTCGCTGATTGCGCGCATTTTTGATTTGCCGGTGCAAATTTCCGTGCCGCTGTATTCGCTGGAACGGGTGCCCGCCAATCCGCAGCCGCTGGCCTATCTGGTATTACAGGCCGATTCGTTCCGCATGTATCAGTTCATTCTCAGTACGGTGTCGACCATGCTGTCCACCTATCTGCTGCTGGCGCTGATTTTGTCGATCGCCATCACCTGGTGCATGAACCGGCTGATGGTCTATCCGCTGCGCGCCATGGCCAGGGAGCTGGAAAACATCTCCGAGGAGGATGCGCCGTATCATCAATTGATGTTGCCGTCGCTGCACCAGGATGACGAGCTTGGCCTGCTGGCGCGCAACTATAACCGTAATCAGCAGCGGCTGGCCCGCGCCCATGCCGATATGAGCCGCCTCAGCACCCGCAACTCGATTACCGGGCTGCCCAATCAGGTGCTGTTGACGGCGTTGCTGGAGCAGCATATTGCCTCCAGCCTGCGACCGGAACGTTTCAATCTGCTGGTAATCGGCATTGAAACGCTGCATGAGGCCAGCGGCGTACTGACGCCGGCGCAACGTGAAACGCTGGTGCGCAAATTAACGGAAAAGCTGCACCAATGTCTCGACAAGGACAGCGTGCTGGCGCAGTTGACCAACGCCGAGTTTGCGGTGTTGGCCAAGGGCATTGAACGGCCGTTTCACGCCATGCAGCTGGCGCAGCGCATCATGGCGCAAATCAACGCGCCGCTGGATATCCAGAAGATGTCGCTGCGGCCGACCGCCAGCATTGGCATTGCGCATTATCTCGATCGCGGCGAAAGCGCCGAACAGCTGCTGCGCAGCGCGATGTCAGCCATGATGTCGGCGCACCGCGACGGCAAAAACCACATTCTCTTCTTCGAACCCAGCCTGACCGACCGGACGCAAAAGCGCCTGACGCAGGAAAGCGAAATTTTGCAAGGTATCGAACGGGACCAGTTTACCCTGTACCTGCAGCCGCAAATGGACATGCGCACCAACGCGGTGATTGGCGCCGAAGCGCTGCTGCGCTGGCGGCAGTACGACGGCAGTATTACCCTGCCGGCCGATGTGATCCCGCTGGCCGAAGAGCTGGGGGTGATCGTGCCGCTTGGCAACTGGGTGCTGGAAGCCTCGTGTCGCATTCTGGCCGACTGGCAGGCGCGGGGCATTGCGCTGCCGCTGGCGGTCAACGTGTCGGCGTTGCAAATGCAGGATGCCGACTTCGTGCCGCAGCTGAAGCTGATGCTGCAACGGTACGCGATCGATCCGCGCAAGCTGCTGTTGGAAATTACCGAAACGGTGCGTATTCACGATCTTGATCATGCGTTGGCGTTGCTGCGGGAACTGCATGAACTCGGCCTGTCGATTGCGCTGGATGATTTTGGCATGGGTTACTCCAGCCTCAACTATCTCAATCGCCTGAAAGGCCTGCCGATCGATCTGATCAAGATCGACAAAAGCTTTATCCACGGTCTGCCGGGCGACGAGGCGATGGTGCGCATCGTCAGCGCGATTTCCGAGGTGCTGAACCTGCCGGTGATGGCCGAAGGCGTGGAAACCGCCGCACAGCGCGACTGGCTGTTGCAGCACGGCATGTATCACGGCCAGGGGTTCCTGTTTTCCCATCCGCTGCCACGCGAGGCGTTTGAACTGCAGTTTGCCGGCAAAGGTTGAATTTGCGCCGCCCGGCGGCGCAAAACTGTTATCAACGTGTTATCGCTCGCATAAATAACATCTTTTTCTCAACAAATCGGTCATCAAACCTTATCCTGAGTCCCTTCCGGTACATTTTGTTACAAGAGCGCCAGGTCACGCGCTAGGGACAATAATCATGGCTGATACTCCTCTGACACCCTCTACGGCTTCGCCGGCAACGCGACGTGGGCTGCTGATCCTGGTAGCCGACATTATCCTTTTTGCGGTATTGCTGAAAACACTGCCGTTTAGCCCACAGGAAAACACCGGTCTGGCGCTGTTGGCATTCATCGGTATTCTCTGGCTGACCGAGGCTATCCACGTCACCGTTACCGCGCTGCTGGTGCCGATCATGGCGGTGGCGTGTGGCATGCTGAACGTGGACAAGGCGCTGGCGTCGTTTGCCAACCCGACCATTTTCCTGTTCTTCGGCGGCTTTGCGCTGGCGACGGCGCTGCACATTCAGAAGCTGGACCGGCTGATCGCCAACCGGCTGCTGCTGCTGGCCGGCGGCAAGATGCTGTTGGCGGCCCTGATGCTGTTTGGTGCCACCGCGGTGCTGTCGATGTGGATCAGCAATACCGCGACGGCGGCGATGATGTTGCCGCTGGCGATGGGTATTCTGAGCAATCTCGACCGCGAGCGCGACCATAATACTTACGTATTTCTGCTGCTCGGTATTGCCTACAGCGCCAGCATCGGTGGCCTGGGCACCATGGTCGGCAGCCCGCCAAACGCCATTGCCGCTGCGCAGTTGGGGCTGGATTTTGTCGGCTGGATGAAGTTCGGCATTCCGGTGATGGTGGTGCTGATGCCGCTGATGGTCGGCACCTTATACCTGCTGCTGCGGCCGAACATGAAGCACCGTTTCGATATCCAGCTGGAAAACTTCCCGTGGACCCAGTCGCGCTGGGTAACGCTTGGGATCTTCCTGCTGACGGTATTCTGCTGGATCTTCAGCAGCCAGCTCAGCGGTCTGCTGGGCGGTATCAAACAGTTTGATACTCTGGTCGCGGTGGGGGCGGCGGTGTTGATCGGCATCAGCGGCGTCGCCAGCTGGTCGCAGATTCAGCAAAATACCGAATGGGGCGTGCTGATGCTGTTCGGCGGTGGCCTGACGCTGAGCGTGATCCTGAAGGATTCCGGCGCCAGTGCGGTAATGGCGCAAGGCATGGCCTCACTGTTCGGCGCCAGCCACTGGTTCATCATCATCCTGGCGGTGGCGACCTTTATCATCTTCTTGACCGAGTTCACCAGTAATACCGCCAGCGCCGCGCTGTTAGTGCCGGTATTTGCCACCGTCGCGGAAGCGTTGGGCATGCCGTCGGCGCTGCTGACTATCGTGATCGGTATCGGTGCCTCCTGCGCCTTTATGCTGCCGGTGGCAACGCCGCCCAACGCCATCGTGTACGGTACCGGCGAAATTCGTCAGCGTGAAATGGTGCGGGTCGGCTTCTGGCTGAACATTATCTGCGTGCTGGTCGTAACGCTGTTTGCCTGGTTCGTCTGGCGCTAATTCCCTTACCGGCGGCCGCTGCGGTCGCCGGTAGCCTGCCGTTGGTCAATGTCCGAAAATCGCCACTCATTGCTACCTCTTTTAAGGTAGTGCAAAGAAAAGCTTACGTAATTTACATCCATACACTCCTGTTGAAGCGATTCAGCTCTTAAAAACACATCGTTAATCCCGAGGGGAGCAACAAATTATTTCCATGTTGTTATGCGGGTGTTATTTTCCGCGCAAGCAAAGAGCAGTGGGAAAATCGTTATCTGTCTCTGGCGCGTGGCTACCCCATAGGATGTACTTATGAAATCAACTATCTTTAAAAGCCTTTATTTTCAAGTATTGACCGCGATCACGCTGGGCATCTTGCTTGGGCATTTCTATCCTGACCTCGGCGCTCAGATGAAACCACTGGGCGATGGTTTTGTTAAACTGATCAAAATGATCATCGCACCGGTGATTTTCTGCACCGTGGTGACCGGCATCGCCGGTATGGAAAGCATGAAGGCGGTGGGCCGTACCGGCGCCATTGCGTTGCTGTATTTCGAAATTGTCAGCACCCTGGCGCTGATTATCGGTCTGGTGATCGTTAACGTGGTTCAACCGGGCGCCGGCATGAACGTCGATCCGGGAACGCTGGACGCCAAAGCGGTGGCGGTTTACGCCGAACAGGCGCAGCAGCAGGGCATCATTCCGTTCTTGCTCGACATCATTCCCGGCAGCGTGATCGGCGCCTTTGCCAGCGGCAATATTCTTCAGGTGCTGCTGTTCGCGGTGCTGTTCGGTTTTGCCCTGCACCGCCTGGGTGACAAGGGGCAGTTGATCTTCAATGTGATCGAAAGTTTCTCCAACGTGATTTTCGGCATTATCAACATGATCATGCGCCTGGCGCCGCTGGGTGCCTTCGGTGCCATGGCGTTTACCATCGGTAAATACGGCGTCGGCACGCTGGTACAGCTCGGCCAGTTGATTCTGTGCTTCTATATTACCTGTATCCTGTTTGTGGTGGTGGTGCTGGGCTCGATTGCCCGCGCCAACGGCTTTAGCATTTTCAAGTTCGTCAATTACATCAAGGAAGAGCTGCTGATCGTACTGGGCACCTCGTCTTCCGAGTCGGCGCTGCCACGCATGCTGGACAAGATGGAGCGGCTGGGCTGCAAGAAATCGGTGGTGGGGCTGGTGATCCCCACCGGCTATTCGTTCAACCTGGACGGCACCTCGATTTACCTGACGATGGCGGCGGTGTTTATCGCTCAGGCCACCAATACCCATATGGACGTAATGCATCAGGTGACGCTGCTGGTGGTGCTGCTGCTGTCGTCGAAAGGCGCGGCAGGGGTGACCGGCAGCGGCTTTATCGTCCTGGCGGCCACCATTTCGGCGGTGGGCCATCTGCCGCTGGCCGGACTGGCGCTGATCCTGGGTATTGACCGCTTTATGTCGGAAGCGCGTGCGCTGACCAATCTGGTGGGTAACGGCGTGGCGACGGTGGTGGTGGCGAAGTGGTGTAAACAGCTGGACGCCAAACAGCTGCACGCCACGCTGAACAGCAAGAAAGGCGCGCTGGCTGATGAGACACGCACCTCGTCCTGAAGCTGACAAAGCTTAAGTAATACCCGTATAAAACATCGGCTGCACGCGCAGCCGATGGCGTTTTCTTCCCCTCCTTGGGTATTTTCTCTACTAAACATCCTGCTCACGATTATTTTTCGCCTCAACCAGTGACATCCGGCCAGGCATGTGGTCAAACACAGTGGTACACTTTCTGCTTTCCGCCCCACTGTGAAACTCAGGGCGTATTTTTATGATTCCATTGAATGGAATACCGGTATTTGCATAAATAATTGGATAGTCATTAAGTAGGGGTTCACATGCAGGGCACCAGAATTCATCTTATGGTTGGTGGGCTATTGCTGGCCGCGGCCAGCAGCAGCGTGCAGGCTGAAGCGCTACAACCCGATCCTGCCTGGCAGCAGGGTACGCTTGCCAACGGGTTTTCCTGGCAGATTCTAGATACGCCGCAGCGGCCGAGCGATCGCGTCGAACTGCGGTTGATAGTCAACACCGGATCGCTGGTTGAATCTTCCCAGCAGATCGGTTTTGCCCATCTGTTGCCGCGCCTGGCAATGGCGCGCAGCGAAAGCTTTACCCCGGCGCAGCTACGTTCGCTATGGCAGCAGGGCGTGGACAACGACCGCCCGTTGCCGCCGGCGATCGGTTCCTATGATTTCACGATGTACAACCTCAGCCTGCCGAACAACCGGCCGGATCTGCTGAAGGAAGCGCTGGCCTGGCTGTCCGATACCACCGGCAAGCTGGCGATTGACGAACATACGGTACGCGCGGTGATGAATTCCAGCGCCGATCCGATCGGCATTTTTCCGCCCAACCCACAAGACCCCTGGTGGCGTTACCGGCTGAAAGGCTCGACGCTGCTGGCGCACGATCCTGGTCAGCCGGTAAAGCGCCCGGTGAATATCGAACAGCTAAAGAAATTCTACCAGCAATGGTATACCCCAGACGTGATGACGCTGTACGTGGTCGGCAAAGTGGACAGCCGCAGCTTGAGCGAGCAGATCAACAAGGCGTTTTCGCCGCTGGAAGGCAAGCGCGAGACTCCGGCCACCATGCCGACGCTGACGCCGCTGCCACCGCAGCCGGTCAGCCTGATGAGCGAAGCGGTCAAACAGGATACGCTGTCGATCATGTGGGATACGCCATGGCACCCGATCCGCGATTCACAAAATCTGAGCCGCTACTGGCGCAGCGATTTGGCGCGTGAGGCGCTGTTCTGGCACCTGCAGCAGGCGCTGGAAAAAAGCCCGCAGAAAGACGCCAAGCTGGGCTTTGATTGCCGGGTGCAGTATCAGCGTGCGCAATGCGCCATTCACCTGGAAACGCCAAACGCCAACCTGAACCCCGGGTTGGAATTTGTCGCCGGTGAAATGGCCAACGTGCGCAACAACGGCCTGACGCAGCAAGAATTTGACAGCCTGCTGGCGCAGAAAACCGCCCAGTTGAGCAAGCTGTTCGCCACTTATGCGCGTACCGATACCGACGTGTTGATGAGCCAGCGCCTGCGCTCGCAGCAAAGCGGCGTGGTTGATATCGCACCGGAGCAGTATCAGCAGTTGCGACAGGCGTTCCTGTCGACGTTGACGCTGGAATCGCTGAACCAGGAGCTGAAGCTGCAGCTTTCACAAGATGCCACGCTGGTGTTGCTGCAGCCAAAAGGCGAGCCGGAAGTGAACATGAAGCAACTGCAGGAAAATTATAATCGCATCATGATGCCGGCACCGGCGGTGGTCACTGAAGAGGTGAAACCGGTGGAAGGCGCTGCGCCGACGGAAGCCGGCGCGCAGTAGTCAATTGCGGTAGAGCACTTTGATAATATGATAGCCGAATTGGGTCTTGACCGGCCCATACGGCTTCAGCAGCGGTATGCTGAATACCGCTTTGTCAAACGCCGCCACCATGGTGCCCTTGTTGAATTCACCCAGCGAACCGCCGTTGCGTTTTGACGGGCAGGTGGAATATTTGCGTGCCAGCGTATCGAAGCTGACGCCACGTTTGAGTTTGGCCAGCAGCTCGTTGGCCAGCTTTTCATTATCTACCAGTATGTGCAGCGCGCTCGCGGTCTTTGCCATGGAATGAGTGCCTTCGTGTTGTTTTGCAAGAATAGCGGCGATTATACCGCTTAACGCTTTCTGCTACACTTCCCTCCCACGTTTAGACAGTTGAGCCATAAAGCGCCATGCGATTGAACCCCAGCCAACAACAAGCCGTCGAATTTGTCACCGGACCGTGCCTGGTTTTGGCCGGCGCCGGGTCGGGTAAAACGCGCGTCATCACCAACAAGATCGCCCACCTGATCCACCATTGCGGCTATCAGGCGCGTCATATCGCGGCGGTGACCTTCACCAACAAGGCCGCGCGCGAAATGAAAGAACGCGTGGCACAAACGCTGGGTCGCAAGGAAGCGCGTGGACTGATGATATCGACCTTCCACACGCTGGGGCTGGACATCATCAAGCGCGAATACAAGGCGCTGGGAATGAAATCCAACTTTTCGCTGTTTGACGATCGCGATCAGCTGGCGTTGCTGAAGGAACTGACCAAGCAATGGCTGGAAGAAGACAAGACGCTGCTGGCGCAATTGATCACTACCATTTCCAACTGGAAAAACGACCTGATCGATCCGGCGCGGGCGATGGACCTGGCGCGTTCGCAGCGCGACAAGCATTTTGCCCACTGCTATGGCCTGTACCACGCCCACATGCGGGCGTGCAACGTGCTGGATTTTGATGATCTGATCCTGCTGCCCACGCTGTTGCTGCAACGTAATGAAGAGGTGCGCGAACGTTGGCAACAGCGTATCCGCTACCTGCTGGTGGATGAGTATCAAGACACCAACACCAGCCAGTACGAGCTGGTGAAGCTGCTGGTGGGCACCCGCGCACGCTTTACCGTGGTCGGCGATGATGACCAGTCGATCTACTCCTGGCGCGGCGCGCGGCCGCAAAACCTGGTGCTGCTGAAAGAAGATTTTCCGGCGTTGCAGGTGATCAAGCTGGAACAGAACTACCGCTCCAGCGAACGCATCCTGAAAGCGGCAAATATCCTGATCGCCAATAACCCGCACGTGTTCGAAAAGAAACTGTTTTCCGAGCTTGGTTACGGCGAGGAGCTGAAAGTGGTCACCGCCAATAACGAAGACCACG
Source organism: Serratia odorifera (assembly GCF_900635445.1). Lineage (NCBI taxonomy): Bacteria > Pseudomonadati > Pseudomonadota > Gammaproteobacteria > Enterobacterales > Yersiniaceae > Serratia > Serratia odorifera. The sequence goes on from NZ_LR134117.1 coordinate 1,740,571, forward strand.
AAGCTGAACGGGTGGTCGGCGAGCTGATCGCCCACCACTTTGTCAAAAAAACCCATTACCGCGATTATGCGATTCTGTACCGCGGCAACCACCAGTCGCGGGTGTTTGAGAAAATGCTGATGCAGAACCGCATTCCGTACAAGATCTCTGGCGGTACCTCGTTTTTCTCGCGGCCGGAAATCAAGGATTTGCTGGCCTATCTGCGGGTGCTGACCAACCCGGATGACGACAGCGCCTTCTTGCGCATCGTGAATACTCCCAAACGTGAAATCGGGCCGACGACGCGGCAAAAGCTGGGTGAATGGGCCAACCTGCGCAGCAAGAGCCTGTTTGACGCCAGTTTCGATCTGGGTCTTGGCCAGCATCTGACCGGCCGTGGGCTGGAGTCTTTGCAGCGCTTCACCGGCTGGCTGAGAGGCATTGCCGAACTGGCGGAGCGTGAGCCGGTGGCGGCGGTGCGCGATCTGATCCGCGGTATAGATTACGAAAGCTGGCTGTTTGAAACTGCGACTAGCCCCAAGGCGGCAGAAATGCAGATGAAAAACGTCAATACGCTGTTCGGCTGGATGAGCGAAATGCTCGAAGGTAGCGAGCTGGACGAGCCGATGACGCTGTCCCAGGTGGTGACCCGCTTCACCCTGCGCGACATTATGGAACGTGGGGAAAGCGATGAAGAGCTGGATCAGGTTCAACTGATGACGCTGCACGCCTCGAAGGGGCTGGAGTTCCCGTATGTGTTCCTGGTGGGGATGGAAGAGGGGTTATTGCCGCATCAGAGCAGCATCGACGAAGATAATGTTGATGAAGAGCGGCGTCTGGCCTACGTGGGGATAACCCGCGCCCAGAAAGAGCTGATTTTCACCCTGTGCCGTGAACGACGCCAGTACGGTGAACTGGTGCGCCCGGAGCCGAGCCGATTTCTGCTGGAGCTGCCGCAGGACGATTTGGCATGGGAAACCGAGCGTAAGGTGATAAGTCCGCAGGAGCGCATGCAGAAAGGGCAAAGTAACGTGGCCAATATTCGCGCGATGCTGGCAAAAGCCAAAGGCGGCGACTAAGCAAGAGAGCGGATTCGGCAGGCCGAACCCGCTGATATCAAGACTGTTCTTCGAGCATCAGCGGCCAGTGGACGTAGCTCTGCCAGTGGCTTTCCTGATCCAGCGCTTCGGCGCGCAGCGGATGCTGTTCCAGCCAGCCGCGCGGCAGAATGACATGCAGCGCTTCGTCGTTGGCGTTGGCGCGCAACCTGACGGCCGGCAGCGTATCGTCACGACGGCGGCTGGCGAAGATGATCGCCAGACGCAGAATGCGGCACAAATGCTGCGCCATACGCGGCGGAACGGCATTTTGCTGGCTCAGCAGGGTTAAATCGAGGGGGTTGCTCTGATTTTGCAGCAGGGTGGCTAACAGTTTTTTCTGCGCCGGAGTAAAGCCGGGCAGGTCCAGATGGCGAATCAGGTAGGCGGCATGTTGCGGCGCCTGCTTGAAATCGACGCTCAGACCGATTTCATGAATCAGACAGGCGGCCTGCAGCAATTCGCGACATCGCGCGTCCAGTTGCCATTCATTGGCCACCTGCTGCGAAAAATTGCCGGCCAGCTGGCTGACCCGCGCCGCCTGCTCGGTATCCAGCAGATAACGGCGCTGCAGATTGCGGATGGTGCGGCTGCGGATATCCTGCTCAACCGGCAGATGCAGCATGCCGTACACCAGGCCTTCGCGCAGTGCGCCACCGGCCAGCGTCATGCTTTCGATACCCAATTCCTGGAAAATTGCCAGCAGGATCGATAGCCCGCTCGGGAATACCAGCGCGCGCTCCAGCGTCAGTCCTTCGATTTCCAGCTCTTCCAGCTTGCCGCACTGAATCGCCCGTTGCTTCAGCTGGCGCAGCTTCGGCAGGGTGATGCGCTCATCCATACCCTGCGCCACCATGATTTCCTGCAACGCCTGCACGGTGCCGGATGCGCCAACGCAAATCTGCCAGCCATGCGCGCGCAGCAGCGGCGCCAGCGGGCGCACCATTTCACGCGCGGCCAGTTCGGCACGGTCGAAATTATCCCGACCGAGGTTGCGATCGCTGAAGAAGCGCTCCAGCCAGGTTACGCAGCCCATCGACAGGCTGTACAGCTGGGCGGCCTGGGCGCCGGTGCCGGTGACCAGTTCGGTACTGCCGCCGCCGATGTCGACCACCAGACGCTGGTCAGGGCCGCCGGTGGTATGCGCCACGCCGTGGTAGATCAGGCGGGCTTCTTCTTCGCCGCTGATCACCTGTACCGGACAGCCGAGGATCTGCTCGGCGGTGTGCAGGAATTGATCGGCGTTGGACGCCAAACGCAGTGTGGCGGTGGCCACCACGCGGATCTGATCGCGCGGGATGTCCTGCAAACGTTCGGAAAACAGCTTCAAACACTGCCAACCGCGCTGCATTGCCTCATGAGACAGGTGATTATCATGATCCAGCCCCGCCGCCAGGCGAACTTTACGCTTGATGCGCGCCAGGGTCTGGATGCTGCCAGCCACCTCGCGTACCACCAACATATGGAAACTGTTGGAACCAAGATCGATAGCGGCATATAGCGTGCTGGAACTGAGCATGAATATCAGCCTGAACGTTTACGGTTGTTGCGCGGTGCGCCGCCGCGGCGCGGCGATGAATTGCGACGCGGGCCATTGCCGCCGCGCGGGCGCGACAGACGTTTCGGTGCCGGCAGATCGCTCAGCAGCGCGTCGCTGTTGTACTTGCTCACCGGGATGCTGTGACCGGTATAGGTCTCGATCGCCGGCAGGTTGAGCGCATACTCTTCGCAGGCCAGGCTGATGGAATGACCGCTTTCACCAGCACGACCGGTACGGCCGATGCGGTGAACGTAGTCTTCGCAGTCGTCAGGCAAATCGTAGTTGAAGACGTGGGTGACCAAAGGAATGTGCAAGCCGCGTGCGGCAACGTCGGTGGCGACCAGAATATCCAGATTGCCTTTGGTGAAGTCGTCCAGAATGCGCAGGCGTTTTTTCTGCGCCACGTCGCCGGTCAGCAGGCCCACGCGGTGACCGTCAGCGGCCAGGTGGCCCCAGATGTCTTCGCAGCGGTGCTTGGTATTGGCGAAGATAATGGCGCGATCCGGCCATTCTTCTTCGATCAACGTCTGCAACAGACGCATTTTTTCTTCGTTGGACGGGTAAAACAGCTCTTCTTTGATGCGGTGGCCGGTTTTTTGTTCCGGTTCAACTTCCACGTATTCGGCGTTGTTCATCTGCTCGAAGGCCAGTTCGCGTACGCGGTAGGACAAGGTGGCGGAGAACAGCATGTTCAGGCGCTGATCGACCGCAGGCATGCGGCGGAACAGCCAGCGAATATCTTTGATAAAGCCCAGATCGTACATCCGGTCGGCTTCATCCAGCACCACGACCTGGATTGCGCCCAGATCGATGTAGTTCTGCTTGGCGTAGTCGATCAGACGACCGGTGGTGCCGATCAGGATGTCAACGCCGCTCTCCAGCACTTTCAACTGCTTGTCGTAGCCGTCACCGCCGTAGGCCAGCCCCAGCTTGAGACCGGTGGTTTCGGACAGCGCCTGAGCATCGGAGTGGATCTGCACCGCCAGTTCACGCGTTGGTGCCATGATCAAGGCACGCGGCTGGTTGGTCTGACGATCCTGTTTTGCCGGATGAGAAAGGAGATAATGAAAAGTAGACGCCAAAAATGCCAGCGTCTTTCCGGTACCGGTTTGCGCCTGACCCGCAACGTCACGCCCAGCGAGCGTGAGTGGCAATGCTAACGCCTGAATGGGCGTGCAATTGTGAAACCCTTTTTTTTCAAGGGCTTCAAGAACTAACGGGTGCAGGGCGAAGTCGGAAAACTTCTGTTCGGTCAAGTGTGTTTTGCTCATAGTGTGGTAGAATATCAGCTAACTATTGCTTTACGAAAGCACATCCGTTGAAATAAACGCGGTGAAAGAGAATCACCTTGTGTTGGTTGATGCTACACCAACAAGGTAGACATAATCCTGTGGAGTAGAACATGAGCGATAAAATTATTCACCTGACAGACGACAGCTTCGCTACCGAGGTCTTGCAGGCCGACGGGCCAATCCTGGTCGATTTCTGGGCTGAATGGTGTGGTCCGTGCAAGATGATTGCTCCGATCCTGAATGAAATTGCCGATGAGTTCGACGGCAAGTTGACCATCAGCAAGCTGAACATCGACGAAAACCCGGCCACCGCACCGAAGTACGGTATCCGTGGTATTCCAACGCTGTTGCTGTTCAAGAACGGTGAAGTGGCGGCGACCAAGGTGGGCGCGCTGTCCAAGGGTCAGCTCAAAGATTTCCTGAACGCGAATCTGTAATCGGGCAGGATGCCCCCGGGGCACGGCGTGCTGGCGGAGAAGCCTATTCACCGCCAGAGCCCGTTAACCGGCGCTGTCATCGTACGGCGAGTGCGCTCCCCAGGCGTTCGGCATACCGGGGGAGTGTGCGTCGGTCAGCTGGATACGGCTTCGATGATCAAGGGTGTAGACGCCTGCCAAGAAGCGTGTTAAGTTTAACCATACTGCATATAGAACTTGCCCGAAGTTTTAAATCTAAAGAGTTTGAATCTAAAGCGTTACTCTGTGTCAAACCACTGGCGTTGCCATCAACCTGAGCCCAGCCCGTGTTTTTGACAATCAAGGTTTTGACAATCAAACGGTTTTGCAAAATCAATTTTAAGGCACCTTCGATCTTAAACCGCCAGCGCGCTTGTCCCAGGTAAACCATTTCTTACCTCGACGGCTCCGGCCCGGTGATCGAACGTCCAGTAAACAGGCACGAAGACCCCGATGACGGGTACCTCACGCTGCCATACCATTCACGTTATAAGTTCGAGACATACCCCGAGTTTAAGAACCCACCATTATGAATCTTACCGAATTAAAGAACACGCCGGTTTCTGAGCTGATTACTCTCGGCGAAAATATGGGGCTGGAAAACCTTGCCCGCCTGCGTAAGCAGGACATCATCTTCTCCATTCTCAAGCAGCATGCGAAAAGTGGAGAAGATATTTTCGGCGACGGTGTGCTGGAGATATTGCAGGATGGATTTGGTTTCCTCCGCTCCGCAGACAGCTCCTACCTCGCCGGTCCCGACGATATCTACGTTTCTCCTAGCCAAATTCGCCGTTTCAACCTTCGTACAGGTGATACCATCGCCGGGAAGATCCGTCCGCCAAAAGAAGGCGAGCGTTATTTTGCCCTGTTGAAAGTCAACGAAGTCAACTACGACAAGCCGGAAAACGCCCGTAGCAAAATTCTGTTTGAAAACCTGACGCCGCTGCACGCCAACTCGCGCCTGCGGATGGAACGCGGCAACGGCTCGACCGAAGACCTGACCGCACGCGTACTGGATCTGGCATCACCGATTGGCCGTGGCCAGCGTGGGCTGATCGTCGCGCCGCCAAAAGCCGGTAAAACCATGCTGCTGCAGAATATCGCGCAGAACATCGCCTACAACCACCCAGACTGTGTGTTGATGGTGCTGTTGATCGACGAGCGTCCGGAAGAAGTGACCGAAATGCAGCGTCTGGTGAAGGGCGAAGTGGTCGCGTCAACCTTCGACGAACCGGCTTCCCGTCACGTACAGGTTGCGGAAATGGTTATCGAAAAGGCCAAGCGCCTGGTTGAGCACAAAAAAGACGTGATCATTCTGCTCGACTCGATCACCCGTCTGGCGCGCGCCTACAACACCGTGGTACCGGCCTCCGGCAAGGTACTGACCGGTGGTGTTGATGCCAACGCCCTGCACCGTCCAAAACGCTTCTTCGGCGCCGCGCGTAACGTGGAAGAGGGCGGTAGCCTGACCATTATCGCCACCGCACTGGTTGATACCGGTTCGAAGATGGACGAGGTCATCTACGAAGAATTCAAAGGTACCGGCAACATGGAACTGCACCTGGCGCGTAAAATCGCCGAGAAGCGTGTATTCCCGGCGATTGATTACAACCGTTCCGGTACCCGTAAAGAAGAACTGCTTACCACTTCTGAAGAACTGCAGAAAATGTGGATCCTGCGTAAGATTATTCACCCTATGGGCGAAATCGATGCGATGGAATTCCTCATCAACAAATTGGCAATGACCAAAACCAATGACGAGTTCTTCGATATGATGAAGCGCTCATAGTTTAAGTAAAATTTAAAAAACGCCACGCCTTTGCCGTGGCGTTTTTTGCTTTTGGCGGATACGATACATTGAAGTAATGGAAACGTAAGTTGTTCTAGCGACTTATTGAGAATCCATCTTATTGCGGCATTTATTGATTTGCGTTGATGCATTATCGGTAGGCGTGGCCAAATGAGAATGAATTCCTGTCGTCATAGGAAATGACTGAAAGGTAGTGGTATTTATGGTGCAAAATTTCGACCGTGATAAGCTACCTCATCCTCAAGAGAGACCTGTTAACTGTGAACTTACTCACTATGAGTACTGAAATTTTATTTGTCTTCCTGTTTTCTTTGGCTTTTCTGTTTGTTGCCCGCAAGGTAGCAAAACGTATTGGTTTGGTTGACAAGCCAAATTATCGCAAACGTCATCAGGGATTAATCCCTCTGGTCGGCGGTATTTCCGTCTACGCCGGTCTGTGTTTTGCCTTCCTTATCTCCGACCAAACGATTGCGCATGGTAAACTATATCTCGCATGTGCCGGGTGTTTGGTGTTCGTTGGTGCTCTGGACGACCGTTTTGACATCAGCGTTAAAATTCGCGCCACCATTCAGGCGCTGGTTGGCGTGGCGATGATGGTGTTTGCCGGTCTCTATCTGCGCAGCTTCGGCTACGTGTTCGGCAATTGGGAAATGCTGCTGGGGCCGTTTGGCTATCTGGTGACGCTGTTCGCAGTGTGGGCTGCGATTAATGCCTTCAATATGGTCGATGGCATCGACGGTCTGCTCGGCGGGCTGTCCTGTGTGTCGTTTGGCGCGTTGGGCGTCTTGCTGTATGGCAGTGGCCACACGGAACTGGCTTTCTGGTGTTTTGCCATGCTGGCCGCCATTGTTCCCTATATCCTGCTCAACCTCGGCATCCTTGGCCGGCGTTATAAAGTCTTTATGGGTGATGCCGGCAGTACCTTGATTGGCTTTACCGCCATCTGGCTGCTGCTGCAAAGTTCCCAGGGGCCAAGCCATCCGATCAAACCGGTGACGGCGCTGTGGATTATCGCCATACCGCTGATGGACATGATTGCCATTATGTACCGTCGTCTGCGCAAGGGCATGAGCCCGTTCTCGCCGGATCGTCAGCACATCCACCATTTGATCATGCGTGCCGGCTTCACGCCTCGGCAGGCGTTTGTGTTAATCACGCTGGCGGCAGCCATCCTGGCAGCGATCGGCGTGATGGGCGAATGGTTAACATTTATCCCTGAATGGGTAATGTTGGCACTGTTCTTGCTTGCTTTCTTCTTCTACGGTTATTGCATCAAACGCGCCTGGCGCGTTGCTCGCTACATCAAGCGCGTCAAACGCCGCATCCGGCGCTCGACGGGCGATAAGCAAGTATTATAAAAGAGGCTTTTGGGCAGAGATGATTCCAGAGACAACGACTGACAAGAACACCCCGACAATGGATAACGAGCTTGATATTCGAGGTCTGTGCCGCACCCTATGGCGCGGCAAGCCGTGGATTGTCGGCATTGCGGTGTTGTTCGCCGCGGTTGCGCTGATCGTTTCTTATCTGGTGAAACAGGAATGGAGCGCTACGGCCATCACCGACAGGCCAACGGTCAATGCGCTGGGTGGCTATTATTCTCAGCAGCAGTTTTTGCGTAACCTGGATGTACGGACCATGCCCGCGGTGGCGACCGATCAACCGAGCATTGCCGACGAAGCCTATAATGAGTTTATTATGCAACTGGCGGCGTATGATACCCGTCGGGATTTCTGGTTGCAGAGCGACTACTACAAGCAGCGTCAGGAAGGCGATGCGCGTGCCGACGCGGCGCTGCTCGACGAACTGATCGCCAATATCCAGTTTACACCACGTGATGACAAGAAAACGCCGAACGACGGGGTCAAACTGACGGCTGAAACCTCGACGGACGCCAACCGCCTGCTGCGTCAGTACGTGGCCTTTGCCAGCCACCGCGCCGCACTGCATTTGAATGAAGAAATTCAGGGCGCCTGGGCGGCACGCACCACCTCGATGAAGGCACAGGTCAAGCGGCAGGAAGCGGTAGCGGATGCGGTCTACAAGCGTCAGTTGAATACCGTGCAGCAGGCGCTGAAAATCGCTGAAAAGCAGGGTATTGGCCGTACGCAGACCGATACGCCGGCCGAGCAGTTGCCGGATTCCGATCTGTTCCTGTTGGGCAAGCCGATGTTGCAGGCGCGTCTGGAAGGGTTGCAGGCTTCGGGCCCAACCTACGATCTGGATTACGACCAAAACCGTGCCATGCTGGCCACCTTGAACGTCGGGCCGACGCTGGATGACAAGTTTCAGACTTACCGCTATTTGCGAACGCCGGAAGAACCGGTAAAACGTGATAGCCCAAGGCGTGTATTCTGGTTGATCCTGTGGGGCGCAATTGGTGGCCTGCTTGGCGCCGGCGTTGCCTTGACGCGTCGGCCGAAAAAGTAAAACCATTATAATAATTCTCTGATGGGCGCATAAGCGCCCTATTTGCAGGTACGCCTGCGATTAACCGACCAAAAGAGATTCGCTGTGAAAGTGTTGACTGTTTTCGGCACCAGGCCTGAAGCCATTAAAATGGCACCGCTGGTACATGCCTTGGCCAAGGACGAGGCCTTTGAATCAAGAGTCTGCGTAACGGCACAGCATCGTGAGATGTTGGATCAGGTATTACGGCTATTTGAAATCGTTCCCGATTACGATTTGGATATCATGAAACCCGGCCAAGGGCTGAGCGAAATCACCTGCCGGATCCTAGAAGGCCTGAAAGGGGTTCTGGAAGAGTTCAAACCGGACGTGGTATTGGTTCATGGTGACACCACCACCACGCTGGCGACCAGTCTGGCGGCGTTTTATCAACGTATTCCGGTTGGCCACGTCGAGGCCGGTTTGCGTACCGGCGATCTTTATTCTCCGTGGCCTGAAGAAGCCAACCGCAAGCTTACCGGTCATCTGGCGATGTATCATTTTGCGCCAACGGAAAATTCGCGGCAAAACCTGCTGCGTGAATCGCTGCCGGATCAACGTATTTTTGTCACCGGCAACACGGTGATCGATGCGCTGTTCTGGGTGCGCGACCGCATCATGAACGACGCAGCGCTGCGCGACAGTCTGTCGCAACGCTATCCGTTCCTCGACGTCAGTAAAAAACTGATCCTGGTGACCGGCCACCGGCGCGAAAGCTTCGGCGGCGGCTTTGAGCGCATTTGCAGCGCATTGGCAGAAATTGCCCGCCAGCATCCTGAGGTGCAGGTCGTCTACCCGGTACATCTCAACCCGAACGTCAGCGAACCGGTTAACCGCATTCTGAAAGGCATCGGCAACATCATGCTGATCGATCCGCAAGATTATCTGCCGTTTGTCTATCTGATGGCGCATTCCACCATTATTTTGACCGACTCCGGCGGTATTCAAGAAGAGGCCCCGTCGTTGGGCAAGCCGGTGCTGGTAATGCGAGACACCACCGAACGGCCGGAGGCGGTTGATGCCGGTACGGTGCGCCTGGTCGGTACTGATGTGGCGACGATCGTCGATTCGGTGAGCCGTCTGCTGACGGACGACGACGAATATCACGCCATGAGCCGCGCGCATAACCCATACGGTGACGGGCATGCCTGCCAGCGTATCCTCGAAGCTTTGAAGAATCATCAGGTGACACTATGAGTTTTGACACTATTTCAGTTATCGGCCTGGGCTACATCGGCCTGCCAACGGCAGCGGCGTTTGCTTCGCGCAAGAAAAAAGTGGTAGGCGTAGATGTTAACCAGCACGCGGTCGACACCATCAATCGCGGCGCCATTCATATCGTTGAGCCCGATCTGGACCAAGTGGTGAAAACGGCCGTTGACGGCGGCTACCTGCAGGCGGTGACCAGCCCGCTGCCGGCCGACGCGTTCCTGATCGCGGTGCCGACGCCGTTCAAAGGCGATCATCAGCCGGATCTGGCCTATGTCGAAGCGGCGGCCAGATCGTTGGCGCCGGTGCTGAAGAAAGGCGATCTGGTGATTCTGGAGTCGACCTCGCCGGTGGGCGCGACCGAACAGATGGCGCAGTGGCTGGCCGAAGCGCGCAGCGATCTGAGCTTCCCGCAGGACGCCGGCGAAGCCGCCGACGTGAATATCGCCTATTGCCCCGAGCGCGTTCTGCCTGGGCAGGTGATGGTCGAACTGATTCAAAACGATCGGGTGATTGGCGGCATGACGCCAAAATGCTCCGAGCGCGCCAGCGCGCTGTACAAGATTTTCCTTGAAGGTGACTGTGTGATCACCAACTCACGCACCGCCGAGATGTGCAAGCTGACCGAAAACAGCTTCCGCGACGTCAATATCGCCTTTGCCAACGAACTGTCGCTGATCTGCGCCGATCAAGGGATCAACGTCTGGGAGCTGATTCGCCTGGCGAACCGCCATCCTCGCGTCAATATCCTGCAGCCTGGTCCGGGCGTTGGCGGGCACTGCATCGCGGTCGACCCGTGGTTTATCGTATCGCAGAATCCGCAACAGGCGCGCCTGATCCACACCGCCCGTCTGGTGAACGACGGCAAACCGCTGTGGGTGGTCGATCGCGTCAAGGCCGCGGTAGCGGATTGCCTGGCGGCGACCGATAAGCGCGCATCCGAAGTGAAAATCGCCTGCTTCGGCCTGGCATTCAAACCCAATATTGACGATCTGCGTGAAAGCCCGGCAGTGGAAGTGGCGCATCTGATTGCCGAATGGCATCAGGGGGAAACGCTGGTGGTGGAGCCGAACGTCGAGCAACTGCCGAAGACGCTGGCTGGCCATGTCACGCTGAAAGACATCGCCGGTGCGCTGCAGCAGGCAGACGTGCTGGTGATGCTGGTCGATCACAACGAATTCAAGGCGATTGCGCCTGAAGACATCAAGCAAAGCTGGATTGTCGATACCAAAGGAGTGTGGCGTTGAGTCGTATTCTGGTTACCGGCGGCGCAGGTTTTATCGGCTCCGCCGTGGTAAGGCATATCATTGACGCCACCGCGGACAGCGTGGTGGTGGTGGATAAACTGACCTATGCCGGCAACCTGGAGTCGCTGGCACCGGCGGCCGCCAGCGAGCGCTATGCGTTCGAGCAGGTGGACATCTGCGATCGCGCCGCGCTGGATCGGGTGTTTGCCCAGTACCAGCCGGATGCGGTGATGCACCTGGCGGCGGAAAGCCACGTCGATCGCTCAATCGACGGCCCGGCGGCGTTTATCGAAACCAACGTGGTGGGCACCTACACCCTGCTGGAAGCGGCGCGTCATTACTGGCAGCAGCTGGCCACGCCGCGGCAGCAGGATTTCCGTTTCCACCATATTTCCACCGACGAAGTGTACGGCGATCTGCACGGCACCGACGATCTGTTCACCGAAACCACGCCGTATGCGCCGAGCAGCCCGTATTCCGCCTCCAAGGCCTCCAGTGACCATCTGGTGCGCGCCTGGTTGCGTACCTACGGTTTGCCGACGCTGATCACCAACTGTTCCAATAACTACGGGCCGTATCACTTCCCGGAAAAACTGATCCCGCTGGTAATTCTGAACGCGATTTCCGGCAAGCCGCTGCCGGTGTATGGCGACGGTGCACAGGTACGTGACTGGCTGTACGTTGAAGATCACGCTCGGGCGCTGTATCTGGTGGCGACCACCGGCAAAGTGGGCGAAACCTACAACATTGGCGGCCACAACGAGCGCAAGAATATCGACGTAGTACAGACCATTTGCGATCTGCTGGAACAGCTGGCTCCGAGCAAACCGCAGGGCGTGGCGCAGTACCGCGACCTGATCACCTACGTTAAGGATCGTCCGGGCCACGATATGCGTTATGCCATCGACGCCGGTAAAATCGAGCGTGAGCTGGGTTGGCGTCCGCAGGAAACCTTCGAAAGCGGCATCCGCAAAACGGTAGCCTGGTATCTGGCCAATGAAACCTGGTGGCGTCGCGTGCAGGACGGTTCCTACGCGGGCGAACGCCTGGGCCTGAGCCAGTAACCTCATATCGATAAGGTGCCGCAGGCGTTGCGGCGGCGCCATTGTCGTCAGTTCAGGAGGGCATTATGAAAGGTATTATTCTCGCCGGTGGTTCAGGAACGCGTCTGCATCCCATCACCCGCGGCATCTCCAAGCAATTACTGCCGATTTACGACAAGCCGATGATTTACTACCCGTTATCGGTGCTGATGCTGGCCGGTATTCGGGACGTATTGATTATTTCCACCCCGGAAGATCTGCCATCTTTCCGCCGTCTGCTGGGCAGCGGCGCGGAGTTCGGCATCAATCTCAGCTACGCCGAGCAGCCGAGCCCGGACGGGCTGGCGCAGGCATTCCTGATCGGTGAGGAATTTATCGGCGGCGAGCCGAGCTGCCTGGTGCTGGGCGACAACATCTATTTCGGCCAGGGCTTTAGCCCAAAACTGAAAAACGTGGTGGCGCGCAACCAGGGCGCGACGGTGTTCGGCTACCAGGTGATGGATCCGGAACGTTTTGGCGTGGTGGAGTTTGACGAGGACTTCCGCGCGCTGTCCATCGAGGAAAAACCGCAGAAACCGAAGTCAAACTGGGCGGTAACCGGCCTGTATTTCTATGATAATCAAGTGGTTGATTTTGCCAAGCAGGTCAAGCCGTCAGCGCGAGGCGAGCTGGAAATCACCACCATCAATCAGATGTATATGGAGCGCGGCCAGTTGAACGTTGAACTGCTGGGACGCGGTTTCGCCTGGCTGGACACCGGCACTCACGACAGCCTGATCGAGGCCAGTACCTTCGTGCAAACGGTGGAAAAGCGCCAGGGCTTCAAGATTGCCTGCCTGGAAGAGATTGCCTGGCGCAACGGCTGGCTGGACGACGAAGGCGTCAGGCGCGCCGCGCAGGCGCTGTCCAAGACCGGCTACGGCAAATATCTACTGGATTTGCTGCATGTCCGTCCGCGCCAGTATTGAACCGCTAAGCTGGGAGAGCGACTACTTCCAGCGCCGCAGCGCAAAACTGCATTTTGACCCCGCCGCGCCGCTGCTGACCAGCGACGCGCTGGACGCCTATGCGCTGGTACAGGCCAAAATTCCTGCCGCGCGGCTGGATCTGGCCGATGCGCTGGCGGCTTACGGCTTCCGGCTGGCGGAGGGCGAGATTGACCTTGCGCTAGCTATTGGCACGGAATGTGCTTCTATTCAGCCCCCGCTGCTGCGGGTCGCAACGCCGTCGGATATCCCCGTACTGCGGGCGGCGGCAGAAAACGTCTTCACCGCCAGCCGCTTTCGCATGCCATGGTATGCCGCACAGGACAGTGGGCGATTTTATGCCACCTGGATCGAAAAAGCGGTGCTGGGCACTTTTGACCATCAATGCCTGCTGACGTTAAACGAGGCGCGGCAGCCGACCGGCTTTGTCAGCCTGCGCGATATCGGCGAAGGGCAGGCGCGCATCGGCCTGTTGGCGGCGCTGCCTGGCACTGGCGGGCAGGGCATTGGGGCACAACTGATGGCGGCGGCCATCGACTGGTGCCGGCAGCGGCGGATACAGCGCCTGTGGGTGGCGACGCAAATCAGTAACGTCGCCGCGCTACGGCTCTATCAACGGCACGGGGCTTTGATTGAAAGCACCGCGTATTGGTTATACCGAGGAAAACATGATCCCATTTAACGCACCACCGGTTGTTGGCACTGAACTCGACTATATGCAGGCGGCGATGAGCAGCGGCAAACTGTGCGGCGACGGCGGTTTTACCCGCCGCTGTCAGCAATGGATGGAGCAGCATTTCGCCAGCCCGAAGGTGCTGTTGACCCCGTCCTGTACCGCCTCGCTGGAAATGGCCGCCATCCTGCTCGACATTCAGCCGGGTGACGAAGTGATCATGCCGAGCTTCACCTTCGTGTCTACCGCCAACGCCTTTGTGCTGCGCGGCGCCAAGATGGTGTTTGTCGACGTACGTCCAGACACCATGAATATTGATGAAAGCAAAATCGAAGCGGCCATCACCGAAAAAACCCGCGTTATCGTACCGGTGCATTACGCTGGCGTGGCGTGCGAAATGGACACCATCATGGCGTTGGCCACCAAGTACAATCTGTACGTGGTGGAAGACGCGGCCCAGGGCGTGATGTCTACCTACAAGGGCAAGGCGCTGGGCACCATCGGCCACATCGGCGCGTTCAGTTTCCATGAAACCAAGAACTACACCGCCGGCGGTGAGGGCGGTGCCACGCTGATCAACGATCCAACGCTGATTGACCGGGCGGAAATCGTGCGTGAAAAAGGCACCAACCGCAGCCAGTTCTTCCGTGGCCAGGTGGATAAATACACCTGGCGCGATATCGGCTCCAGCTACCTGATGTCCGACTTGCAGGCCGCCTATCTGTGGGCGCAGCTGGAAGCCGCCGAGCGTATCAATCAGCGCCGCCTGCGCCTGTGGCAGAGCTATTACGACGCCTTCAAGCCGCTGGCCGATGCCGGGCGCATCGATTTACCGGTTATCCCGCAGGGCTGCGTGCACAACGCGCACATGTTCTACCTCAAGCTGAAGGACATCAACGACCGTTCCGCCTTTATCGACTACCTGAAAGAAGCGGAAATCATGACGGTGTTCCATTACATTCCGCTGCATGCCTGCCCGGCCGGCGAAAAGTTTGGCCGTTTTGCCGGTGACGATCGCTTCACCAGCAAGGAAAGCGAGCGTCTGGTGCGCCTGCCGCTGTTCTATAACCTGTCTGATGTCAATCAGCGTACGGTCATCAACACCGTGTTGAGCTACCTCGCCTGATATGTCGTTGGCAAAAGCATCGGTCTGGACCGCCGGCTCTACGCTGATCAAGATTGGCGTGGGGTTGCTGGTGGTCAAATTGCTGGCGGTGGCGTTCGGCCCCAGCGGCGTTGGCCAGGCGGGTAACTTCCGCCAGTTGATTACCGTGCTCGGCGTGCTGTCCGGCGCCGGGATTTTTAATGGCGTCACCAAGTACGTGGCGGAGTTTCACCAGGATCCGCAGCGCCTGCGCATGGCGGTCGGCACCGCGTCCAGCATTGTGCTCGGCTTTTCGACGCTGCTGGCGTTGGTGTTTCTGTTTGCGGCACAGCCGATCAGCATTGGGCTGTTTGGCCATGCGCAATACGTCAACGTGATACGCGCGGTGGCGTTTATTCAGATGGGCATCGCCTACGCCAACCTGTTTTTAGCCATTCTCAAGGGCTATCGCGACGCGATGGGTAACGCCGCTGCGGTGATTGGCGGCAGCCTGATTGGCGTTGTCGCCTTTGTCATCTGCTTCAAACTGGGCGGTTACGAGGGGGCGCTGGCCGGACTGGCGCTGGTGCCGGCGCTGGTGGTGCTGCCGGCGGGCATACTGCTGTGGCGGCGCGACAACCTGCCGTTGCGCTATCTGGCGCTGGCATGGGACAAGGCGTTGGCCAGCCATCTGGGCAAGTTCACCATCATGGCGCTGATCACCTCCGTGACGCTGCCGGTGGCCTATGTCATGATGCGTAACCTGCTGGCGGCGCATTACAGCTGGGACGAGGTGGGGATTTGGCAGGGGGTGAGCAGCATTTCCGATGCCTACCTGCAGTTTATCACCGCATCGTTTACCGTTTATCTGCTGCCGACGCTGTCGCGTTTGAGCGACAAAGGGGCGATTACCCGCGAAATCGTCCGCTCGCTGACGTTCGTGCTACCGGCGGTGGCCGCCGCGAGCTTTGCCGTCTGGCTGCTGCGCGACTTCGCCATCTGGCTGCTGTTTTCGGACAAGTTTATCGCCATGCGCGATCTGTTCGCCTGGCAACTGGTGGGCGACGTGCTGAAGGTCGGCGCCTACGTGTTTGGTTATCTGGTGATCGCCAAAGCGTCGCTACGTTTTTACCTGTTGGCCGAAGTCAGCCAGTTTGTCCTGCTGACGGCGTTCGCGCATTGGCTGATCCCGCTGCACGGGGCGTTGGGCGCGGCACAAGCCTATATGGCCACCTACATCGTGTATTTCACGCTGTGTAGCCTGATATTTATTCTTTATCGTAGACGAGTATGACCATACTGATTCACGTACTGGGATCTGATATCCCTCATCACAATCAGACCGTGCTGCGCTTCTTCAATGACGTGCTGGCAACCCGCCTGCCATCCCGGCAGGTGAGCCATTTTATGGTCGCGGCGCAGGACGTGGCGGCGTTGGGGCAGTTTCCTGCGCTGACGATCGAGAGCTTTCCGGACAAGAAAAGCCTGGCGCAGGCGGTGATAGCTCGCGCCGGCGCCGATCGCGACAGCCGTTACTTCTGGCATGGACAGTTCAACCCCACGCTATGGCTGGCGCTGCTAAGCGGTAAAATCGCGCCGCGCCAGGTGAGCTGGCATATCTGGGGCGCGGATCTGTACGAAAACGCCACCAGTTGGAAGTTCCGGCTGTTCTATCTGCTGCGCCGTATTGCACAAGGGCGGGTTGGACACGTGTTTGCCACGCGCGGCGATCTGATTCATTACCAGCAACGCCACGCCCGGGTACCGGCGTCGCTGCTGTATTTCCCGACCCGTATGGATCCGGCGCTCACCGGCGTGGAAGTCGAAAAAAACCTCGCCGGTCCGATGACCATTCTGGTGGGTAACTCCGGCGACCGCACCAACCGCCATATAGAAGCGCTGACCGCTATCCACCAGCAGTTTGGCGCTGGCGTGCGGGTGATAGTACCCATGGGCTATCCGGCCAACAACGACGGCTATATCGAACAGGTGCGGGCGGCGGGTGTGCAGCTGTTCGGCGACAAAAACCTGCAGTTGCTGACCCGGCAGGTGGCGTTCGACGATTACCTGAACATGCTGCGCAGCTGCGATCTGGGGTACTTTATCTTTGATCGCCAGCAGGGTATTGGCACGCTGTGCCTGCTGATTCAGTTTGGCGTGCCGTTCGTGCTCAGCCGTCAGAACCCGTTCTGGCAGGATCTGGCCGAACAACATTTGCCGGTGCTGTTCTACGGTGACTCGCTGGATGAAGCGGTGGTACGCGAAGCGCAGCGCCAGTTGGCAGCGGTCGACAAGCAAGACATCGCCTTCTTCAATCCGAACTACGTCGATGGCTGGCAGCAGGCGTTGGCGCTGGCTGCGGGAGAAACGCCATGACGCTAGCGCAATTTGGTGGGTTGTTTGTCGTTTACCTGATCGGTCTGGTGTTTATTCTCACCCTGACCTATCAGGAGTTTCGACGCATTCGCTTTAACTTCAACGTGTTCTTTTCGTTGCTGTATCTGCTGACGTTTTTCTTCGGCTTCCCGTTGAGCTGCCTGCTGGTGTTTCAGTTCGGTGTGGAAATCGTGCCGGTGGAGTATCTGCTGTATGCGCTGCTGTCCGCCACCTGCTTTTATGCCATTTATTATGTCAGCTACAAAACCCGCTTGCGCCAGCGCAGCCGCGAAGTACGCAAGCCGGTGTTTAGCATGAACCGGGTGGAAACCAACCTGACCTGGGTACTGTTGGCGCTGGTGGCTATCGGTACCGTCGGCATTTTCTTTATGCAGAACGGTTTCCTGTTGTTCAAGCTAAACTCCTACAGCCAGATTTTCTCCAGTGACGTGTCTGGCGTGGCGCTCAAGCGCTTTTTCTATTTCTTTATTCCGGCGATGCTGGTGGTGTACTTCCTCAAACAGGACGTGCGCGCATGGTTCTTCTTCCTGGCGGCCACGGTGTCGTTCGGCATTCTGACCTACGTCATCGTCGGCGGCACGCGCGCCAACATCATCATTGCCTTTGCCCTGTTCCTGTTTATCGGCATCGTACGCGGCTGGATTACGCTGTGGATGCTGGCGGCCGCCGGGGTGTTCGGCATTGTCGGCATGTTCTGGCTGGCGCTGAAGCGCTATAGCCTCGACGTCAGCGGCGCAGAGGCGTTTTATACCTTCCTGTACCTGACGCGCGATACCTTCTCGCCGTGGGAAAACCTGGCGTTGCTGCTGCAAAACTACGACAAAATCGATTTCCAGGGGCTGGCGCCGATCGTGCGCGATTTTTACGTGTTCATCCCTTCCTGGCTGTGGCCGGGCCGGCCGGACGTGGTGCTCAATACCGCCAACTACTTTACCTGGGAAGTGCTGGAAAACAATTCCGGGTTGGCGATCTCGCCGACGCTGATCGGTTCGCTGGTGGTGATGGGCGGGGCGCTGTTTATTCCGCTGGGGGCGGTGGTGGTCGGTTTGATCATCAAATGGTTCGACTGGCTATATGAGCTGGGACGCAGCGAAGAGAACCGCTATAAAGCGGCTATTCTGCAAGCCTTCTGTTTTGGCGCGGTATTTAACATGATTGTGCTGGCGCGCGAAGGGCTGGATTCGTTCGTCTCGCGCGTGGTGTTCTTCTGCCTTATTTTTGGCGCCTGCCTGGTGCTGGCGAAACTACTGTACTGGCTGTTTGATGCGGCGGGGTTGATCAAGGCGCGGGTGATGCGTTCCCGTACGCTGCAACAGGCCGCCGCCCCGCGCGCTGACGGATTACTGTAAGGGTAACAATAACAATGGAAACAAAGGTTTCGGTTCCTCAATATGCGCTGCGCGGTTTTCGCCTGTGGGGGTTCCGTAATATGGCGCACTGTCTGGATTTTTTGTTCGACGGCGGCAAGATGAAGCAGGGCACCCTGGTGGCGATGAATGCGGAAAAGCTACTGGCGGCCGAGCAGGATGCCGAGTTACGCGCCTTGCTGGACGGCGCGGAGTATAAGTACGCCGACGGTATCAGCATGGTGCGGGCAATGCGCCGCAAGTTTCCCGGCGCCGAGGTTTCACGCGTGGCGGGGGCCGATCTGTGGGAGGCGCTGATGCAGCGTGCCGGTCAGCAAGGCACGCCGGTGTTCTTGATTGGCGGCAAGCCGGCGATACTGGCGGAAACGGCAGACAAACTGCGCCGCCAATGGCAGGTGAATATCGTCGGCACGCAGGACGGTTACTTTAAGCCGGAGCAGCGTGACGCGCTGTTTGCGCGTATTCACGCCAGCGGGGCGGCGATCGTCACCGTGGCGATGGGGTCGCCGAAGCAGGAAATCCTGATGCGTGACTGCCGAGCAGTACATCCACAGGCGCTGTATATGGGCGTGGGTGGCACTTACGACGTCTTTACCGGTCACGTCAAGCGCGCTCCCAAGGTTTGGCAGAACATGGGACTGGAGTGGCTGTATCGGCTGCTTAGCCAACCGAGCCGCATCCGCCGGCAGATCAAACTGCTGAGATTCGTCGCTTACTATTACGGCGGCAAATTGTAACGCCGTTGCCGGGGCGGCTTATGCTGCTCCGGCCTTCAATAGTGTTTAAATATCCTGCTTTTTGCATAAATACCCAGCATATCTATAACCTGCCGTTACTATTTTCCCTCTGCTTATTTCATAACATTTTAAATTGCGGTTTGCTTATAGCGGCAAAATACGGAACGATCGCGCCCCACGGCCTTAAACCACGGGTCTGGCACCATTTTGGCCGCAGCTGGCCGGTTAAAACTATAACGACAGACGCAAACACGGCAAAAGAGTAACGACAGAGGAATTATGGCAAGCAAAGAAAAACCGCAGGGGCTACAGCGTGGGCTGGAAGCCCGACACATCGAACTGATTGCGCTGGGTGGCACCATTGGCGTCGGCCTGTTCATGGGATCGGCCAGTACCTTGAAATGGGCGGGGCCTTCGGTGCTGCTGGCTTACATCATTGCCGGGCTGTTTGTGTTCTTTATCATGCGTTCGATGGGCGAGATGCTGTTCCTGGAGCCGGTAGCCGGTTCGTTCGCGGTATACGCACATAAGTACATGAGCCCCTACTTTGGCTATCTGACCGCCTGGGGATACTGGTTTATGTGGATCGCGGTCGGCATTTCGGAAATTACCGCTATCGGCGTCTACGTACAGTTCTGGTTCCCGGAAATACCGCAATGGCTGCCGGCGTTGATTGCCGTGGCGATGGTGGCATTGGCCAACCTGGCGGCGGTGCGTTTGTACGGTGAGTTGGAGTTCTGGTTCGCCATGATCAAGGTCACCACTATTATCGTGATGATCCTGGTGGGGCTGGGGGTGATTTTCTTTGGTTTCGGCAACGGCGGCCAACCGATTGGTTTTGCCAACCTGACGGCGCACGGCGGCTTCTTTGCGGTGGCTGGAAGGGGTTCCTGTTTGCACTGTGTATCGTGGTCGCTTCTTATCAGGGCGTGGAACTGGTGGGCATTACCGCCGGTGAGGCCAAAAATCCACAGGTGACGTTAAAGCGCGCGATCAACAACATCCTGTGGCGCATCCTGATTTTTTACGTCGGGGCGATTTTCGTGATCGTTACCATCTTCCCATGGAACGGCATCGGCACCGCTGGCAGTCCGTTTGTGCTGACCTTTGCCAAAATCGGCATTGTGGCCGCCGCCGGCATTATCAACTTCGTGGTGCTGACCGCCGCGCTGTCCGGCTGTAACAGCGGCATGTACAGCGGCGGGCGCATGCTGTACGCGTTGGCCAACAATCGCCAACTGCCGGCGGTGCTGACCCGACTCTCCGCCAGCGGCGTGCCGGTCTACTGTATCGCCGTGACCATTGCCTGCCTGTTGCTGGGGTCGGCGTTGAACTACCTGATTCCAAACCCGCAACAGGTGTTCGTCTATGTCTACAGCGCCAGCGTGCTGCCGGGCATGGTGCCATGGTTCGTGGTGCTGATAAGCCAGCTTTACTTCCGTCGTGCGCATCAGGAGGCGATCAAGACCCACGCCTTCAAGTCGATCATGTTCCCGTACATAAACTATCTGACCATTGCTTTCCTGCTTTGCGTGCTGGTTGGCATGGGAATCAATCCGGATACGCGTATTTCACTGCTGGTCGGAACGATTTTCCTGGCGCTGGTCAGTCTGTGTTACGTTGTTTTCGGCATGCACAAGAAACAGCATCAGGCTGAAATTCGGCCAGAAAAGCAGCAATAAGCGATGGAAACAGGCTACGGACAGCCCTTTCCTGCGTTGGACTGCGCAAAGCGTAATCAAACACAACATTTCTGCGAAAAAGCACTAGACAGGATTGGGATAAAACCGTAGTATCCCCACCCGCAACGGCGCTACGCGCCCGTAGCTCAGCTGGATAGAGCGCTGCCCTCCGGAGGCAGAGGTCTCAGGTTCGAATCCTGTCGGGCGCGCCATTAAGTTTGTGCGCAAGAGCTGCGGTGGTATCATTACCGCGTGAAGTAGTAAAGAAATGGTGGCTATAGCTCAGTTGGTAGAGCCCTGGATTGTGATTCCAGTTGTCGTGGGTTCGAGTCCCATTAGCCACCCCACTTTACCCAAGGGGTAAAGAAAGAGTAAAAGCGATTTTGTGACAGTGCGAAGGTGGCGGAATTGGTAGACGCGCTAGCTTCAGGTGTTAGTGTTCTTACGGACGTGAGGGTTCAAGTCCCTCTCTTCGCACCACACAAAATGTCTGATAAATTTTAATATTTACATAGACATAAGCTTTGAAATTGCGTAGTATCAGCAACACAGAATCGGCGAGTAGCGCAGCTTGGTAGCGCAACTGGTTTGGGACCAGTGGGTCGGAGGTTCGAATCCTCTCTCGCCGACCACTTTCAAAGAAACCCGCTTTTAAGCGGGTTTTTTTACGCCTGGATTTTATAAAGAGGATGAGAACCTCCGAAGGAGGTTTGAGCCGAGCGCAGCGAGACCACGTTGCTTTAGCAACGGCCCGTAGGGCAAGCATCGCAGATGCGTATAATCCTCTCTCGCCGACCACTTTCAAAGAAACCCGCTTTTAAGCGGGTTTTTTTACGCCCGGATTTTATAAGAGGATGAAGACAAAACTGTCGGGAACAGTTTTGAACAACGCCTGGGCGTTGGCCCGTAGGGCAAGCATCGCAGATGCGCGTAATCCTTTCTCGCCAACCATCATTCGAAAAACCTGCTTTTTAAAGCAGGTTTTTTTCGTCTGTAGTTTATCTTGAACCAAGCCCGGTAGCGGCGTTGGCCGTTGGGTCACTGCGGTAGACCGACAGCGCCAATCAATACCGCCATCGCCAACATCAGTAATGCTACGCACCAGATAGCCAGCAGTGAATGGCGGATATGCCTGCCAAGATCGATGCCGCTTAGACTGGCCAGTAGCCAGGCGCTGCCGACCATCGGGCTGATGGAGAAACCGACGTTTTCTCCCAGCATCATGGCTCGGGCGGCAAAGGCGGGATCGATACCGTGCGCCTCGCCGATCGACATTACCACCGGCAGAATACCGAAATACCAGGGATCCGCACCGAACATCATTCCCAGCGGCAAGGCGAACACGCCAAGCAACAGGTAAAGGTAGCGGGACAGCGTTTCCGGCAATAGGGCGATTGCCTGATTGGTCACCTGTTCGAGCATGCCGCTGTGGGTCAGCACACCAAGAAACACCGCTGCGCTAAATAAAACGGTCGCCAGCAACAATGCTTCACCGGCATTCTGACGAATACTCAGCAGCTGCGTTTTCGCATCGGGATAGTTGATTGCTAACGCCAATGCCAGGGCGATCAGGAAAATGAACAGGCTTGGCAGGCCGCTGGCCAATAGTAAAACAATCATGACCAGCGTCAGCAGCGCATTGCTCCAATAGCGCCAGCGCGGTGGCGCGGTATTGGGCACGCCTGCGTTTTCTGTGGTCAGTCCCGGTGTGACAACCGGCTTAACACGCGGCGTTTTGCTCAATATCCATGCCATTACCAGACAACAACCCAGGCCAAACAGCTGAACTGGCCACAGGGGTTGCCAGAGTGTGATGGGGTCGATATTGACCACGCTTGCGGCACGCAGCACCGGCGCGGTCCACGGCACCATATTCATGATGCCGGCGGTGCAGCCGGTCAGCAGTGTCAAATGCAGTAGATTTAGGCCAAGCCGTTGGTAAACCGGCAGAAAAGCGGTGATGGTAATCAGATAGGTGGTCGCGCCGGCGCCGTCCAGATGCGCCAGTGCGGTGACCAGAACGTTGATCATCATAATGCGTGTCGGGCTATTGCCCGCCAACTGCAGTAACTTCTCCACCAGCGGGGTAAACAGCCCTTGTGCGTTCATGATGCTGAAATACAGGATAGCGCAGATGAACAGCGCGACCACCGGTGCCAGTGTCACGATCCCCTTGCTAATGAACCCCTGGATTTGCCCGATGGGAAAACCGGCGAGCATTGCAGCGATGATCGGCACCAGGATCAGGGTGACGACCGGTGAAACACGCCCGCTCATCAACAGGATGACGCAAAGCAGTACGGTACATACGGCGATGATGCCGATCATGATTAATCCCTCTTATCATTATTATTCTCGCGATGGTTCTGCCGGCGGCGTTAGAGCGTAAGCAGCCAGGTTGTGACTTCCGTCAGGAGTTGTTGCGCATTATTGTCCAGCATCAGGAAGTGTGAGTTACCGTGGATACCGCGTTGTGGCAGGTCGATTTCATCAACCCGAATACCACGGCGGCGCAACTTGGCTAAATGGTTCGCCACCGTGCTGCGATAGTCTTGCCACACGGCATGTTGATCGAAATGATCGCCCCACAGCACCAGGTGCGGGGGAATCGCGTGGTTCAAGTCAGCGCACTGCGGCGCACCGGAAGGTTCCAATGCCACCACCGCCAGCACGCTCTGCGGGCGTTGAACGGCCATCTGCAGTGCAAAACCACCGCCTTGACTGTGGCCGATGATGATACAGGGGCCGCCGATGCTATCCAGCAGGGCATGATAGGCCGACAGCGTAATGGCTTCGTGACCGCTCCAGCGCGGTACCCATTGGCAGGCAAAATAATCAAAGACGTGCAGCGGAAAACGACTATCGCCGAATGCCTGGCGCTGTTGCGGATCCTGGTGATAACCGTCGCTGGGGCCAATGCGGAACATCTGCCAGGCCTCATTTTTGGTACGGAACAGCGGCGGCTGCGGCCAGACTTCTGGCACTGGGCTCCAGCCGGAGCGGCCGCGTTCGACCGCGTCGCAGAGATACAGGTTCCATCCCTGTTGCAATAGCCACTGTAGCCAGCCAGGGCGGCCATCTGGCGTGCTTTCCCAATTGGCACCGGTCATTCCTCCACCATGCCATAGCAAAATCGGGATACTGGGAGCAGGGGTGGTTTTGTATAAATGCCTGCACATACATTTGGCCGCTGACGATGTCACCATTCATGTCGATTTCACGCTCGGCGGCACCTTGTGCCAATCGTTGTCGGCGTCGCGGTTGGTTACGCAACCTGATGTCGTTTCCGCCGACGAAGAAGCTGCGGATTTCTTTCAGATCCATCTTTTCTCTCCCGATCAGTTTTTGGCATAAAGCGCGTTATTGGCCAGTGGAAAGCAGCGGATTCTCGGAGTCGCCAGGTGGTAATGCCGATCGATGATCCGTTCCAGTTCCTGCATGAAGGTCGCCATCAGCGCCTGGTCGCGATGCGGTTGCTGACGGTATTTCACCTCGGCGTACAGCGGACTGCCGAGTAATGGTTGGCAAGCGAGCAGCATTTGGATCTGTACCTTGTCGGTTTCGGCGTCGAGCAGCTCAACGCACAGGTCGCGACACGCCTGCTGCAAGCGAGAGTGACTGTCGACGGGGTGTTGCTGGTACCAGCTTGGCGAAAGATGGAAGGTGATGACAGGCATGGCAACTCCTTGTGCACTGGATAAAAAATAAACGGTTGTGCATCCAATGTAGATGGAGTTATTTTTTGTTTAAAATCGCAAAATTTCGCACCATTGATGCATGAAACACAAAAATTACGATATCCATCAGCTACGCGCTTTTCTCGAGGTCGCGCGATATGGCAGTTTCCAACAGGCGGCGCGTAGCCTGTCGTTGTCGCCTTCGGCACTTAGCCGGCGCATTGCCAGTCTGGAAGCCGAGCTGGAGGCGCCGCTGTTTGCGCGTACCACCCGTTCGGTACTGTTGACCAGTGCCGGACATAGCTTGCAGCAAGAAGCATTGCCCTTGTTGCAGGCGTTGGATAACTGTACTCAGCAGGTGGCATGGCAAGCGCAGGGATACGGCGGCAAACTGGCGGTGTCGTGTATCAGCAGCGCCGCGTTTGCCTTATTTCCCCAGGCGCTGAGGCTCTTCCGCCAGCGCTACCCCAATATGCGTATCGAATTGCATGATGACACTGGCCTGCGGGTACAGCAGCAGGTGTTGGCGGGCAACGTCGCGTTTGGCCTGACGACGCTATGTCACCGCAGTAACGATCTCTATGCCGAAGCGCTGCTGGCCGATCCTTACGTCGTTATGGTGCCGCAGCAACATCCCTGGCGTAGCCGCTCTCAGGTGACCTGGCATGAATTACCGCTTATTTCGGCATTGGGCTGGCCATTGGTGGGGTTACGCCAGAGCAGCGCCAATCGCCGGCAAATTGACGAAGTGCTGCATGCCTGCGGCATCAGTGCGCCATGGTTCGACGAAGTCGAACATTTATCATCAATCCTGGGGTTGTTACGCTGTGGCGGAAGCGTGGTGGTGATGCCACGTCTGGCCATTGAGCTGTGCGGTGAGTGGGGATTGGTATGCTTGCCGCTGGTGGAGCCGCGTATGGTGCGCACCATCGCTTTGATACGGCGCCAGGAGGCGGTGTTATCCCATTGCGAACAGGCATTGTGGTCGTTGCTCGGCGAGCAACTGCAGCAGTTACAGCGCAGCTGGTTGCAACAGCAGGTGATACAGCCGTCGGATGTCGGTAATCTGCGACAGCCGACGGGATGATTGTCGCCAGTAAGAGACATATAACCAACTGAAAATTAAGGTATAAAATAACTTTACCTTAAGTCGTCGTTTTTAGGCGACAGTTGGCATCGGCGGCGAAACGGCGGGGTAGGCGGATCAAACGCCGGCGAAAACGGGAGGGAAGAATAAAATCCTTTTCCATTCAAACGATTAATGGCGATTTTATCGGCTTGGGGGAGCAATAATGCGAAGTTGGCACGCCAAGTGCAATACCTATAGCGTAGATGCTCATTCCACCTCTTATGTTCGCCACATGGCCTCATAAACCCTGGGAATGACGCAGAGCCGATTTAGGGTGCCTATTGCCCACCAGAACGATGAATACATCGCTTGCGATGCGGACATCACACTGCGGGCATAACGTTGAGTGAGGCACCACCCCTGTTGTCCAAGACCTGATTGCTTCTTTATACACTTGTCGTTACGGCAAGTGTTTTTTTTTCTGCATCCTTCACGCCGCCTATTTATTGGCTACGTCTCTCACGTATCACGATGGTAAATGATTCGCAGCCCCAGACCACGGCGAAAAAAAAGCGTGACCAGAGGTCACGCCTTGTGAATCAACCGTTGTGGCTTACTCGCCGTTCTGCTTGAGCGTGAGCATCAGCCCTTCGCGGCGCATCTGGGCGGCTTCTTCCGAGCGGTGGAGTTTCTCCAGCACGTCTGCCAGCCAGGCGTAATCGTAAGCGTCCGGCCGTTGCTTCAGCGCTTCGCGGAACGCGTCGCTGGCCTGCTGCCATTCGCCATGCTTTATCAACAGCTGACCCAGGGTGCTGTTCAGCAGCGGCGTTGCACCATGTTGTTTGATCTGCTGACGCAGCGCCTTTTCCAACTGTTGCGCATTACCAGACTTGATGCGTGGGATCAGCAGCACCAAACGCTCGTCATACTGACGCTTCAGGCTATCGATGACGATCTCCTGCGCCATGTCATGATCGTTGCATTCGATCAGGTGTTCCACCATCGCTATCTGCAACGGCACCTCGTGGCGGGTCTTGCGGCTTTGGTCTTTCCACCAACGCTTCAGGCCTTCGCTGCCTTCATCCGCCATCGCCTGATTCATCAGGCCGATATAAGCCTGTTGCTGCAACGCCTGCAATTGTTCTTCGCTATGCAGATTGATTTTGCTCATCGACGGCAGTATTTCCAGCAGTGACGCATAGCCGCCGGTACGCAGGTAGGCCTGCTCCGCCAGCCGCAGCACTTCCGGATGACGCGGCGCCTGGTTCAGCAGGCGATCGACGCCGTGGCGTGCGGCATGCGCTTCGCCCTGCGCCAGCTGAATACGCACCCGCGTGATGTCTACCGGCAGTTGGTCGGTATCCGCCGCTTCGGCCGCGCGCTCCAGGTATTGGTTGGTACGGAAATCGTCACCGCGTTGCTGCGCCGCTTCGGCCGCCAGCAGGTAGTTTACTACCGGCTGTTCTGCATGATCGGCATTGCGCGTCAGCAGTTTTTCAACCTGTTTGTAATCTCCCTCTGCCAGTTTGATCAACGCGGCTTTGGTTTGCTTGCGTGCACGGCTGCGCTTACGACCAAGGAACCAGCCGCGGGTGCGCGCGCCGGTACGGAAAATGCGCCGCAGGATCCATTCGATGACCAACAGCACCACGAACAGCAAAATCCCCATGATCGCCAGGCCGGTGACGCTGGTTTCAATATTGTAATTATCGGTCTGGATCAGCACATAGCCTTGATGGCCGGCCAGCATCGGCCCCACCACCACGCTGGCGATCAACACCAGGAACAGGAATAACACGCGTAACATGGCTTATCCCTCCTGGTGAGTGGCAGCACCTTGCGCCAACAGATTACGTACCCGGCTCTGCATCAGTTTTTCCAGCAGCGGCTGGCTCTTCAGCTGTTGTGGTACGTCCATGGACACCGGTTGCTGACTCAGCGCGTCCAGCTCTTCAAGGAAGGCCTTGGTCGCCGGGTCGGTGGTGTCGAAGTAGGCGCGAACCCAGGTGGAGATGGTTTCCAGCGACTGTTTATAGGTTTCGTTCTGATGGCGCGGCACCGCCTGGGCGGCCACCAGCAGGCGTGAACGGATATTTTCACGCAGGTAGATATCCTGGTTGGGTGCCAGCAGTGGCTCGGCGCTGGTATCACGGCGGCGAATGGTAATAAAGTCGGCCATAAAGTTATGCCAGCTTTTGCTCAGATTCTGCCGCCATTCGCTCAATGAGCTGGACAGCTCGGTGCTGTCTTCATCCATCGGCGCTTCGTCACTGTCGTTATCCGCCAGGCGCAGGTTATCCACCTGATTGGACAACTGATTGACCTTCAGAATAATGCCGTCGAAATCCACCTGTGAAACGGTAGACAGCGTGCTGACGTCTTCAGTGATGGCGCGACGCACCTCGAGCAGGCTGGGATCGTTCATGTCTGCCAGGCTGGCGTCGGCGCTCTTTAGCAGCGCGGCGGCGGTGGTGATGTCCTGATCGCTCCACAGTTTGCGGCCGGCCATTTTCACCAGGAAGTCGGCCTGCGCCAACAGCCAGGTTTTGGCGTCGCTACCTGAAATGGTCGCGACTTTTTCCTGTAATTCGGTCAACTGGCGCGCCAGCGAGTTTTGTTCGCGGTCGGCAGCATCAAGGGTTTTTCCCTGCTGCTGCAACAGACCTTCCAACGCGTTTTTTTCCTGCTGCTGGCTCTGTTTGAGTGCGCTCAGCTGTTGTTGCAGGGTCTGGTTGGCGGCGATCAGCGCCTGTGCCTGCTGGTGCGTATGGTAATAACCGCCGGCGCCCAGCGCGATTACCAGCACGATGGCGATAGCACCAAGCAGTGGGCCGCTATTTTTGCCCTTGCGGCTATCAGCCTCTGGCTGCTGGGGGCTCTCAACCGCACGGGCTGGCTCTTCAACCGGGGCGGATGGGGTATTTTGTTCCGTCATAGTGGCACATCCCATAGTCAGGTTTATTGTTGTCTTCTGTGTTGCTTCAAGCCGCATCCATGCGGCCGCGATGCTACTCGAACTGTTTAGGCTACAGCGCGCGAATCAACGCGTCATTATCGGCATTCTCGGCGACCCGAATGGTGCTCCAGCCCAGATCCCGGGCCTGGGTCGCCAGGCGTTCGCTCACTACTATCAGCCGGCAGCGCAGTAGCCACGACGCGCGATAGTAATCAGGAACCAGATTATAGAGCTGTTGTAACATTTCGCCGCTGGTGACGACCAGCGTATCAACCCCGGCGCGTTGCCAGTGAGCGCTTTGCTCGGCGCCGTCATAATGCACCGGGCTGCGTTGATAACATTCATAATAGCTGACGTTGGCGCCGCGTTCGCGCAATGTATCGCCCAACAGTTCACGGCCGCCATTGCCGCGCAGAATCATCGCCTGCTTGCCGTCGAGCTTTTGCAAGGCCGGTAATAATAGCAGCGTTTCGCTGATCTGGCGCTCTTGCGGGAATTCTACCGGCAGGCTGGTAATGCGGTGCAAGGCCAGCGCGGTGTTGCGACCAATGGCGTAATAGCGTGGTTTGGTCGGCCAAGGCAACCCGGCACGCCCCATCACCGAATTGGCGTAGTTCACCGAGTGCTGCGACAGCACAAAGACCAGGTCGCCCTCGCGCTGTTGCTGCAACGCCTGCGGCAGAATCGGCAGATCGCCACCGGGGGCGAAGTCAATCAGCGGCGCATGATAGGCAACCCGTCCGAGTACGCGCAGGCGGCTCACCAACTGTTCGCCAAACGGGGAAGGGCGGGTTACCAGGATCGTCATGCCGGGGGATTCCCTTGATAAACGTCACGCAGAATATCGCGGGCGCCCTTGGCCAGCAGTTCTTCCGCCAGCTCGATGCCCATGTGTTCGGCCTGTGCCGCCGGGCCACGGCGTTCGCCGCGCACCATCAGACTGCCGTCCGGCGCGCCGACCAGTGCGCGTAGCCACAGCGTATCGCCGTCCAGCTCGGCATAGCTGCCGATTGGCACCTGGCACCCGCCTTCCAGCCGGGTGTTCATGGCGCGTTCCGCCCGCACTCGGGTGGCGGTGAGTTCATGATTCAACGGGGCCAGCAGGGCGCGGGTCACCGCGTCGTCAAGCCGGCATTCAATGCCTACCGCACCCTGACCGACCGCCGGCAGGGATTCTTCCGGGCTCATCGGGCTGCGAATGCGCTGCTCAAGGCCCAGGCGCTTCAGCCCGGCCACCGCCAGAATGATGGCGTCATAATCGCCGTTATCCAGTTTGGCCAGGCGGGTGCCGACGTTGCCGCGCAGATCGCGCACCAGCAGATCGGGGCGACGCTGGCGCAACTGGCATTGGCGGCGCAGGCTGGATGTGCCGACCACGCTGCCCTGCGGCAGTTGATCGAGGGAAGCGAAACGGTTTGATACAAATGCATCGCGCGGATCGTCGCGCTCACAAATGGTCACCAGGCCGAGCCCGGCGGGAAACTCCACCGGCACGTCTTTCATCGAGTGCACGGCGATGTCGGCTCTGCCTTCCAGCAGCGCCAGCTCAAGCTCTTTGACAAACAGACCCTTACCGCCGACCTTCGCCAGTGGCGTATCCAGAATGATGTCGCCGCGCGTGACCATCGGCACCAGCTCGACCTGCAAATCAGGATGACTTGCCATCAGGCGCTGTTGCACATAATGTGCTTGCCAGAGCGCGAGTGGGCTTTGTCGGGTGGCAATTCGAATAATTTTGTCTAACATGCTTGTTACCGTTTTAATATTTCGCCGTCCATCCTACCACCGAGGATGAAAACTGTCAGTGTAAGAAGCCACAGGCGAAGAAAGGACAACGGAATCAAAGGGAGGTGGATGAAATTTAGGGGCAGTTGACACTGCGGGTAATCGTTTAGAAAAGCGCTACAATAAGTGTGTCGCGTTAGCTTCTTTACGGTCAATCAGCAAGGTGTTAAATTGATCACGTTTCCAGCAATAAGTTGTCAAATATTCTTCTAAACCTAACGACGCTTATGGAATACGGGTTTTTTTTCCAAGCACCGGGATAATCAGGCGAGACGTCTTGTACCTCTACATCGAGACACTGAAACAAAGACTGGATGCGATCAACCAACTACGTGTCGATCGTGCCCTGGCGGCAATGAAACCTGCTTTTCAACGGGTCTACGGTCTGCTGCCTACTTTATTGCATCACCATCACCCACTGATGCCGGGCTACCTGAATGGTAACGTTCCCCACGGCATCTGTCTGTATACGCCCGACGAAAGCCAACAGCATTATCTCAACGATCTGGAAGACAAATGGGGCAGCCCGTTTGCCAAGCCTGTCAGCGGTGAACTGCCGATCACCGGCGTATATTCGATGGGCAGCACTTCATCGATCGGCCAGAGTTGCAGCTCGGATCTCGACATCTGGGTATGCCACCAGTCCTGGCTCGATAATGAAAGAGCGTAACCGGCTCCAGCAAAAATGCAGCCTGCTGGAGAAGTGGGCGGCATCGGATGGGCGTGGAAGTCAGCTTCTTCCTGATTGATGAAAACAGATTCCGCCATAATGAAAGCGGCAACCTGGGCGGCGAAGACTGCGGTTCTACCCAGCATATCCTGTTGCTCGACGAATTCTATCGCACCGCGGTGCGCCTGGCCGGCAAGCGTATTCTATGGAATATGGTGCCGTGCGAAGAAGAAGCCCATTACGATGAATACGTTTTGTCGCTGTATGCCCAGGGGGCATTAACGCCGAACGAATGGCTGGATCTGGGCGGCCTGAGCACCCTGTCGGCGGAAGAATACTTTGGCGCCAGCCTGTGGCAACTGTATAAAAGCATCGACTCGCCGTACAAGGCGGTGTTGAAAAACGCTGTTGGCTGGAAGCCTACTCCTGGGAATATCCCAATACGCAACTGCTGGCAACGCATATCAAGCAGCGGCTGCATCAAGGTGAAATCGTCTGTTTCGGCCCTTGACTCCTATTGCATGATGCTGGAACGCGTTACGCATTATCTCACGCAAATCAACGATACCACCCGCCTCGATCTGGTACGCCGCTGTTTCTATCTCAAAGTCTGTGAAAAGCTGTCGCAGGCCAAAACCAGCGTCGGTTGGCGGCGTGAAATACTCGGCCAGCTGGTCAGCGAATGGGGGCTGGGATGACGCCCGTCTGGAAATGCTGGATAACCGCGCCAACTGGAAGATCGAACGGGTGCGTGAAGCACACAACGAACTGCTTGATGCGATGATGCAGAGCTATCGCAATCTGATTCGTTTCGCGCGTCGCAACAACCTGAGCGTCAGCGCTAGCCCGCAGGATATCGGCGTGCTGACTCGCAAGCTGTATGCCGCGTTTGAAGCGCTGCCGGGCAAGGTGACGCTGGTTAACCCGCAGATTTCTCCGGACCTGTCGGAAAGCGATTTGACCTTTATTCATGTGCCGATTGGCCGTGCCAACCGCACCGGTTGGTACCTGTACAATCAGGCGCCGGCCATGGATTCGATCGTCAGCCATCAGCCATTGGAATATAACCGCTACCTGAACAAGCTGGTGGCCTGGGCGTACTTCAATGGCTTACTGACTTCCCGCACCCGACTGCATATCAAAAGCGGCAATCTCTGTGACACCGCCAAGCTGCAGGAACTGGTGGCCGACGTCTCGCACAGCTTCCCGCTGCGCCTGCCGGCACCGACGCCAAAGGCGCTGTACAGCCCGTGCGAAATTCGCCATTTGGCGATTATCGTCAATCTGGAAAACGATCCGACCGCCGCGTTCCGCAATCAGGTGGTGCACTTCGATTTCCGCAAGCTTGACGTATTCAGCTTTGGCCAGCAGCAGCAATGTCTGGTGGGCAGTATCGATCTGCTGTACCGCAATTCATGGAACGAGGTGCGTACGCTGCATTTCAGCGGTGAGCAGTCCGGTGCTGGAGGCGTTGAAAACCATTCTGGGTAAAATGCATCAGGATGCGGCGCCGCCGGAATCGGTGGAGGTGTTCTGTTACAGCCAGCATTTGCGTGGCCTGATCCGCACCCGTATTCAGCAGTTGGTAACCGAATGCATCGAGCTGCGGCTTTCCAGCACCCGCCTGGAGCCAGGGCGCTTCAAGGCGGTGCGGGTTGCCGGTCAGACCTGGGGGCTGTTCTTCGAACGGTTAAGCGTATCGGTGCAAAAACTGGAAAACGCGGTGGAATTTTATGGCGCGATTTCCAACAACAAGCTGCACGGCCTGTCGATCAAGGTTGAAACCGATCAGGTGCATCTGCCGCCGGTGGTCGATGGCTTCGCCAGCGAAGGCATCATCCAGTTCTTCTTCGAAGACACCACCGATGATAAAGGCTTCAACATCTATATTCTGGATGAGTCGAATCGGGGTTGAGGTCTACCACCACTGTGAAGGCAGCAAAGAGGAGT
The DNA here is from genome assembly GCF_900635445.1 of Serratia odorifera. Taxonomy (NCBI): domain Bacteria; kingdom Pseudomonadati; phylum Pseudomonadota; class Gammaproteobacteria; order Enterobacterales; family Yersiniaceae; genus Serratia; species Serratia odorifera. The sequence continues at coordinate 1,773,724 of NZ_LR134117.1, forward strand.
TGGTGCGTGACGTTAGCCGCTTCTATTCGTCCTCACACGATCGCTTTACCTACGGTTCCAGCTTTATCAACTTCAACCTGCCGCAGTTCTATCAGATCGTGCAGATCGATGACCGCACGCAGGTGATCCCTTTCCGCAGCAGCACCCTGTCGAGCCTGTGCATCACGGTGCCCGATGGCAGTGCGCCGCAGCCGCTAAAACAGCAGTACCAACTGCATTGACTCCGAGGGAACAGGGCAGCATTTACGCCACCCTGTTCCCCACGGCCAGTGCAATCAGGCGAAGCGCACCGACTCCCCGGCCTGCGTGCTGGCGGCTTCGTTCAGCAACGCATAAAACGACTGGCCGCTGCGATCGCAGATCCAGTCGCCGTCGCGGTAGTTAAAGTGATAACCGCCGGCCTTGGTCGCCAGCCAGACCTGGTGCAACGGCTCCTGGCGGTTGATGACGATTTTGGTGCCGTTTTCGAAACTTAGCGTCATCACGCCGCCGTTGGTTTCGTAATCGATGTCGGCATCGCCATCGAAATCATCCAGCGTCTCTTCGATATTAAGCATCAGTTGGTCAGCCAACTGGTGAAACTCACTGTCGTTCATATTCAATTCCTATTGCTTTTCATGATCCATCTACCGATTATAGAGAGCTTGGATGCATGGATTACAGGCATTAATGCAAATGAAAAAACAACTACGCTATGCGCTGCTGGCAGTGACGCTCGCCGGGCTTTCCGGTTGCGGTCTGAAAGGGCCGCTGTACTTCCCACCGGCCGATCCGGCAACGCAAAAACCGGCCACGCCGCCGGTGACGACTGGCGATCACGTACAGAAGAACCAGCAGGATCTTTCTGGTTCACAGCAAAAACCGTCGATGAGCGCAGAGTAACGCGATGCGCGGTGCCGGGCGCTAGCACACAGTGTATACCCAAAAGAAGGCAAGTTGCAGCGCGGCGGTGGCGTGGTGGCAAATCGGTCGCAGACCGGCGTGAGCAAGGCTGGCGCTGGCCATGTGGCCAGGGAGCGTAGGCTAGCGGCAAGGCGGCTTGCAGTATGATGGGCAGAGCGCGTCCAGATAGCGGAGTATGATATGCAGTTCTCCAAAATGCACGGTCTGGGCAACGACTTTATGATGGTCGATGCCGTAACACAGAATGTCTATTTCTCACCTGAGCTGATCCGCCGGCTGGCCGATCGGCATTTAGGCATCGGTTTTGACCAGCTACTGGTGGTGGAACCGCCATACGATCCGGAGCTCGATTTCCACTACCGCATTTTTAATGCCGACGGCAGTGAAGTGGCGCAGTGCGGCAACGGTGCGCGCTGTTTTGCCCGCTTCGTGCGTCTCAAGGGGCTGACCAACAAACGCGATATTCGCGTCAGCACCCAAACCGGCCGCATGGTATTGAGCGTGACCGACGACGATCTGGTGTGCGTCAACATGGGCGAACCGAATTTTGATCCCCAGACGGTGCCGTTTCGCGCCGCCAAGGCGGAAAAAACCTACATCATGCGCGCTGCGGAACACACGGTGTTGGCCGGCGTGGTATCGATGGGCAATCCACATTGTGTTTTGCAGGTAGATGATGTAAAAACCGCCAAAGTAGAATTGCTTGGCCCGGTACTGGAAAGCCACGAACGTTTTCCTGAGCGCGCCAATATCGGTTTCATGCAGGTGGTCAGTCGCGATCGCATCAAGCTGCGCGTTTACGAGCGCGGTGCCGGTGAAACGCAGGCCTGCGGCAGCGGCGCTTGTGCCGCCGTGGCAGTAGGGATTCAACAGGAATTGCTGTCAGAAGAGGTACATGTAGAACTGCCGGGTGGCAGCCTGCATATACGTTGGAAAGGGCCGGGTACGCCGCTGTTTATGACCGGTCCGGCAACCCATGTTTATGACGGATTTATTCATTTATGAAAAGCGTTGAGGACCAGGCCGTCGAGGCCATTGAGCTTGATGACGACGCCGTAATGCAGTACCTGCGGCAAAATCCCGATTTCTTTATTCGCAATGCGCGGCAGGTGGAGCAGATGCGCGTGCCGCATCCGGTGCGCGGTACCGTGTCGCTGGTGGAATGGCACCTGGCGCGTCAGCGTAACCACATCAATCGGCTGGAAGAAGAAATCACCCTGCTGATGGAGCAGGCCAGCGCCAATGAAACCCTGTTTGGCAGTCTGTTGCATCTGCAGGCCAATCTGGCGACCGCCGACAGTCTGCAAGACCTGCTCAACCGCCTGCAACGCTGGGCGCGCGGCTTCGGTCTGGCTGGGGCCAATATCCGCCTGTTCAACGACAGCTGGAACATCGGTGCGCCGTCGGACTTCACCCACCTGGGCCTGTCGCGTTCGGCGTTTGAACCGCTGCGTATCCAGCGCCTGGGGGGATGAACATCATTTTCTTGGCAGCCTGAACGGCCCTGAGCTGCTGCTGCTGTTGCCACAGGCCAAGCAGGTGGGTTCGGTGGCCCTGTCGCTACTGGGCGCCAACGGCGATCTGGGCATGGTGATATTCAGCAGTCGCGATACGCAGCATTATCAAGCCGGCATGGGCACCGTGATGCTCAATCAGCTGGCGCGCATGTTGCCGGAACTACTGGAACGCTGGATCGAACGCGCATGACTCCGCCGCTAGCGGCCAGCCTGCAACCGCCGGTTGACGCTTTTCTGCGTTATCTCAAGGTCGAACGTCAGCTCAGTCCGCTGACGCAAATCAGCTACTCTCGCCAGTTACAGGCGCTAATAGCGCTGGCAGCCGAACTGGGCGTCAGCGAATGGCGTCAGTTGGATGCCGTTACCGTACGCCAGCTGGCGGCGCGCAGCAAACGCGCCGGCCTGCAATCTTCCAGTCTGGCGTTACGGCTTTCCGCGCTGCGCAGCTTCCTCGACTGGCTGGTCAGCCAGGGGCAGATAGTCGCCAACCCGGCCAAGGGCATCCGCACGCCGCGTAGCGGCCGTCATTTACCCAAAAACATCGACGTTGATGAAATGGGCCAACTGTTGGAGATCGATCTAAACGATCCGCTGGCGGTGCGCGATCGCGCCATGTTGGAAGTGATGTACGGCGCCGGGCTGCGTCTGTCCGAACTGGTCGGGCTGGATTGTCGCCACGTCGATATGGCCGCCGGCGAAGTCTGGGTAATGGGTAAGGGGAGCAAAGAACGCAAACTGCCGATTGGCCGCACGGCGGTGACCTGGCTGGGACACTGGCTGGCGCTGCGTGAGCTGTTCGCACCGGGCGACGATGCCATGTTTCTGTCCAATCAGGGCAAGCGTATTTCACCGCGCAACGTGCAAAAGCGCTTTGCCGAGTGGGGCGTCAAGCAGGGCGTCAGCAGCCATATTCATCCGCACAAGCTGCGCCACTCGTTTGCCACCCATATGCTGGAGTCGAGCGGCGATCTGCGCGCGGTGCAGGAATTGCTGGGCCATGCCAACCTGACCACCACCCAAATCTATACCCACCTCGACTTTCAACATCTGGCCAACGTGTATGATGCGGCACATCCACGCGCCAAACGGGGGAAATCCTGATGCATTTTTACCGCCCGCTGCGCCAGTTGGCGGCGTTGACCTTCGATCTGGACGATACCTTATACGATAATCGCCCGGTGATTAAGCAGACCGAGCAGCAATCGGTGGCCTTTTTGCAGGACTATCACCCGGGATTGAGCCACTTCCAGTCGGCGGATTTTCACCGTCTGCGCATGGAGCTGCGCGAGCAGGATCCGGAAATTTACCACGACGTTACTCAATGGCGCTGGCGTGCGATCCATCTGGCGCTGACCCGGCAGGGGCTACGCGATGCCGAAGCCGCACTGGGCGCCGACGCGGCAATGCAGAACTTCGCGTTGTGGCGTAGCCGCATCGACGTACCGGCATCGACCCACCAGACGCTGCAAGCGCTCGCTGAACGCTATCCGTTGGTGGCTATCACCAATGGCAATGCCGATCCGGCGCTGTGCGGGCTGGACGGTTACTTTAGCTTCGTGCTGCGCTCCGGGCCGGATGGCCGCGCCAAGCCCTATCAGGATATGTACCATCTGGCTGCTGAACGGCTGAAGGTTGCGCCAGCGGCAATTTTGCACGTCGGTGATGACCTGACCACCGACGTTGCCGGTGCGCTGCGCTCGGGCTTGCAGGCCTGCTGGATCAACGATCGGCAGCGCAACCTGATGCAGGCGGCTGACAGTCGCCTATTGCCACATATTGAGATTTCGCAGTTGGCATCGCTGACAGCATTGTTATAATCCCTGCCAGAACTCTGTATAAATTCCCAGTGGAAACCGGCGTAACGCCGGCTATCCCTTACCAATTAATGGTGCCTATGGACGTTTCCGATCTGCTCAACAGCCATGAATGATAAACAACGCGAAGCCGTGGCGGCGCCACGCAGCAACCTGTTGGTGCTGGCAGGCGCGGGCAGCGGAAAAACCCGGGTGCTGGTACATCGCATTGCCTGGCTGCTATCGGTAGAGAACTGCTCGCCGTATTCGATCATGGCCGTGACCTTCACCAATAAGGCGGCGGCGGAAATGCGCCACCGTATCGAGCAGCTGATTGGCACCAGCCAGGGCGGTATGTGGATTGGCACCTTCCACGGCCTGGCGCACCGCTTGCTGCGCGCCCACCACATGGACGCCAATCTGCCGCAGGATTTCCAGATACTCGACAGCGAAGACCAGCTACGCCTGCTCAAACGCATCGTGCGCGCGCTGAATATCGACGAAAAACAGTGGCCGCCGCGTCAGGCGATGTGGTACATCAACGGCAAGAAAGACGACGGCCTGCGGCCACAGCACATTGAAAGCTACGGCAATCCGGTGGAAGCGACCTGGCTGCGCATCTATCAGGCCTATCAGGAAGCCTGCGATCGCGCCGGGCTGGTGGATTTTGCCGAACTGCTGCTGCGCGCCCATGAACTGTGGCTGAACAAGCCGCACATTCTCAACCATTACCGCGAGCGCTTCACCAATATTCTGGTGGACGAATTCCAGGATACCAACCGCATCCAGTACGCCTGGATCCGCCTGCTGGCGGGCGATCGCGCCAATGTGATGATCGTTGGCGACGACGATCAGTCAATCTATGGCTGGCGCGGTGCGCAGGTAGAGAACATCCAGCGCTTCCTGAAGGATTTCCCCGGTGCCGAAACCGTCCGTCTGGAGCAGAATTACCGTTCCACCAGCAATATCCTCAAGGCTGCCAACACGCTGATCGCCAACAACGACGGACGCATGGGGAAAAACCTGTGGACCGACGGCGCCGAGGGCGAGCCGATTTCCCTCTACTGCGCGTTCAACGAGCTGGACGAAGCGCGCTTTGTGGTCAACCGTATCAAGAGCTGGCAGGACAACGGCGGGGCGCTGAACGACTGCGCAATTCTCTACCGCAGCAACGCCCAATCGCGCGTGCTGGAAGAAGCGCTGTTGCAGACCGCCATGCCGTACCGCATTTACGGCGGCATGCGCTTCTTCGAACGCCAGGAAATCAAGGATGCGCTGGCCTATCTGCGGCTGATTGCCAATCGCAATGACGACGCGGCGTTTGAACGGGTGGTGAACACCCCGACGCGCGGCATCGGCGACCGCACGCTGGACGTGGTGCGCCAAACGGCGCGCGATCGGCAGATGACGCTGTGGCAGGCCACCCGGGCGCTATTGCAGGACAAGGTGCTGGCTGGCCGTGCCGCGTCTGCCCTGCAGCGTTTTAGCGAACTGGTGGACGCGCTGGCGCATGAAACTGCCGATATGCCGCTGCACGTGCAGACCGATCGGGTGATCCGCGATTCGGGCCTGTTTATCATGTACGAGCAGGAAAAGGGCGAAAAAGGCCAGGCGCGCATTGAAAACCTTGAGGAACTGGTGACGGCGACGCGCCAGTTCAGCTACCAGGACGAAGACCAGGATCTGATGCCGTTGCAGGCGTTTCTGTCGCATGCGGCGCTGGAAACCGGCGAAGGGCAGGCCGATGCGTATCAGGACGCGGTGCAATTGATGACGCTGCACTCGGCCAAAGGGCTGGAGTTCAAACAGGTATTTATCGTTGGCGTCGAAGAAGGCATGTTCCCGAGTCAGATGTCGCTGGACGAAGGTGGACGGCTGGAGGAAGAGCGTCGCCTGGCCTATGTTGGCCTGACGCGGGCGATGGAAAAGCTGACGCTGACCTACGCCGAAACCCGCCGTCTGTACGGCAAAGAGGTGTATCACCGCCCGTCGCGTTTTATCGGCGAGATCCCGGAGGAGTGCATCGAAGAAGTTCGCCTGCGCGCCAGCGTATCGCGCCCGGTCAGCCATCGACGGATCGGCACGCCGATCGCTGAAAACGACACCGGCTACAAACTGGGTCAGCGCGTGCGTCATCCCAAATTTGGCGAAGGCACCATCGTCAACCTGGAAGGCAGCGGCGAACACAGCCGCTTGCAGATCGCCTTCCAGGGCGAAGGCATCAAATGGCTGGTGGCGGCCTACGCCAAGCTGGAAACCGACTGACGATCGGCGGCCGCGACGGCGTCAGCGTGTGTAGTGCTCACCCAGTTGCGCGCTGGCGTACCAACGCATTAGCTCATCCACGCCGTCGCCGCCTTCGGGCGGCGCCCATGGCATACAGTCCGCCTCCGACAGCGGTTGATACGGCCCCTGTTTGACTTCAAAAATCACGCCGCCCGCGTCGAGAGACAGCACCGCATGCCAGGTGCCAGCAGGCATTTCCAATACTCTGTTTTCGCCGCTCCAGCAGCGTGCGCCGGGTCACCGTGCCGCCGTTATCGAACTGTAGCACCACGAAGCGACCGCGCAACGGCATCAGCAGTTCCCAGGTATGCGGGTGGCGGTGCGGGCGGATATAGGTGCCCGGCTCCATGGCGATGGCCAGCCGCTGTACCGGATCGGCTAACGCGTCATGCAACGTGCGGTGGCTGCGCAGGCGCGGCAATTGCGCCGCCTGTTCGCTCATGGCATTCAAATCAGCAACGGTAATCAGTTTCATCGGTTCAATCCGCAGGCAAAATGTGGCGCTGATTTTAGCAATTTCCCTCGCCGCGGCCAGCGATAAGCGCCGCTTTCCCGCCGGCGTTTATCTGCGGTTGAACCACAGTTTTCACCGCCCTGTCATCGCGGTGAATTGTTGCGCGATTATCCTGTCTAACGTGTTGACAGGCTTTTTCTTCTCGGCGTAACATGCGCGCACGATTAATAATGAGGACATTCGCCTTGGACACACCCAGTAGATACTGGCTCATTGACCTGGATTTCAACAGGTACAACTTCTAAGGCTATCCCATTCTGCTGATGGCCTTCGTGGTTGTCGGCGACCCCCTTTGTGTGTCGCTCTGAGACAGATCTGTACATGGTCTGAAACGAGCGGGCCATTATCCCCCTCGGTTTCTGTGCTTCAACGCGTTGTCTGCCCCCCATCATAAGGGAGTTTTGGCACATGCTAAGCGCTTTCAAATTAGATAACAGCCGCTTATCCCGTCTGGAACTGGATGACGCCGAAGACCTGACCACCTCGCTGTGGGTGGATTTGGTCGAACCGGAAGAAGGCGAGCGCGACCGCGTGCAGAATGAGCTGGGCCAGAGCCTGGCGACCCGGCCGGAGCTGGATGACATCGAAGCCTCTGCGCGTTTCTTCGAAGACGAAGACGGTTTGCACATTCACTCCTTCTTCTATTTCGAGGATGCCGAAGACCATGCCGGCAACTCCACCGTGGCCTTCACCATCCGCGACGGCCGTTTATATACCCTGCGCGAACGGGAACTGCCGGCGTTTCGCCTGTACCGCATGCGCGCTCGCAACCAGATGATGGTTGACGGCAACGCTTACGAGCTGCTGCTGGATCTGTTTGAAACCAAAATCGAACAGTTGGCAGACGAGATCGAAAACATCTACAGCGATCTGGAAAAGCTTAGCCGGGTGATCATGGAAGGTCATCAGGGTGATGAATATGATGCAGCGCTGTCGACGCTGGCAGAGCTGGAAGACATCGGTTGGAAAGTGCGCCTGTGTCTGATGGATACCCAGCGCGCGCTGAACTTCCTGGTGCGCAAGGCGCGGTTGCCAACCGGCCAGTTGGAGCAGGCGCGTGAAGTGCTGCGCGATATCGAATCCTTGCTGCCGCACAACGAATCGCTGTTCCAGAAGGTCAACTTCCTGATGCAGGCGGCGATGGGCTTTATCAATATCGAACAGAACCGCATTATCAAGATTTTCTCGGTGGTCTCGGTGGTATTCCTGCCGCCAACGCTGGTGGCGTCCAGCTACGGCATGAACTTCGAATTCATGCCGGAACTGAAGTGGTCGTTTGGCTATCCGGGGGCGATTGGCCTGATGATCCTGGCCGGTCTGGCCCCGTATCTGTACTTCAAACGCAGGAACTGGCTGTAACCGTAACGCCAACCGGTCGCCCCGCGGTGGCGCGCACACCTTTCGATGGCGCCTCCACTCGGGGGCTGCCCGCTTGATGCCGGCGGCAAAGCGTTGTCAGTGATTTGCGATTGTTCGCCTGCTAAGATAGTTGCCTGCGTACTGATTTAAGGCATACGTTTTCATGGCGAGGTTCCCCGCTGTAGTGCAATGGCTGATCCTGCTGCTGGCGTCGCTGGCGCTGGGCTTTGGCCTGCAAACATTTCATATTCCCGCCGCTTTATTACTGGGCCCGATGATCGTCGGCGTAGCGATGGGGTTGCTTGGTGCCTCAGTGCGCATTCCCGCGCCGCTATTTATCGCCGCTCAGGCGGTGTTGGGCTGCATGATTGCGCAAAGCCTCTCGCCCGCCATTCTCACGCCGCTGTTTGCCGACTGGCCGCTGGTACTGCTGGTGTTGATCGCCACGCTGCTGGCCAGCGGCGTTTCCGGTTGGTGTCTGGTGCGTTTCAGCGATCTGCCCGGTTCGACCGGCGCCTGGGGCGCGTCACCCGGCGGGGCGTCGGCAATGGTGGCGATGGCCGGCGATTTTGGCGCCGACGTACGGCTGGTGGCGTTTATGCAATACCTGCGGGTGCTGTTTGTCGCCACCGCGGCGGCGGCGGTGGCGCGTATCGGGCTGGGGGATGAAGCCGGGCAGGGCAGTGCAACGCTGGTCTGGTTTCCGCCGCTCGACTGGCGTTTCATCGCAACGCTGGCGGTAGCGGCCGGCGGTGCCTGGCTGGGGCCGCGCCTGCGTATTCCTTCCGGCGCGCTGCTGTTGCCGATGATGGTTGGCGCAACGCTGCACTCGAGCGGCGTGATGGCGTTGCAGATCCCCGAATGGCTGCTGGCTCTGGCCTATACCCTGATTGGCTGGAGCGTCGGTTTGCGTTTTACCCGGCCGATCTTTTTACTGGCGTTGCGCACGTTGCCGCAAATGGTGGTGTCGATTGTGGCATTGATGCTGTTTTGCGGCCTGCTGGCGTGGATGCTGACCTGGTTCCTGCCGGTGGATATCATGACCGCCTATCTCGCCACCAGCCCGGGAGGGTTGGACACGGTGGCGATTATTGCGGCGGGTAGCCGGGTGGATATGTCTTTCGTGATGGCGATGCAGACGTTGCGGTTGTTTACCATTCTGCTGACCGGCCCGGCGATGGCGCGGTTTATCTCCAACCGCGCCGCGCCGGCATCAACGTAACCGGCGTTGGGTATACAGGGCGTCGAGGATGAACAGCAGCAGCGCCGCCCAGATAAAGCCGAAGGTCACCAGTTTGTCCTGGCCGATGGTTTCGTCGTAGAAGGTCACCGCCAGCAGGAACATCAACGTTGGACCGAGGTATTGAAAGAAACCCAGCGTCGACAGCCGTAGCCGGGTCGCGGCGGCGGTGAAGAACAGCAACGGCACGGTGGTGATGATGCCAGCCGCGACCAGCAGCAGGTTCAGCGACCAGGGATTGGCAGTGAGGTGGCTGGTTGCACTGTCGGCGATAACGAACAGATACACCGCCGCGACCGGCAGCAGCCACAGGGTTTCGATCAGCATGCCGGTTTGCGCGTCGATGGCGATTTTCTTGCGCAGCAGGCCGTAGAACGCAAAGCTGAACGCCAGCCCCAGTCCGATAATCGGTAGCGAACCAAACTGCCAGAGCTGCACCAGCACACCGGTAAACGCCAGCGCCACCGCAACCCATTGCATACGGCGGAAACGCTCGCCAAGAAACAGCATGCCCAGCAGCACGTTGACCAGCGGGTTGATAAAGTAGCCGAGGCTGGCTTCCAGCATATGATGGTTATTCACCGCCCAGATATACAACAGCCAGTTGCCGCCGATCAGCACCGCGGTCAGCGCCAGCAACAGCAGGCGTTTGCGGTTTTGGCAGGCGGCGCGCACCTTCTTCCAGTTATGGCCGAGCGAAATCAACCCCAGCATAAAGAAGAACGACCAGATCACCCGATGGGTCAGGATCTCGTCGGCCGGCACCTGCTGGATCAGTTTGAAATACACCGGGGCGATGCCCCAAATAAAATAGGCGGCCAGAGCAAAGAAGATGCCCTGCCGCGTCTGTTGTGCGTCCATGACGTTACTCTGAAGGTAAAACCGAAGATGTGGTGAGTGTACTGAAGTCACTCACCGGGCACAATCACCCCACCAGATACGTGGCGGTAGCGCTGGCGATATGCAGGCCGTCGTGGTTGTGCAGTTCGACGCGGGCTACCGCCACCTTATTGCCGCTGCGCAATACCGTGGCGGAGGCGACGAAATGCTCGCCGCGGCCAGGACGCAGATAGTCCACCCGCAGGTCGATGGTGCCCATGCGCGCCAGACGTGCGGCCAGCTCTTGTTCTATCAGCGGATCCTGTCGCATCAGCACGCTGCCGACGCAGGCCAGTCCGGCGGCGACGTCGAGCACCGAGGCGATCACCCCGCCGTGCAGGATACGCTGGGCGGCGTTGCCCACCAGTTTGGCCTGATTGGTGAAGGTCAGCTCCACGCAGTCATCGTCAAAACGCCGCAGTTCCAACCCCAGTTCGCGGTTGAACGGCATGTGATAAACAAAGATTTCGCCGATCTTCTGGCGGGCGGCTTCCAGGGTAAGAGGTGTGGTCGACATGGCATTGATTCTTCTTGTTGGTTTGACGGTATAAGCTACTGGTCAGTCCAGGTTAATGGTTTGTTGATTTTATGCTTAACCTTTGTTGCTTTCCAGACTAATCCAATAAAAGCATTCCGCACTGCTGTAAAGCGCGCTTTGTGTGTAAAATGGCCTGTTTTTTCTTTCAGGGTATGTTTTTATTTTGCTGGAGTGATGAAGTTATGCGCATTCTGTCAGGGGTTATTTTGGCGATGCTGTTGGCGCCGACGCTGGTGCAGGCCGAAGAAGCCAAAGAACAAGAAATACATGATAAACCGGCAGTACGCGGCAGCATTATCGCCAACATGCTGCAATCACATGATAATCCGTTCACGCTGTATCCATACGATACCAACTATGTGTTGTACACCGATACCAGCGATCTCAACAAAGAAGCCATCGAAACCTACAACTGGTCGGATAAAGCGCGCAAGGACGAGGTGAAGTTCCAGCTCAGCCTGGCGTTCCCGCTGTGGCGCGGCATTGCCGGTGAAAACTCGGTGCTCGGTGCGTCCTATACTCAGCGCTCGTGGTGGCAGTTATCCAACAGCGGCCAGTCTTCGCCGTTCCGTGAAACCAACTACGAACCGCAGGTGTTCCTTGGCTGGGCGACCGATTACAGCTTCGCCGGCTGGACGCTGCGCGACGTGGAAATCGGCCTCAACCATCAGTCCAACGGCCGTTCGGAGCCCACCTCCCGCAGTTGGAACCGCGCCTATGCGCGCCTGATGGCGCAAAACGGCAACTGGCAGGTGGACGTTAAACCGTGGCTGCGCTTTTCGGAAAGCGCCAGCAGCGACGATAACCCGGACATCACCAAGTACATGGGCTATTACCGCCTGAAGGTGGGTTATGCCTGGGGTGACAGCGTGTTCAGCGTTGACGGCCATTATAACTGGAACAGCGGTTTCGGCGGCGCGGAACTGGGCTGGAGTTACCCGATCACCAAGCACGTACGCTTCTACACCCAGGTGTTCAGCGGTTACGGCGAATCGCTGATCGACTACAACTTCCGGCAGACACGGGTTGGCGTTGGTGTCATGCTTAACGATATTATGTAATCTGGCAGTCATAAAAGCGGTGCGTTGATGCGCCGCTGCGATAAAAATGGGGAAGTGTGTGTCTACCGCAGCAGTGATAAACAGAGAGTTGCTGGCAGAACAGGTGTTACGTGACACCTTCGGCTATCAGCAATTCCGTCCGGGACAACAAACGATTATCAATGCGGCTATCAACGGGCAGGACTGCCTGGTGGTGATGCCGACCGGCGGCGGTAAATCGTTATGCTACCAAATCCCGGCGCTGGTGATGGACGGGCTGACGCTGGTGGTTTCCCCGTTGATTTCGTTGATGAAGGATCAGGTCGACCAATTGCTGGCCTATGGGGTGTCTGCGGCCTGCTACAACTCTACCCAGACGCGCGAGCAGCAGCTTGAGGTGATGGCCGGTTGCCGCCGCGGCGATGTGAAGCTGCTGTATATCGCCCCCGAACGGCTGATGATGGACAGCTTCCTCGACCTGCTCGACCATTGCCAACCGGCACTGCTGGCGGTGGACGAAGCGCACTGCATTTCGCAGTGGGGGCACGATTTCCGCCCGGAATACCGGGCGCTTGGCCAGTTGAAGCAGCGCTTCCCCACGATGCCGGTGATTGCCCTGACCGCCACCGCCGACGAGGCGACACGCGGCGACATTACCCGCCTGCTGGCGCTGCACGATCCGTTGGTGCAGGTCAGCAGCTTCGACCGACCGAACATCCGCTACACGCTGGTGGAGAAGTTCAAGCCGCTCGACCAGCTTTGGCGCTTTGTGCAGGATCAGCGCGGCAAAAGCGGCATCATTTATTGCAACAGCCGCGCCAAGGTGGAAGACACCACCGCGCGCCTGCAAAGCCGCGGTCTGAGCGTTGCGGCATACCATGCCGGGCTGGACAACGAGCGCCGTGCCCAGGTGCAGGAGGCGTTCCAGCGTGATGATTTGCAGGTGGTGGTAGCCACCGTCGCCTTTGGCATGGGGATCAACAAGCCCAACGTGCGCTTTGTGGTGCATTTTGACATTCCTCGCAACATCGAATCCTATTATCAGGAAACCGGCCGCGCCGGGCGCGACGGCTTACCGGCGGAAGCCATTCTGTTATACGACCCGGCCGATATGGCCTGGTTGCGTCGCTGTCTGGAGGAAAAACCGGCCGGCCAGCAACTGGACATTGAACGGCATAAGCTGAACGCAATGAGCGCGTTTGCCGAGGCGCAAACCTGTCGTCGTCTGGTGTTGTTGAACTACTTTGGCGAAGGCAAGCAGCAGGCCTGCGGTAACTGCGATATTTGTCTCGATCCACCAAAACGCTACGACGGACTGGAGGATGCGCGCAAGGCGCTATCAGCGATTGGCCGCGTTGGACAGCGGTTCGGCATCGGCTACGTGGTCGAAGTACTGCGTGGTTCCAACAACCAGCGCATTCGCGAGTTCGGCCACGACAAATTGCCGGTGTACGGCATTGGCCGCGATCACACTACCGAACACTGGACCAGCGTACTGCGCCAACTGATTCATCTGGGCTTCATTACGCAAAATATTGCCCTGCACTCGGCGCTACAGCTCACCGAAGCCGCGCGCCCGGTGCTGCGCGGTGAAGTGCCGTTGCAACTGGCAGTGCCACGAATTCAGAGCCTGAAGCCGCGCAGCGGCGGCAGTCAGAAAACCTACGGCGGCAACTACGATCGCAAACTGTTTGCCAAATTGCGCAAGCTGCGCAAATCTATTGCCGACGAAGAAAACATTCCGCCCTACGTGGTGTTCAACGATACCACGCTGCTGGAAATGGCCGAGCAGATGCCGACCAAGGCCAGTGAACTGCTCAGCGTCAACGGGGTAGGGCAACGCAAACTGGAGCGCTTTGGTTCGCCGTTTATGGCGATGATCCGCGACCATCTCGATAATGACGACGACTAGGAATCACTGAAAATGCTGATGCTGTTTCTGACGGTGGCGCTGGTGCACCTGATTGCGCTGATGAGTCCGGGGCCGGATTTCTTTTTTGTCTCCCAGACTGCGGCCAGCCGCTCCCGTCGCGAAGCGATGATGGGGGTGCTCGGTATTTCGCTGGGCATTGTGGTCTGGGCCGGCGTGGCGCTGATGGGGCTGCACCTGATCCTGCAGAAAATGGCCTGGCTGCATCAGGTCATCATGGTCGGCGGCGGGATTTACCTGTGCTGGATGGGCTGGCAACTGCTGCGCTCTGCCCGCGCGCAAAACGCCGGGCCAACGGCCAGCAGCGAGGTTCAGGTGGCGTTACCAAAACCTGGCCGCAGCTTTATCCGCGGCCTGCTGACCAACCTATCCAACCCGAAGGCGGTGATTTACTTCGGCAGCGTGTTCTCGCTGTTTGTCGGCGACGACGTCGGCGCTGGCGCGCGCTGGGGGCTGTTCCTGCTGATTGTGGCTGAAACCTTTGTCTGGTTCAGTCTGGTCGCCGTGGTGTTTGCGCTGCCGGCGATGCGCCGTGGCTATCAGCGACTGGCGAAATGGATCGACGGGCTGGCGGGGGTGTTGTTCACCGGATTTGGCTTGCACCTGATCTTTACCCGCTAGGCCGTGTTATCGGGCGGGGCGTGCGGGCTTTGGCGCCGCGGCCACTCGCCTGTTTGTCACCTTGTCAGACCTTTCTGGCGGTCGCCAGCAGTCCCGCCACCAGAATGAACAGCGAGCCAAAGATGCGGTTGAGCAACTGCATCTGGCGCGGCGTCTTCAGCCAGCGGGCGATACGCGTGGCCAGCGTGGCATAGCCGATCATGACCAGGATATCCACCACCACGGTGGTGACGCCGAGCACCAGGTACTGCTCGGCCTGCGGCTGATTGGGCAGGATAAACTGCGGGAACAGCGCGGCCAGAAACACGATGCTCTTCGGGTTGGTCAGGTTGACCAGCACCGCGCGGCGGAACAAACGACGGCGCGGCATGCTGCCGGCTAGCGTATGCAGATCCAGCGCACCGGCGGCGCGCCACTGCTGGATGCCGAGCCATACCAGATAAGCGGCGCCAAGCCATTTCAACATTTCGAACGCCAGTAGTGACTGTGAAATCAGCGCGCCGAGCCCGATGCCGACCAGCACAATGTGGATGCTCAGCCCGAGCTGCAACCCGGCAATGGAAGCCGCTGCGCCGCGATAACCGTGACTGATGCCGGTGCTCATGGTGTTGATGGCACCCGAACCGGGGGACAAACTGAGGATAATCGTGGTGACCAGATAGGTCAGCCACCAGTCTACGGTCATTGCGAAACTCCCTCAAAGCGCCGTTTTATGCCACAATACGCCGGTATTGCGTCACTTTTTGTAAGATGTGCATCACAATACGCGAGTATGATTTTTTACGCCATAGGCCACAATGCGCTGCGTTTGGCGAGTGAAGGAAACCGCATTTCATGACGTCGTTTATACTCAGCCCTGATGAATGGTTAACCCGCGAAACGCACTTTGCCGCTTTTGCGACCGGGCCATTGCTGGATTTCTGGCGGCAACGCCAAGAGGGCGAGTTCAGCGGCGTGGGCGGCGTGCCGATCCGCTTTGTGCGTTTCAGTTCTTCGCGTCATCAGCGGGTGGTGGTGATCAGCCCCGGCCGCATTGAAAGCTACGTTAAATATCCGGAAGTCGCCTACGATCTGTTTCACTGCGGTTACGATGTGATGATCCTCGACCACCGTGGTCAGGGGCGTTCCGGCCGTTTACTGGCGGATCCCCACCGTGGTCATGTGGTAAACTTTGCCGATTACGTTGAGGATTTCAGCCGTTTTTACCAGCAGGAAGTGGCACCGCTCGGCTATCGGCAACGGGTTGCGTTGGCGCATTCGATGGGGGGCGCGATACTGGCTCAGTTTTTGGCTCGCCAGCCGCAGGCGTTTGACGCAGCCGCGCTGTGTGCGCCGATGTTCGGTATTATATTACCGATGCCGGGCTGGATGGCGAGCCGCATCCTCAACTGGGCGGAAAAACACCCCGGCATCCGTGATTACTATGCGGTCGGTACCGGCCAGTGGCGGCCATTGCCGTACGTGGTCAACATGCTGACCCCACAGTCGCGAGCGCTATCGGCGCGCGGTACGCTATTATGCCGATTATCCCGAGCTACAGTTGGGTGGGCCGACCTACCACTGGGTGCGGGAAAGTATACTGGCCGGGCAACAGGCGATTGCCGGCGCAGCGCAGATCACCACGCCACTCTTATTATTGCAAGCCAGCGAGGATCGGGTGGTCGACAACCGTTCCCATCGGGCTTTTTGTCAGGCATTGTCAGACGCGGGGCACCCTTGCGAGGGGGAGAAACCGCGGGTTATCAACGGCGCTCGCCATGAGATCCTGTTTGAGCGGGACGCGATGCGCGCCGAAGCACTGAACGCAATCCTGCGTTTCTTTGCTCAACACTTAGGTGGTAACCCTACCGCCGACAACTCCATCAGAGGTTAGAACATAACGCTATGTATCACGTCGTCGCTTCCGATTTGGATGGCACGCTGCTATCCCCCCGACCATACGCTGTCGCCTTACGCCAAAGAGACCCTGAAGCTGCTGACCCAGCGAGGCGTTCACTTTGTTTTCGCTACCGGCCGCCATCACATCGACGTTTCGCAGATCCGCGACAACCTTGAGATCAGCGCCTTTATGATCACCTCCAACGGCGCGCGGGTGCATAACACCGCCGGTGAACTGATCTTCAGCCACAATCTGGACAGTGATATTGCGCGCGATCTGTATGGGATGAAGTACAACGATCCGGATATCACCACCAACGTTTATCGCAACGACGACTGGTTTATCGACCGCGAAAGCCCGGAGCAAAAAGAGTTCTTCCGCGAATCGGTCTTCAAGTACCAGCTGTTTGAGCCGGGCCTGCTGGAGACCGATGGGGTATGCAAGGTGTATTACACCTGTGACGATCATGACAAGTTGCTGACGCTGGAAGATGCCATCAATGCGCGCTGGGGCGACCGGGTCAACGTCAGCTTTTCGTTCCCGACCTGTCTGGAAGTGATGGCCGGCGGCGTGTCGAAGGGCCATGCACTGGAAGAAGTGGCGAAGATCATCGGCTATTCGCTGAAGGAGTGCATTGCGTTTGGCGATGGAATGAACGATTTGGAAATGCTGTCGATGGCAGGCAAGGGCTGCATCATGCGCGACGCGCATCAGCGTCTGAAAGACAAGCTGCCACAGTTGGAAGTGATCGGTTCCAATATTGACGACGCGGTGCCGCACTACCTGCGCGAGATGTTTCTGCGCTAATAGCCGGGGCGCCAAAGCGCCCCGTTTTTTTTATTGATGCTGCCCCTGTTTTTGCAGGAACTGCACGCCCTTGTCCGGGAAGTCGGTGAAGACGCCGTCAACGCCGGCCTGGTTGTAAATCACCTGGTACAACTGGTTTACGTCGGTAACGTATTTCGGCAGCGCGTCGGCGCGAATGGTAAACGGATGCACTGCCAGCTTGCTGGCGTGCGCCTCTTTCACCATGTCGGTCAGCACGACGTGGCCAGGTTTTGAAAGATCGGCGTTTACCAGCATGTGATAGTCCGGCCCGATACCATCGGCGTACTGGGCGATCTGCTTCATTGCCCCCGGCTTGAACATCCAGTCATAATCGTAGTTGACCCAGCTGCCATCGGCCTTTTGCTCGTAAGTCTCGTTCCAGTCGGTATAGGCGATCAGCTGCACCAGCTTCAGATCCATACCCATCTTCGGTTCCAGCTGGTTCTTGATGCGTTTGAGCTCGTTGGCATCGAAGCATTGCAAATACACGTTGTCGTTCTTGCCGGTGTAACCGTATTGCTTCAATACCGCCAGCACCTTGCTGGAAATGTCCTTGCCTTCCTGCCGGTGGAACCACGGCGCCTTGATTTCCGGGTAAATGCCGATGTTCTTGCCGGTGGAGTGATTCAGTCCCTGTACGAATTCGATTTCTTCCTGGAAGGTATGCACGCGGAAGTCCGACTTGCCCATCGGGAAACGGCCCGGGTAGCTCTGTACCTGCTTACCGTCCTTGATGTCAAAGCCTTCGCTGAACTTCAGCGACTTGATTTCCGCCAGCGTAAAGTCGATGGCGTAGTAACGACCGTCTTTGCGTGCGCGATCCGGGAAGCGTTGCGCCACGTCGGTGACCCGATCGAGATAGTGGTCATGCAGCACCACCAGTTGGTCGTCCCTGGTCATCACCAGATCCTGCTCGAGGAAATCGGCGCCCTGGGCATAGGCCATGGCTTTTGCCGGCAGGCTGTGCTCTGGCAGGTAGCCGCTGGCGCCACGGTGGGCGATCACCACCTTGTCGGCAGCCTGGGCGATACCGCCGATCGACGTCGCTAACATGATCCCTGTCAGCAGGGCTTTGACATGAGTCCGCATAATCTTCTCCATGAGTGGGCAGGGTAGTAAAAAGGCCGCAGAGCGGCCTTGATATAATGCGTTATTTCTGTGACGGTTAACCGCGTTTGGCTGCAATGGCCGCGTGGTGTTTTCTTTCGCTGATCATGGTCAGCAGCAGCAGTAATACTGCACCGATGCTGCCGCCGATCATCACCATAAAGCCGCCATCCCAACCGAAGAAGTCAACGGTATAGCCGACGATGGCGCTGGCCGCGACCGAGCCGCCCAGATAACCGAACAGTCCAGTGAAGCCAGCGGCGGTGCGGCGGCTTTTTTCGGTGCCAGCTCCAGCGCGTGCAGGCCAATCAGCATCACCGGGCCATAGATCAGGAAGCCGATGGTGATCATGCATGCCATATCGATGCCTGGGTTGCCGACCGGATTGAGCCAGTAAATGATGGTGGCGATGGTCACCAGCGTCATAAAGAACACGCCGGTAGCGCCGCGATTACCCTTGAACACCTTGTCCGACATCCAGCCGCACAGCAGCGTGCCCGGAATACCGGCGTATTCATACAGGAAGTAGGCCCAGGACGATTTATCCAGCGCGAAGTGCTTCACTTCCTTCAGGTAGGTCGGCGACCAGTCCAGAATGCCGTAACGCAGCAGATACACGAACACGTTGGCGACGGCGATGTACCACAGCAGTTTGTTCGGCAAAATATACTGCATGAAGATTTGCTTGGCGGTCAGCTCTTCTTCCGCTTTTTCCGAATAGTCGTCCGGGTAGTCGTTTTTGTACTCTTCGATCGGCGGCAGCCCACAGGACTGCGGCGTATCACGCATCAGCGCAAAGGCGATCAAGGCCACCAGAATCGCACCGAAGGCCGGCATGTACAGCGCAGCGTGCCAGTCGTTGAACCAGGCCATCCCCAGCAGGAACAGCAACGGTGGCAAGCCCCCGCCAACGTTATGGGCGCAGTTCCACACCGAAACGATACTGCCGCGTTCTTTTTGCGACCACCAGTGCACCATGGTACGGCCACACGGCGGCCACCCCATGCCCTGGAACCAGCCACAGAGGAACAGCAGCACGAACATCACGGCAATGCTTGAGGTCGCCCAGGGCACGAAGCCCATGAACAGCATCACGGCAGCGGCCAGAATCAGGCCGGCCGGCAGGAACACCCGTGGGTTGGAGCGGTCGGAAACCGAACCCATGATGAACTTGGAAAAACCGTAGGCAATGGAAATACCGGACAGTGCGAAGCCCAGATCGCCACGGCTGAAGCCCTGATCGATCAGATAAGGCATCGCCAGGGTAAAGTTTTTACGCACCAGATAGTATGCGGCGTAGCCGAAGAAGATCCCCAGAAAAATTTGCCAGCGCAATTTGCGGTAGAGCGGATCTACCTTATCGAGCGGCACACGGGAAATGTGTGCAGCTGGCTTGAAAATACTCAACATGAACGCCTCCGATGGCTTTATCGTTTATTGCATCCCGGGCAGAAAAGATGGCGGGATGATTGAGCGGATATCAATGTGTCGTTTTTTGTTCCATAACGAACGTCATGCTAGTCAAAACCCCTGGATGGCTCTGTGATGCATGGCGCAATTGTTACACTTTTATGAAACTGCGGCGGATTTTGAGCGATTCGTTAACGTTATGAAATAGAAAAACCTAAAAAAGTCGTGATGATGATCACAATCATGGTTTTTTATGGACATTTTTCTTTCGTTTTAGGTTCGTTATTGTTCCTTATCAAACAAAGACCGCACTGACTGTGGCTCAATAGCGCCAAACCGGCAATCTGGGGAAGGGTGGATGAGCAACAGTTCAGCGGTGAGCGAAACGGATGTGATCATTATCGGCGGCGGCGCTACCGGCGCAGGGATCGCTCGCGACTGCGCGCGCCGCGGCCTGCGCTGCCTATTGCTGGAGCGCCATGATATTGCCACCGGCGCGACCGGGCGAAATCATGGACTGCTGCACAGCGGGGCGCGCTACGCGGTTACCGACGGTGAGTCGGCGCGTGAATGCATCGAGGAAAACCGCATTCTCAAACGTATCGCCCACCACTGTATTGAACCCAGCAACGGTCTGTTCATCACCTTGCCGCAGGATTCGCTGACCTATCAGCAGACGTTTATCGCCGCCTGTCAACGCGCCGGGATAAACGCCGAAGCCATTGACCCTGGTGAAGCGCTGCGCCTGGAACCGGCCGCTAATCCGGCGCTGATCGGCGCGGTGAAAGTGCCGGATGGCACCGTTGACCCGTTTCGCCTGACCGCCGCCAATATGCTGGATGCGCGCGAGCATGGCGCACAGATCCTGACCTATCATCAGGTGATCGGCTTACTGCGCATGGGCGATCGCGTTAACGGCGTGCGCGTTTACGACCATAAAAATCGTCGGCAGTATGAAATTCGCGCCGAGGTGGTGGTTAACGCCGCCGGAATCTGGGGCCAGCAAATTGCCGAGTACGCCGATCTGCGCGTGCGCATGTTCCCGGCCAAGGGCGCCTTGCTGATCCTGGGCCATCGCATCAACAACATGGTGATCAACCGCTGCCGCAAACCGGCAGACGCCGACATCCTGGTGCCGGGTGATACCATTTCGCTGATTGGCACCACCTCAACCCACATCGATTACGATCAGATAGACAACATGGCGGTGACGCCACAGGAAGTGGACATCCTGCTGCGTGAAGGGGCACTGCTGGCGCCGACGCTGGCACAAACCCGCATTTTACGCGCCTATGCCGGCGTGCGACCGCTGGTGGCCAGCGACGACGATCCGTCGGGCCGCAACGTCAGTCGCGGTATCGTGCTGCTGGATCATGCCGCCCGCGACGGTCTGGAGGGTTTTATTACCATTACCGGCGGCAAGCTGATGACCTACCGGCTGATGGCGGAGTGGGCCACCGACGCGGTGTGCAAAAAACTGGGCGTTGCTCCCCCCTGTACCACCGCACAGGATGCGCTGCCCGGCTCGCGCCAGTCGGCAGAGGAAACCGTTCGCCGCGTGGTGGCGCTGCCGGCGAGTATTCGCGGCTCGGCTGTCTATCGACATGGCGATCGCGCCAGCCAGGTACCGGCCGGCGACCGGCTGGCCAACAGTCTGGTCTGTGAATGCGAAGCGGTGACCGCCGGCGAAGTGCGCTATGCGGTCGATTCGCTGACGGTGAACAATCTGGTCGATCTGCGCCGCCGTACCCGCGTCGGTATGGGGACCTGTCAGGGCGAACTGTGCGCCTGTCGTGCCGCGGGATTACTGACGCGTTTCAACGTCACCACGCCGCAGCAATCGCTCACCCAGTTATCGCATTTCCTCAATGAGCGTTGGAAAGGGGTGCAACCCATAGCCTGGGGCGATGCGCTGCGTGAAAGCGAGTTCACCGGCTGGGTCTATCAGGGATTATGCGGACTGGACGCACGCGGCGACGCTAAGCAGGAGGCGGACGATGCAATTTGATGTGGTTGTGATCGGTGGTGGTCTGGCTGGCTTAAGCTGTGCCGTTGGCCTGGCCGAAAGCGGTAAGCGCTGCGTGGTGGTCAGCTCGGGTCAGAGCGCGCTGTATTTTTCCTCTGGTTCGCTGGATCTGTTGGCGCAACTGCCGGACGGTACGCCGGTGGCGGCACCGCTGGAAGCACTGCCGGCGTTGGCGCAGCAGGCGCCGCAACATCCTTACAGCCTGATGGGGGCGGCGCAGGTCGCCACGCTGGCGGGAGAGGCTGAGCGGTTGCTACAACGCTGTGGTCTTCGGTTGTACGGTGACAGCCGGCGTAATCATCTGCGCATTACGCCGCTCGGCACGCGCCGCGCCACCTGGCTCAGCCCGCAGGCGGTGCCGACCACGCCATTGGATGGCGATCTGCCCTGGCGCAGTATCGCGGCGATCGGCATCGAGGGTTTTCTCGATTTCCAGCCGCAAATGGTCGCCAGTTCGCTGTCACAGTCGTTAGGCGTGCATGCCACGGTAGGTCATCTGCATCTGCCGGCGTTGGATCGGCTACGCAATAATCCCAGCGAGTTTCGTGCGGTGAATATTGCCCGACTGCTCGACTTACCGCAGCACGGTGCGGCGCTGGCAGAGGAAATCCAACGCCTGGCCGGCGACGCGCAGGCTGTTTTGCTACCGGCCTGCCTCGGACTGGAAAGCGATCGGCCGCTGGCGGTGTTGCAACAGACGCTGGGTAAACCGGTATGCCTGCTGCCGACCTTGCCGCCATCGGTGCTCGGCATGCGCCTGCATCAGGCGCTACGACAACGTTTTCAACAGCTGGGCGGTATGGTGATGCCGGGAGACCGGGTATTGCGGGCAGAAATCGCTGGCGGCCGGGTCACCGGCCTGATGACCCGCAACCACGGCGATATTCCGCTGCGGGCGCGGCAGGTGGTGCTGGCCAGCGGCAGCTTTTTCAGCAATGGGCTGGTGGCCGATCGTCAGCGGGTATATGAGCCGGTGTTCGGGCTGGAGGTGTTCAGCAAAGCAGATCGCGCCGAGTGGACCCGGCGCGATCTGTTTGCGCCTCAGCCGTATCTGCAATTTGGCGTCCGGACTGACGCTCGGTTGCGCGCCTTGCATCAGGGCCAGGCGCTGGAAAATCTGTACGCGATTGGTGCGGTGGCCGGCGGCTACGACCCGCTGCAACAAGGCTGCGGCGCCGGTGTGTCGTTGCTCGGCGCATTATATGTCGCGCAACAGATTGTGGCGCAGGGAGGATCGGCATGAGCCTGTCAAAAGACAACAGTTTTGAAAATTGCATCAAATGCACCGTCTGCACTACCTACTGTCCGGTGGCCAAGGTCAACCCGCTGTACCCCGGGCCAAAACAGGCCGGGCCGGACGGTGAACGCCTGCGACTGAAGGATCCGGCGCTGTATGACGAAGCGCTGAAATATTGCACCAACTGTAAGCGCTGCGAAGTGGCCTGCCCGTCGGAGGTCAATATCGGCGATATCATCCAGCGTGCGCGCGCCAGTTTGAGCCAAAGCAAGCCGACGCTGCGCGATGCCATTCTCAGTCATACCGATATCATGGGCTCGCTGTCGACGCCGTTTGCGCCGATCGTCAACGCCACTACCGGCCTGAAGCCGGTGCGCAAACTGCTGGACAAGGCGCTGAAAATCGATCACCGGCGCACGTTGCCGAAGTATTCTTTCGGCACCTTCCGCCGTTGGTATCGCTCGCAGGCGCAGCAGCAGGCGCGGTATCGTGAGCAAGTGGCGTTCTTCCACGGCTGTTTCGTCAACTACAATCACCCGCAACTGGGCAAGGATCTGATCGCGGTATTCAACGCGATGGATATCGGCGTTCAGCTGTTAAAGCGTGAGAAGTGTTGCGGCGTGCCGCTGATCGCCAATGGCTTTATCCAACAGGCGAAAAGGCAGGCCAACGTCAATGCCGACGCGCTGCGCCATGCGGTACTGGAACAGGGCATGCCGGTGGTGGCAACCTCGTCGAGCTGCACCTTCACGCTGCGCGACGAATATCCCCATTTGCTCGAGGTCGACACCTCCGCGGTGCGTGACCGGGTGGAACTGGCGACGCGCTACCTTTATCGCCTGCTCAGCCAGGGGAGAACGCTGCCGCTGAACCCTACGCCGCTGCGGGTGGCTTACCACACCCCGTGTCATATGGAAAAAATGGGCTGGACCGCCTATACGCTAGAGCTGTTGCGGCAGATCCCCGGACTGGAACTGATCGTATTGGAGTCGCAGTGTTGCGGTATTGCCGGCACCTATGGCTTTAAATCGGAAAACTACGACACTTCGCAGGGCATTGGCGCGGCGCTGTTCCGCCAGATTGAACAAAGCGGGGTAGATTTGGTGGTAACCGATTGCGAAACCTGCAAATGGCAGATTGAAATGTCGACCGGCAAACGCTGTGAACACCCGATCACCCTGTTGGCTCAGGCGCTGGCGTGAGTGGCGCGGAATGAACGGGGCAGCGTAGCGGCCCCGGGTTTACGGCGTTAGTTTCAGCGTGCCGGTGAGGCACGCTGGACTTATGGTTTCAGTTTCAGCGTACTGATGATGCTTTCCGCTTCGGTTTGTGCCTGCTGTTGGTTATCCGCCGGCAGCGTCACCTGGATGGTCAGCAGCTGGTTATCCAGCGTACCGATCAGGATCGAGGAGTAGGCTTTCTCGCCGCCGCTGGCAATGATGCTGTCCAACTGGCGCAACGGCACGCCGTCAATTTCAATCGCCTTGTTGGTGACCACCTGCAGGTTGGCATCACGCGAACGCTGCTTTTCTTCCAGGCGTTGTGCCAGGGTTTCCAGCGAGTCGGCGGTTTTATCGCCCAGAATGACAATCAGCGCACGCTGGCCGGTGGTGTCGGCGTAAACGTGCATATTATTGGCCTGGTTGCCCAGCTTGCCGCTCTGATCGGACATGCCGGTGGGCAGGGTAAAGGCCAGTTTACCGTCCAGTAAGTTTACCTGTTGTCCCGCGGCGGCGCTGGCGGCGGCATCGCCGGCTGGCGCGGAGGTGTCTTTGGTTTCGCCATCGCAGGCCGCAAGGCCGAGAACTAACAGGCCGATTCCCATCAATGTTGCTACTTTACGCATTGGGCTTCCTTCTTCCTTTACAGGTATGGTGTCTCTGTCCGATCGCAACGTATTCCGCCGTGAAATGCAAGCTGGAAGTTGTCAGCGGGTTTTCTCCAGTAATAACCGATAATCAGCGACTTCGCCTTTCTTTTCCAGTTCAACAATCCGATAACCGTTATCGATCAGCAGCATCAGCATGCCGCGAAACTGATTGCGGGTTTTACCGTCAGCCGCCGAATTCGGGGATGCGTTGATACAGCGGGGCAATCTCTTCCAGCGTGGCGTGACGGATGATCAGGGTCATGGCGGCCTCGGTGTGCTCGTGGGCCGCCATGATAACCGAATCGGCAGGTTAACTCAGTTGCAGCGAACCGTCCGGATTGCGGTTCGCCAGACGCTTGAGCAGCATGTTGAGCAGTACGCCGTACATCGGCAGGAAGAATATCAGGCAGATAAGCACCTTGAAGCTGTAGTCCACCAGCGCGATCTCCACCCAGTTAGCGGCCATAAAGGCGTCGCTGCTTTTGTAGAAGGCAATGAAGAAGAACGACAGCGTATCGCTGATATTGCCGAGGAACATCGCGGCGGCGGGAGCCACCCACCAGGCGCTGCGCTGACGCAGGCGGTTGAAGACGTGAACATCGAGGATCTGACCAAGCACGTAGGCCATAAAACTGGCCACGGCGATACGCGCCACAAACAGGTTAAATTGGCGCAGTGCGGCAAAGCCTTGCCATTCCCCCTGATAGGTGACGGTTGAAATCACATAGGAGATAAACAGCGCCGGCACCATCACCGCAAGAATGATCCTGCGAGCCAGAGGCGCGCCAAAAATGCGCACGGTGAGATCGGTCGCCAGGAAGATAAACGGGAAGGTAAATGCGCCCCAGGTGGTATGGAAGCCGAAAACGGTAATCGGCAACTGCACCAGGTAGTTACTGGAGGTGATGATGACAATATGGAATAACGATAGCCATACCAGCGCGTTCAAGCGCTGTTGAGCGGTAAATGCGTACATAACTGACCTTTTTGAAAAATGGGGTGAGGGAACCCATACTCGCCATAGCCGGAAGCAGGCTTGCTGCGCTTGCAATCTACGTTGAGTATATGACCAAAAAATCGTGGCGCGATAAATTTTCCGCGCGGCGGCATGATACGCGTTTGCGCAACCAATGCAATGAAATAAACGGTTAAAATACACGCAAACGTTAACGTCCCTTGCACAGAAAAAACACCGGCGTAAACTATAGCGCTATACGATCCGGCGAGCGTTCGCCGATCGAATTGATCGAGACAAACTGCATGACTGATATTTTTTCCGAGGCTGACCAAACCCTCGACGCGCTTGGCCTACGCTGCCCGGAGCCGGTGATGATGGTGCGCAAGACCGTTCGTCATATGGATAACGGCGAAACGCTGCTGATTATTGCCGACGATCCGGCCACTACCCGCGATATTCCCGGCTTCTGTCGCTTTATGGAACATACGCTGGTGGCGCAGGAAACCGAACGCGCACCCTACCGCTATCTGCTGCGCAAAGGCCTCTAAGCGACGGCCGCGCTGCGGGGTTAAAACGCAGCGCTGTTGGTAAATGCCTGGGGTTATCCCGCTCGCCAATTCGCTACGCCAGGCTGACGGTTGCCGGCAGCCTGGCGGGGTTATCAGCGGATTATTGCCGGTTTTTCAATAGTCGCAATGCGTTCAACGTCACCAGGGCGGTCGCGCCGGAGTCGGCCAGCACCGCCAACCACAGGCCGGTCAGCCCCAACAGACTGGTGATCAGAAACACGCCTTTCAGCCCTAATGCGATGGTGATGTTCTGCCGGATATTGGCATGGGTCGCGCGTGAAATACGCACCATTTCCGCGATGCCCAGCAGCCGGTTGTGGGTCAGCGCCGCGTCGGCGGTTTCCAGCGCGACATCGGTACCACTGCCCATGGCGATGCCAATACTGGCTGCCTTCATCGCCGGGGCATCGTTGATGCCGTCGCCAATCATCGCGGTGGGCCGCAACAGGCTCAGTTGATTCACCGCGCTGACCTTGTCTTCCGGCAACAGTCCGGCGCGGTAATCCAACCCCAACTCGCCGGCGATAGCCGCTGCGGCGCGCGGGTTGTCGCCGGTCAGCATCACGCCATTGATACCCAACTGTCTCAGTGCCGCGATCGCCTGACCTGCATCGCTGCGCAGCGTATCGCGCAGTGCCAGCAAGCCGAGTGGTACGCCGTCTGCCAATACCACCACGGCGGTTTTTCCGGCGTTTTCCAACTGCTCGACCCGATTTTGCCACGGGTCAGCAAGCAGGCCGGCGGCGACCTTGGTCGGCGCGCCGATCAGTATGCGTTGCCCGTCTACCTCGCCTTCTACCCCCATACCGACCAGCGCACGGCGATTGGCTGCCGAAGGCAGCAGGCCACCGTTGCCTTCGGCGTGGCGAACGATCGCCTGCGCCAGCGGATGGTGCGAGCCGGCCTCAACCGCGGCGGCCAGCGCCAACAGGCGTTGCCGATCGACATCGCCAATCGGCAGCACGTCAGTTACCGTCGGTTTGCCCTCGGTCAAGGTACCGGTTTTATCAAAGGCGATGGTCTGCACCTGGCCCAACTGTTCCAGCGCTGCGCCGCCTTTGATCAATGCGCCACGCCGCGTGGCGGCCGCCAGACCGGAGGTGATCGCCGCCGGTGTCGAAATGACCAGCGCGCACGGACAGCCAATCAGCAACAGCGTCAGGCCACGATAAATCCAGGTTTCCCATGGCTGTGCGAACAGCAGCGGCGGCAGCAGGATCACCGCTACCGCCAGCAGCATGATCGCCGGGGTGTAATAACGGCTGAAACGGTCGAGGAAGCGCTCGATGGGCGCGCGGCGTTCTTCCGCTTCTTCAATCAGTTGCAGGATGCGATCGATGGCATTGTTGCCCGGTTCGGAAACCACTTTCATTTGAGCTGCCTGATCGACCGACAGGCTGCCCGCCGCCACTTTCTCGCCCTGTTGGCGTTCGACCGGTACCGACTCGCCGGTCAGCGCGCTTTCATCAAAGCTGGCGAACGGGTTGATCAGCTCGGCGTCGGCCGGCAGACGGGCGCCAGGGGCGATTTCAATCACATCTCCGGGGCGCAGGCTGGCGACCGGCACCCGCTGCCGCTGTTCGCCGCGGATCAGCAAAGCATCCTCCGGCACTAGCGCCATCAGGGCGCTAATGCCACGACGTGCACGGCTGGCGGCGTAGGATTCCAGCAGTTCACCGACCATAAACAGCAGCAGTACCATCGCCGCTTCGGCAGTGGCGCCGATAAATAGCGCGCCGATGGCAGCGACGCTCATCAGCGTTTCGATGGCAAACGGCGTACCGCTACGGATCAGACGCAGCGCTTTGCTGGCGATCGGCGCCAGCCCCACCAGCGTGGTGGCAATGAATGCGATGCGGCCAAACTGCGGGTTAACGGCGTTCAGCGCCCAACTGATGACCATCAGCGCGGCCATCAGCAGTAACGGGCCGTACTCAACCAGCCGCGATGGGACGACCGCCGTCTTTGCCTGCTCACCGATACCGAGCAGGGTAAAGCCAGCCTTGCCGACCGCGTCTTGCACGCGCTGGCTGATATCGCTCTGCGCGTCGACCACCAGCTTTTCGGTAGCGAACAGCACGCGAGCGCTGTCCACACCGGGGATGGCAGTGACGGCATTTTCTATTTTTTGCGCACAGCTTGGGCAATCCATGCCGTTGACTTTCCAACTAAAACGCTGACTGCCGGAAGGGGGAACAGCGGCCAGCCTGTCGCTTTCTTCGTCCGGATCTGCAGGATCGCCGCTGCTGCAACACTGCGTGCTTTGGCATGATGGCGGCTGCGTCGTTTGCTGCGCGTCTACCGTCGTGGGTTGTTCGCTGCTGCAGCCGTGTTGGGCTTTGGCATGGTCATGGCCGCAGCCACAACCGCTGTCGTTATGACTGTGTGAATGTGTGTGTGGTGATGGACGTGTCTGCATAATGCCCCCCTTCGGCAGTTAGTGATGCTCACCTTGCCGACTGTACACCCTGGAGCCAACTCCAGAGTCAAGCAGCGGGATGAGAATAATTCCGACTACCGACAAAGTCTGACAGTAGGGCGAGCAGGCTGTAGCGGCGTGGGTTGCCGGACAAATGTGCCGGCAGCAAATTTGCACGATCTTTTTTCCGGCTGGCCGGTCGGGGAGACGCAGGGATATGTTCCATCGTGCAGCGCCAGCTGTGGGTATTTTCCTCCAATGGGGCGACGTTGTTATCAACCTCAATAATTCTCACCGCGTCGCCGCAAACCCCCCAGGCGATATTAATTAGTTCATCAGGTTAATAATAAAAATTTATTAACTTATTCCGTTTGTGTGACATGCGCGTTTTTACAGAAAAATGCCAGCATGATTCTCTATGGCTGTAATCGGCATTTTTATTGGCTCTTATTGCCAACATAGACAGATTAAACTGCCGAATCTGTGTAAACAGTGTAAATAAGTAGTTTAAATAACCTTCGTTACATCAATAAAAAGTCATTTATTTTGTGTGGTGTTTTATTGTCCTGCCTATACTTGGAAACGATTACCATTTGGGATGGTGATCTTATTTTCTGATTGTTATGCATTAATTCCGTATTTACCACTGCCGTGACTGGCAGACTAACCCCTTTCTTATCGGTAGCGGCAGGTCTTCTGCGTCCGAAAGGAAGGTTATCTCTATCTGTTTGATCGTTAACGATCGAATAATGAGTGGAATCGAACCCATGCAATCGACAAAAAAGGCAATAGAAATTACTGAATCCAACCTCGCTGCGACCACTACCGGCTACGATGCCGTTAATGATCTGCTGCATTATCATCAGCGAGGCAATGGCATTCAGATTAATGGCAAGGACTCATTTACTACCGAGCAGGCCGGGCTGTATATCACCCGCTCCAATCAGACCTGGAATGGCAAAGGCGTGTTTGATACGCCGGTGAAATTGACTTACGCTTTCCCGGACTACGCATTCAATTCGGCTAACGCCGGTGGCGATCGCGGATTGAGCAAGTTCAGCGTTGAGCAGCAGCAGCAGGCGAAGCTGTCGCTTCAGTCCTGGGCTGACGTCGCCAATATTACCTTTACCGAGGTTTCCGGCAGCCAGAAGGCCAATATCACCTTTGGCAACTATAGCCAGGATCAGTACGGTAACACCGACTATGACACCCAGGCCTATGCCTGGCTGCCGGGGTCGGGTAACGTTTCCGGCCAGAGTTGGTACAACATCAACCAGTCCAACATCCAGCACCCAGCCTCCGAAGACTATGGTCGCCAGACGTTTACCCATGAAATCGGCCACGCGCTGGGGCTGAGCCACCCGGGTGACTATAATGCCGGCGAAGGCAACCCGAGCTACAAGGACGTCAGCTATGCCGAAGATACGCGCATGTTCAGCCTGATGAGCTATTGGAGCGAAACCAACACCGGCGGCGATAATGGCGGTCATTACTCTGCGGCTCCGCTGCTGGATGACATTTCTGCCATTCAGCATTTGTACGGTGCCAATATGTCGACACGTACCGGAGACACGGTGTATGGCTTCAATTCCAATACCGGTCGTGACTTCCTCAGCACCAGCAGCAACGCGCAGAAAGTGATTTTTGCCGCCTGGGATGGTGGTGGCAAAGATACCTTCGACTTCTCCGGTTATACTGCCAATCAGCGTATCAACCTGAACGAGAAATCGTTCTCGGACGTTGGTGGGCTGAAAGGCAACGTGTCGATTGCTGCGGGCGTGACGATTGAAAACGCCATTGGCGGTTCCGGCAATGACGTGCTGGTGGGCAACCAGGCCAATAACCTGCTGAAGGGCGGCGCCGGTAACGACGTGCTGTTCGGCGGCGGCGGGGCCGATGAGCTGTGGGGCGGCGCGGGCAGTGATATCTTTGTGTTCGCCGCTGCCAGCGATTCCAAATCGGGCGCAGCCGACTGGATCCGCGATTTCCAGAAGGGCATCGACAAGATTGACCTGTCGTTCTTCAATCAGGGTGCCGAAGGCGCTGACTTTATCAAGTTCGTCGACCATTTCAGCGGTGCGGCGGGCGAAGCGCTGTTAACCTATGATGCAACCAGTAACGTCAGCGATCTGGCATTGAACCTCAGCGGTCAGCAGACGCCGGACTTCCTGGTGAAAATTGTCGGACAGGCGGAAATTGCTACTGACTTTATCGTCTGATTATTGGCGGTGTACCGTGGGCCGGTTCGCCGGCCCCTACCAGTTAACCAGCGAGTCGTTGATGATAAAACGCATTTTCTACGCTGCCATGATGGCGGGCAGCATTTTAATGACAGGAGTGGTTATGGCCAGCAGTCTGGTTCTTCCTTCCGCACAGAGTCTGGCGGGACAATGGCAGTTAGCCAACGGTGAACGGCAATGTCGGCTGGAGTTGCTGGCCGATACGCAACGTGAGACCAATGGTTATCAATTACGCGATCGACAGCAGTGTCTGAAGGCGATATTCAACGCCGAGGTTATCGGCTGGCGCGCGGCCCCGGACGGTATCGCATTGCTGCAGACCGACGGCAGCACGCTGGCGTTCTTTTCGCGCGACGGTGAGGTGTATCGCCATCCGATTGGCGCCGCCGATGGCCTGACGTTGACGCCGCTGCGCTGAGCGGCAGGGTTCGCTGGCGCGAACCCGTCGGCAGTCTACAAAAACAGCGAGCGAACGATCAGGAAGTGGCCGCCAAAGTAGCACAGGGCCACCACGGCGTCGGCAGCGCGGAACTGCAGGCGATAGCGGTTCAGTAGCCATACCACGTTGGCCAGCAGCAGTAGCGAGGTACCCGCCAGCAGCGAGAAACCGTAATCGGTGCTGCGCAGGAAATACTGTTCCCCCGCCAGCCATACCATCAGCAACGTCATGGCGACATAGGCGGTGATGGCCCATTTCAGCGCCGCCAGGCGTGTCCATATGGTGGCCAGTAACAGTGCGCCAACGATCAACAGCGTCAGCGGCAATGGCCAGAACAGGCTGAAGGTCATTTGGCTGGCGAAACTCAGGGCGTAAAGCAGTTGCGAAAGGAAAAAAGCGCCGATGGCGTACAATACGCGCTCGCGCGGCAGCAGTAGCAGTGCGTCGCCGACCAGCGTGGCCAGCAACCCGAGAACGATCAGATAACCGGCCGGCCCCAGCACTGGCGCTTGCCAGGCCAGCAGCAGTAATAGCAGCAGGGTAACCGGTTTGAACACCCAGCGCTGCCAGCGTGGGCCACGGTAAGCCGCATCAACGAACAGCCAACCGGAAAAGAATACCGCAAGGAATGGCCAACTCATATGTCTTCCTTATTCATTGCGGACGCCGCAGATTGCCGGCGCCCAATATTGTCATTGGTGTCACGTCTTCAGTGTAGCCTCATGCCCGGAGTGTAGCCTGGCAGCGGGCGGCATGGCTGCATGAACTTTACTCTATTTTGCAGCCGGTCGAATACCGGGTATCGCGATCCACGCTGGGGTTATCGGATAATCACCGTTGCGTCATGACCTGAGGCAAAGCTGGGCAGAAGGGCGGAAGGCTGGCTGGGTAACTGGGGTGTTGCGGCAAAAAGTGACAACTCCCATCGGGGATGAGGAGGGAAAGGAATTGTCACCGAGTAGTAACGCCAGCAATACAGCAAGGCGTTCGGCGTGGGTTAGCGGCTCAGCGCCTGTTGTGCTTCGGTCAGTTCTTCTTTGGCGGAGGCGAGTTTCTTCTCTTTTTGTTTAATCTTCTTCTGGCTACCGGTTTCGCGTGCATTCTGCAATTCATGCTCGCGCTCGGCAACCTTGCTTTGTTTTTCGGCGACCTTGGCCTGCCGTTGGCGCAGCAGCCCGTCATCGGTGCAGTGGCGTTCGGTTTCGTCCAGCGCTGCCTGCAGGCCGGCGACCTGGTGCGTGTTGTTATGCGCTTTGGCATAGCCGATCTGATATTCGATTTCTGCGCGTTTGGCGGCGCAGCCGGTGAGGGCATCGGCTGCCGACGCCACGGAGGAATAACCGAACGCGGCGACGAGGGCAAAGATTCCAGCGGTAACGTGGTGTTTCATAATTAACAGCTCCTTGTTGTGGTAAAAACAGCAGTGTGGTCGCGCTTATTTAAATAATTATTAAACGGCATTTTGGCTTTAGATTTAATTAGAACGCGGAATGTATTTGAACGAATACTTTGCCTGATGATTATTGTATTTTCGTCAGAATGGCATTCTGGTAAACATCAGCAACTTTATATTCTCTGCCTGGCGCTGGCTTAATGATTCATTAAGCATGATTAGCGTGAGGCTGTGTGGCCTGGACGCGTAAAACCGCGCGCTATCAAGCCAATTGATGACAATCCGCAACACACCACGGGCAGTGATTTGATTCAATTCACTTCAAAAGTTAAACCTTGCGTGAGGGCGTGGCGCTGGCGGGGCTTCAACGCCCTGTGTGCCTTGGCTGTTCGGCTGTCGCGCATTGCGAAAGCGCTCGCTGACGTTGATGTGCTGCACGGTGCATGCAACCGGCGCCAGTAGGAAAAACAGCACAGGATGAGATATTGAGAATAAATGATAAAAGATTAATCCTCTTATTTTTCTTATGCCGCTACTCAATAGAATCCCATGATATCTAACTAAAATTAGTTTAATGGCGAAATAAAAAACCCATTGTTACTCTGCGTCACGCTTTCGGTAAGACCGCATTAGGGTGTTATCGGGCGAGAGTATCTAAATGCATTAACGCGTAAGCGCATTAATCCCAATGAAGCGGCAAATGATTGCCGCAATATTCACGTGCACATGACGTGCTAAATGAAAAGGAAAGCGATAAATGAACAAGAACATGATGGCCATGGCTATGGCAGTGACTGCGGCATTGGGCATGACTTCTGCTTCTGCCGCCGATGGCCAGATCAACTTCACCGGTGAAATCATCGAATCCGCCTGCCAGGTGGTCAATAGCGTCAGCGCGCCGTTGGATGTCACCTTGGGCAAGGTCTCCAAGACCGCGTTCAACGGTGCCGGCTCCACCGCGGCGCCGACCAAATTTACCCTGCAATTGAAGAGCTGCCCTGCCACCGTCAGCAGCGCCACGGTGAAGTTTGACGGCACCGCAGTTGACAGCGACAACAGCGTGCTGGCACTGACCCAGGTGAGCGGTGGTGCGACCGGCGTTGGCATCCAGTTGACTGACGCCTCGCAGAAGGTATTGCCGCTGTTCACCGAGTCTGCGCCTTACCCACTGACCGCAAGCACCGCTGGCAGCTCCGGTGGTTCTGATGTTGTTAACAGCCTGGACTTTATTGCGCGCTACGTTGCCACTGCGGCGACCGTCACCGTCGGGCCGGCCAATGCCGTCGCCAACTTCACCGTTAATTACAACTAAGCCCGTTGTCCCCTGCCTGGTGCAGGGGCATTGCGTTGTGAGCCGGCGGCATATGCCGTCGGCCGTTTGCTTAAATCCCAATTTCTTCAGCGGAGCGGTAAATAATGAATATTTGGTCAAAAATGCTGGTAGCCGCATTACTGACGGCGGCGAACGTAGCGCAGGCTGGTGTGGTTATCGGCGGCACCCGACTGGTGTATGACGGCGGCAAGAAGGAGGCTTCACTGAGCGTCAGCAACCCGGACAGCATGCCGTACCTGCTGCAGTCCTGGGTCGAGCCGCACAACGGCGGCGTTGAGAAAGCCCCCTTTATCATCACCCCACCGCTGTTCCGGCTGGATGGCAGCCAGGAGAACGTGCTGCGCGTAGTCCGTGCCGGCGGCAATCTGCCGGAAGATCGCGAATCGCTGTTCTGGATGAACATCAAATCCATTCCCTCAGCACCCAAGGACGAAAACAAAAACACCCTGCAAATCGCGGTCAAGACACGCATCAAGCTGATTTATCGGCCAAAAGGGCTGAAAGGCAACCCGGAGGCGCTGGCGTCGCAGTTGACGTGGCAGCGTAGCGGCAACCAACTGCTGGTCAGTAACCCGTCGCCATTTTATATGAACCTGCAGTCGGTCACCGTGGGTGGCAAAGAGGTGCCTGACGCCACCTACGTTGCGCCAATGAGCAGCGCGAGTTTCTCTCTGCCGGCCGGCGTTAGCGCTGGTGCGGTGCAGTGGAAGATCATCAATGACTACGGCGGCATCGGCCCGGTGCATAGCGGCAAAATTTAAGCCAGCTGACACCCGCATACCCTAAAGACAACGCACTCCACAGGCGGTGGCATTGCAGGAGGCAGGCGCGATCGGCGCCTTGCAGGTAACGGAGCATACGTACGGATGAAAAACACATTGAGTCGCAGCGGGAGAGGCACGCCTTTAGCAATCACGCGTCTGGCCTGCCTGATTGCTGCCCAGCTTGCATTGACCGGACTGCCGTTGAACGCACAGGCGCGGGATTACTTTAATCCGGCGTTGTTGCAGCTCGACAATCCACAGCAGGGCAGCGTCGATCTGTCAGTGTTCGAAGATGGCGAAAGCCAGGCGCCGGGCAGCTATCGGGTGGATATCGCTATTAACGACCAGCCGGTCGATACCCGTGACGTGGTGTTTACCCTGCAAAAAGGGGCCGACGGTAAAGCCAGTCTACAGCCCTGCCTGAGCGTAACGGCGCTGGCAGAGATGGGCATCAGAACCGAGCTATTCCCGGCACTGGGCGACGACAGTCGCCAATGTGCCGACTTAACCGCCATCCCTCAGGCCAGCGCACAGTTTCGCTTCAGCAAGCAGCAGCTGTTATTGAGCATTCCACAGGCCGCGCTGGCGCTGATGGCGCGCGGCTATGTGCCACCGTCCCAATGGGATGACGGTATCCCGGCGCTATTGCTGAACTACAGCGCCAGCGGCGCCAACAATTATGCCCGCGGTGGGGCAGGCAAAAACAGTAACAGTCAGTTCCTTAATCTACGGCCGGGTATCAACCTTGGCGCATGGCGGCTGCGTAACTACACCACCTATAACCGCAGCGGCGACGGGCAGGATAAATGGTCGACGGTGTATACCTACGCGCAGCGCAACATTGCGACGTTGGGCAGCCAGTTGACGCTGGGGGACAGCAGTTCGCCGGCGGAGGTATTCGACAGCGTGCCGTTCCGTGGCGCTCAACTGGCCTCCGACGACGATATGTTGCCGGACAGCCTGAAAGGCTACGCGCCGGTGGTACGTGGCATTGCCCGCAGCAACGCGCAGGTGATTATCCGCCAGAACGGCTATGTGATTTACCAGAGTTACGTTGCACCGGGAGCATTTGCCATCACTGATATGTACCCGACCGGCGGCAGCGGCGATCTGTACGTCACCATCAAGGAAGCCGACGGCAGCGAACAGAAAATGGTGGTGCCGTTTGCCTCTCTGCCGGTGCTGCAACGTGAGGGGCGCTTCAAATACAGCCTGACCGGCGGGCAGTATCGTTCTTATGACACCAGCATCGATCAAACGCCATTTGGCCAGGGGACTGCGATTTATGGCCTGCCGCATGGTATGACCGTTTACGGCGGCGGCCAGTTTGCCGATCATTATCAGTCGTTGGCGCTGGGGGTGGGTAAAAACCTTGGCGATTACGGTGCGTTGTCGGCCGATGCCACCCAGGCGTGGTCGGTTCAAAAGGATCTGCCCAGCGAGCAAGGCCAGTCGTGGCGCCTGCGCTACAGCAAAAACATCGTGCAGAGCGGCACCAACTTCGCCATTGCCGGTTATCGCTATTCCACCGCCGGCTATTACAGCCTGCAAGAGGTGCTGGACACCTATCGCGACGGCCGTAACGCGCCGTTGGCGGAACGGCGCCGCAACCGTGCGGAGATGACGGTTAGCCAGAGTCTGTGGGAGGGCGCCGGTTCACTCAGCCTGAGCCTGGTGAGTGAAGACTACTGGAACAGCGATCGCAAGATGCAGTCGTTTGGCGCCGGCTACAACAACAGCTGGAACGGGATCAGCTACGGCCTGAACTACAGCTATAACCGCAACTCGGCCGGCAGTGGCAACGGCAACCGAGTGTATGACAAAGACCAGCTGTTTGCGTTTAACGTCAGCGTTCCTCTGGATCGCTGGCTGAGTAATACCTATGCCAGTTACAACCTCAATACCAGCAAGCACGGTGGCACCACCCATAACGCTGGCATCAATGGTACGGCGCTGGCGGACAACAACCTCAGTTGGAGCCTGCAACAGGGCTTTGGCAATAAGGGCATTGGCAACAGCGGAAATATGAACGCCGATTACCGAGGCACCTATGCGGAAGTCACCGCCGGTTATGGCTATGACCGCAACAGTCGACGCCTGAGCTACGGCCTGCAGGGCGGCATTATTGCCCATGCCAATGGCGTCACCTTTGGCCAACCACTGGGGGAAACCATCGCGCTGGTGCAGGCACCGGGCGCCGACGGCGTTGGCGTTAGCAATCAGACCGGGGTGAAGACCGATTGGCGCGGTTACGCCATTGTGCCGTACGTCAGCCCATACCGTAAAAACAGCATCGGCTTGAACACTGAAACGCTGCCGGATGACGTGGATCTGGCGCAAACCAACCAGACGGTGGTACCAACGCGCGGTGCGGTGGTGCGGGCCAGTTACAGCGCCAGCGTCGGCCAGCGGGTGCTGATGACGCTGCTGCGTCAGGGCGATACGCCGGTGCCGTTCGGCGCCATGGTCACCGATCCGGCCGCCACGGCAGCGCAGGGCTTTATCGTCGGCGACGGCGGCCAGGTCTATCTGACCGGCCTCAACGCCAGTGGCTCGTTGCAGGTGCAGTGGGGTAAAGACGCCGGCGAGCAGTGCCGGGTGGATTACCGCCTGCCACAGGCACAGCCCCAGAGCGGCGTAACGATGGTTAATGGGCGGTGCAGGTGAATAATATGAAATTTACCCTTGTAACGTTATTTATAAAGAGAGGCGTGGCAATGGCTGGGCTAATCAGCGGGCATAATGCCACTGCGGCGAGCTATAGCCCTATCAGCCTAAGTTCAACCATAACCATACCGCCTATCGTGGTGCAACGTGATGTTCCTATTGGTACTCGTATTGGCTCGGCGTCGCTACCCGCGAAGAAAATATATAGCTGCAGCGGTGCTGCCACTGTGGAGGCATTGATTGGGATCAACGCCTACGGCACAAACGTCGCCATCTCGCCAAGTGATATCACTAATAACGCTATTCTGGCGCTGACCAATGCCGGAACGGCGAGGGTAGTCGACGGGTTTGGGGTGCAGATTTTATATAACGGAGCGCCACTAAAGCGAAATACCAATCTGTTATTAAAAACCTCCGCCGGCGGCGTGGAAAGCTTGCCGTTTAGCGCCCGCTATTACCAAACAAAAAGCGCAGTAAAACCGGGCAAGGCCAATAAGACCTTTAACCTGACGTATCAATAGTGCAAGACCGTCAGTTATTTCCCTAACAGGGATGAATGGGGTGGCATGGCGTTATCACTGATGTTTTATGGAGGGGATAACAATGAATAATAATATTAGTATTGTTTTTTTTCATATTTATTCTTCTTGTGGTTTCTGCAAGCTGGCGGTTGGATAACTAATATGATTATTAAAAATAAATTATGGGCCATATTTATAGCTTCATCTCTTGCTTTAACAGAATGTGCATGGGCTGGCATCACAGTAGTAACTAGCTCACTTCCATCGATATCATTTACCGGCATTTATGCGATGCAACGAGATGCGCCTATTGGCACTATTATTGCTTATCGTGAGAGTTATATCACGGCAAAACTAGAGCGTTTCTGTACGGGGGATGTGAAAGAAAATTTGTATGTTACTATTTCGCCATTGAAACCAAGTTTAGGCGTTTTCGGAAATAAAAACATACCTGTATACATGACCAACGTTCCTGGGGTGGGAGTTAGATGGTTTTCTTATTCTTTAAACGGCGGTAACATTAAAAGTCCAGATGTGTATTTTGCGACGGGTAATGGCCTGCTGACGGCTTATATAGGAATGGAATTGGTCAAAACAGGGAGGATTACTCCTGCGGTTATTAATGGTGATAGTCTGGCTGCCGTGGGGATTTGGGAAAATGGATGTACCAAGAATATGCCTATTGGTGATTTAATATTTACCGGTGGCGGAAGCATTACTCAAGTTACCTGTACCGTCAGTAGCAGCAATATCAGCGTGCCATTGGGTGATGTGCTGGCGACACAGTTCACCGGCGTTGGCGCCACGCCGGTAACCAAGGGATTTAACCTGGGGCTTAACTGCGACGTCAATGCCAAGGTCAACGTCTCATTAAGCGGCATTGCCAATAGTGATATCGCCAATAGCGATATTCTGGCGCTGACCAATGCCGGAACGGCGGGGGTAGCCGACGGGCTTGGGGTACAGATTTTATATAACGGAGCGCCACTAAAGCGAGATACCAATCTGTTATTAAAAACCTCCGCCGGCGGCGTGGAAACCTTGCCGTTTAGCGCCCGCTATTTCCAAACAAAAAGCGCAGTAAAACCGGGCAAGGCCAATGCTACGGCAACCTTGAACCTGACGTATCAATAGGTCGAGACCGTTAAATATTCTCCTGAACAGGGATGAATGGGGCGGCGTTAATATCCGCCGATATTTTATGGAGAGAATAATGAATCATAATTTTCGCATGTCCCTCGCTGGTTTGATACTGGGAGGGAGCCTGACTGGTGTTGCCAATGGCGCCGATCCGGTCACTATCAATATTACCGGTAATGTCATTGCCGCTCCGTGCGTGGTTGATGGGACTAACAGCGTTAATGTTGATTTGGGAGATGTTCCAGCAGTTGATCTGGCTACTGCTGATTCAGCCTCTCTATGGCAGGCTTTCAGAATATCAGTGAAAAATTGCCCTGCAGGTACAACCAAAGTAACGGCAACTTTTAACGGTACGCCAGCCCCGGATGCTCCTGCCCATAGATATATAAACACCGGAACAGCTACCGGAGTTAGCATCGCACTGGCTAGAGATATTAATCTAAATTTGGCTAATGGGGCTACTTGGACGGTTAATGTCGACGGCAGCCGTTCAGCAACTTGGCCAATGCGAGCGCGTATGGTCGCAAGTAAAGGTAATGCTATACCTGGTACCGTAAAGGCGGTGGTGGTAGTCACACTAACCTATCAATAAAAATTTGGATATATAACGATTGGTTACCTAATGATGCTCACTATTTCCAAACAAAAAGCGCAGTAAAACCGGGCAAGGCCAATGCTACGGCAACCTTGAACCTGACGTATCAATAGGTCGAGACCGTTAAATATTCTCCTGAACAGGGATGAATGGGGCGGCGTTAATATCCGCCGATATTTTATAGAGGAAATAACCATGAATAGACGTTTGCGTTTTTCTTTGCTCTGCTTAATTACCGGTATCGGCGCCATAGGCATTGCCAATGGCGCCGATCCGGTCACTATCAATATTACCGGTAATGTTAAAGCCGCGCCTTGCGTGGTGGACGGCGCCAGCAGCGTTCCGGTGGATCTTGGGGAAATCCCTGCCCCGGCACTGGCTACGGTCGGTTCAGGCAGCGGCTGGAAGCCCTTTAAATTGAATTTAAAAGACTGCCCGGCTTCTACCACAAAAGTCACCGCAGGTTTTAAAGGGAGTCCTGATGCCACCAACGCCAAGTTATATGCTAATGCGGGAACCGCGGGCACCAACGTGGCGATCGAATTGGCGAAGGAAGGGGGGCTCTGGTTGTCTAATGGCGACTCTTGGCAGGTAAATGTCAATGCGACAACGCATGCCGCACAATTCCCATTAGCAGTGCAAGCCAATAGCGTCAAAGGCAACGTTGGGCCCGGCACTATTTCAGCCGTTATCCAGGTTGACTTCACCTACCAATAAATCGGGGAGGGATAGCTA
This sequence comes from Serratia odorifera, assembly GCF_900635445.1. Classification (NCBI taxonomy): domain Bacteria; kingdom Pseudomonadati; phylum Pseudomonadota; class Gammaproteobacteria; order Enterobacterales; family Yersiniaceae; genus Serratia; species Serratia odorifera. Next base: position 1,814,474 of record NZ_LR134117.1, read on the forward strand.
TGCTTCACCTAATTATTGTGGCGTTACTGGGGTATGCCTGTCTGCTTTATGGCGCTGCGATGGCTGCCGAAATCAACATTAGCGGCGTGGTGGTAGCCAATACCTGCATGGTGGACGCCGCCAGCCTGGACGTCGATCTCGGTGACGTTCCGCTCGCCGCTCTGCAGTCAGCCGGTGCTGCGGGGCCGTTAAAAGAGTTCGCGCTTAAGGTAATCAATTGCCCGGTCAGTTTTAATGGGCGCAGCGTGTACGCTCGGTTCAAAGGTACTGCCGATCCGGACTCACCTCGTTTGTACATCAATAATGGTACAGCCACCGGAGTGGCCGTGGAGCTGATGACCGAGGCTGGTGGTGTTCTGCTGCGACCCTCCGGCGTGACTTATTATGCTGGCAACATCAAAAATCAGCAGGCTAGTTGGCCATTGAGCGCACGCATGGTGGCATCAACAGGCAACGCCATGCCCGGTAGCGTCAAGGCGGTTGCGCTTGTCAACTTCGTTTATCACTAGATTCCGACGGGAAGGAAAACCCCTATGTCTCACCTAACCACAGTGACCTGTCTGGTGATCGGTAGCCTGCTGAGCTGCGCCAGCATCGCGAGCGAAATCAATATTACCGGCAGGGTATTTGCCAGCCCGTGCCAGATTGATAGCGGCTCGGTCAGCCAGACGGTGGAGTTCGATCAGCTGCGTGCCTCGGAGCTGAAAACCGCCGGTGCCGCCAGCGACTGGAAAAACGTTAACGTCAAGCTGGTGAGCTGCCCGGCAACTACCAGCCAGGTGACCGTCACCTTTGACGGTAGCCGATCTGCAACTGATGCGTCGCTGTACGCCAACCAGTTAGCGACGGGCGCTACCGGTATTGCATTGCAGGTGGCGCAGCAGGCTGATACCAGCAAAGTGCAGGGGCCGGGCAGCAGTATGACTGCGGCAGTGAATGCGCAGCGGGTCGCTATTTTCCCGCTGGCTGGCCGTCTCTATAACCTCAATGGCAACGTCGGCGCAGGGAAGTTCAGCAGCATGGTGCTGATGAGCATGACGTATCAGTAAACAACTGGCCATACGCCTGATGGTTGATAAATATGGGCACCATTCTATTACGCATCTTGGGCAAGTTAGACGACTATCTATCGCCAGAGGTATTACTGTTGGCTTTATTGGCACCGCTGTTATTAACCGGCATGGCAACCATTGCCTGGTATTTATTGCGCCTGATTGCCAGCTACGGCGTTCGGCACGCTGTGCGCACTGGCCAGCTGCAGCCGTCTGTACGTCACATTATTGACAGTAATCGCCCTCCGCGGGTAACGGTTAGACCGGTAAATAATGTCAAAGCACCGGCGGTAGCGGCGTTGGCACGATCGGCCGTTCTGGCAATCAGTAGCCCACATGGCAGAAAACCGATTGACGGTATTTGCCAGCCTCTGGCGGTGATTAGATTACGTTAGACTGAATTAGAAGTAAAAATAGATAATTCAGAGTGAAGTGACTAACGATATAAAATCTGTTTTTGAATTTATTTTATTCATCATTTAAATCACTGTACCTGAGGGTATGGCTGAAAAATAATAAAGAGCCGAGAATTTTCCGTCGGCAGGTATTGCCCCATTAAAATTGCTGGGTTGCCTGCTAAACGTGAGGCAATCTCGCGACGTTCTGAGATGGGTTAGCGAGGTTTTCGCTGCAGGTAGCGGCGTCGGTGGCTTGCCGCAGTTGCTGCGTGTCACGCTGAGGTAATGAAGCTATTAGCCTTGGCACAAGCATTACCAGGGTATTCATAGCGACAGAAAAACTAACCGGTTATTTTTTATTCGCGCATTTCGCCTAATAGTAATGGGTAATCAGCAAACGGGGTAATGTTTTGTTTGTGCTGCGATTATTGCAATGGGCTATCTATGTTAACGTCATTTTCCGTTATTTTTGGCTTGCTGTCGCTGTCATTATTTTCTTTTTTTCAACATTTTTTATTAATGCGTAAAAAAAGAATCATTAGTTTCAGAAGCTAGCATTCCCCACTGTAGGCAACATCGCAGCAGGGGAATACAGGCATGGCTGTCCTTGCCGTTATTCGACATAGGGCGACAAGCGATCGGCGTTACGCCGTAATACCTGTGAGAGCACGGCATCCTGACCAGGAGAGATATAATGAATGCAAATAACACCACCAGAAAAACCATCGCTTTAATGGATCCCTACCCGCTGAATTTGTACGGTTTGGCGCATTTTTGCCAACAGCTTGACGAACAAGTGGAGATACAACTGCAAAGTAACAAACTGCATGACGTGTTTATTTCGTTGAAGCTACAGCCGTTGGATGTGCTAATCACCGATATTTGCGGCATGGGGGAGAGCGTGACGCACGGCGTCAATACGCTAAAAATGCTCTGTCAGCACTTTCCGGCAATGCCGATTATCGTCTATGCGCGGCAACATCCGCGTGAAGTGATGCAGGCGCTGCGGCAGTACTCACAGGTGAGCCTGATTTCTCGCGACGAGCCGCTGCCGCAGGCCGCCACGCTGTTTCGACGCGCGCTGGCCGGCGAAACGGTCTACAGTCCACAATTTGCCCAGATGTTCGAGCAAACCGACGGACATGGGCCGGCCAGGCTGGAAGCGTTGACCCAGCGTGAAAATGACGTACTGATGTGCCTGTTCAACGGCTTGTCCATTTCGCAAATTGCCCGCCTGCGTCAGCGCAGCATTAAAACCATCAGCGCGCATAAATGTAATGCGATGCGCAAGCTGGGAGTAAAAAATGATTCAGGGCTGTTTCTGCTGCGGGAAAATATCGTCAACCATCATGTCAACAGCGTATACCTTAACTGACAGGCCAGTATTCGGCGTTGCAGGCCACCGCCAGCCAGCGGGCTGGCGGTGGCCTGCGCATCTCAGGGTGAGGGCGGCAACGGCGTACCGGCCGCATATTGATAGATTGCCAGTTGCAACGATTGGGCAACCGATGAGACCCAGCCGCCGTTAGTTTTGCAACGTCGATACCAGTTTCTGCAGTAACAGCGTCAGCGCGTCGATATCCTGTTCGCCCATCGCTTTCGCCCATTGTGCTTGCACCTGCTGCCCGGCTGCGATGGCAATAGGCCGCACGCCTTGTCCCCGCTTGGTAAGAAAGATCAGTCGTGCGCGCCTGTCCGTTGGGTCGGGGCGTCGCTCAACGTAACCGAGCTTTTCTAACTCTTCCACGGCTTGGGTCATCGACTGTTTGCGCACTTTGGCAAATTTCGTCAGGGCGCTAACGGTGATCCCCTCTGGTGGGGTAAAGGCAAAAACGTTGGAGTGAGAAGGGCGAATATCGGTATAACCGGCCTTATCAAGGGCTGAATCTACCTGCTGAGTCCAATGCTGGTGCGCCTGGCGAAGAAGAAAACCCAGCGCCGGCGTTTCGGGGGTGTCATGCATTCCGACTTATCCTTTGTTCCACGCGGCACCTGCATGTCATCTTTTTATTGACAGGTGACTGTCTATGTCTATATTGGACAGGCAACTGACTATTTAGCACAAGAGGACATTGCCATGCCTGCAATTTCAGTTTTGGATTCAATCATACATTATGAACAGAACGGTGTCGGTACACCCTTGGTGTTTCTGCATGGGAATCCGACCTCCTCCTATTTGTGGCGTAATATCCTGCCGGCAATCGAGGGGCCGTTTCGCTGTTTGGCACCGGACCTGATTGGTATGGGACAGTCGGGTAAGCCACCGCTCAATTACGATTTTTCAGATCATGCGCGTTATCTGAATGCCTGGTTCGACGTCATGGGGTTGCAAGACATGATCCTGGTCGGCCACGATTGGGGCGCGGCATTGGCCTTTGACTGGGCCGCCCATCACCCTGAACGCGTCCGCGGTATTGCCTTTATGGAAGCCGTTATTCGGCCGATGAGTTGGGACAGCCTGCCCACTGAGGTTGCGGCACGTTTTAAGGCGTTGAAGACGCCGGGGCTTGGCGAAAAAATTGTGCTGGATGGCAATGAGTTTATTGAGAAAACGCTGCGAGCAACGGTGCTTTCCCCGCTTTCCGAGCAGGATATCCAATGCTATACCGCTGCCTATACAACGGCGGACAGTCGCCGACCGTTACTGGAATGGAGCCGCTCAATGCCATTTGACGGCGAGCCTGCCGATGTGGTCAGGCGCATGGCGTTTTACCATCGCTGGCTGGGGAACAGCAAGGATACAGCCAAACTTCTCCTGTCGTTTGACGGCGTTGCGGGCGGCCTGGCGATCAATCAGCCAATGATTGCCTGGTGTCAGGCGAATATCGCCAATCTTGACGTCATACCCTGTGGCGCGGCCAAACACAATGCGCCAGAAGATCGACCTACGGAAATAGCGTCGGCGATAAATCAATGGCTGGCTAAATGCTAAATCGTGTTATGCGGTTGCCTCCGGCGTTAACAGAGGGTTTTATTGGCGCACCACGGCGGTAAGGTTGAGGGGCGGGGGAGCTGAATGCTCCCCGGCAAGATTACCAGCGGATCAATTAGCTGATGATTTATTTGGCGAATTCATTTGGCATGAAATATTCAGCCCACCAATGTTTGATGATTTGCATGAAGTTATCACCGGGTTGATTTCGACATTCAGCAACAGGCCATTTTGATAGCTGCAACCGACGGTAACCTTTTCTCCGTCGGTATAAATGTCGGTCAGGTCTGCCCAGGTACCGTTATTCTGGTCCTTTGGCTCCGGAGCCAGACTAAACATATCCTGCGGACTGCCATGGAACACCTCGATCGCTACCAGCTTATTATTTTGTTGTGCTGGGCAAATAGTCACCGTGTCCGCCCAGCTGGAAAAAGGTAACAGCCAGCAAAAAAACAGTATAAAAGATGTATGTTTCATCGCTTTCTCCATGTGATTAACCACCAACGGTGATTATCATATCTGGTTATTAGGCAATGCCTAGGCGGAAATACGTTACTTTTGTAAATTATGCCGCTGTATATTTATTGAAAGAATAACTCGTATAAGAGTAAATTATGGCGAGTAATACTCGTCTTTATCACACCGCCGGCTCAGGCTATACTCACCGGCGTTGCCCGGCGTGGTGCCAGTAACGCAGATGCGGGTTATGCCCAGGCGTTAACGCGGGCGGTAACACATCCCGTTGGCGGCGCTAATCCCTCTTCCTTTACCCTGTACATTGGCGGCCGTTGAGTGCCGCTGAACGCTACCCCTTTACGCAGTAAACAAACGGAATGACGGTACCGGCAAAAATATAACCGCTTCCCTGTTTATACAGGCCGATGTTATGCGTAATGTCTGGTCGGAAATAAAACGTTGGCAGCAGCGTTGCCAGTACGCTTTCGTCGGCGTTGTCCGAAGGCAATCTGGCAACCTTGTTGGAGTGCATACTCAGCATGTCTTCGTTTTGGCTGTAGTCAAAGAATACTTTCCTGTTGAGTACCGTCGGCGCCTCTGATGCCTGATGGTAGTTTCCTTCGATTAACGCCAGCCCTTTGCCGTTCACCGCATGCATCTTCATAACGCCGGTAAAATGTAACTGTTCGGGCGTTACAATGTTTAAAACGGCTCGGCAATCAATCTCTTTTGACTCGGGGGATGTTGCATACCCTGCCCAAAACTGCCATTTCATTGAGGCGATAATCACCAGGATAAAAACGATGCAGGCCAGCAATCCCTTTTTCATTTGGAACCCTCCAGGTAGAAGCTTGATCGGCAGCTGGCACGCGCTCCGGCAATGTCCCGTACGCAGCTAATCACCGAATAGCGGTTCACCCCGGCGAAGGCGGTGACGTAATTAAAGGGTCGCGTCGCACAATCAAAAGCGCTGTTTTTGACAATATATTCGAGCCTGCCGGTCGGCATGTTATCGTTAACATACATGTGGCACTCGCTCAGCGAGGTTGGCGCCAGGTCGTAGCTATCCATATAGTTAGATGAATTATTGTGGCCCAGATAGAAAGCACCGATGCACAGCATAATCAACGCGATACTTAGACCGGCAATCAGCCCTGGTAAGTATTTCTTTCCTTTGCTGGGAGAAATGGGCGTTGTTCCGGTTGGCGCAGCAACATCGCCAGCGACTGCCGGTAACAATTCCTGCTGGCGGACATCGGCGTGCTGCTCCGCCAGCAGGGTGATTTTAATGTGTCGCGACAGGGTGACGCCCTGTCGTGGCACGGTGATAATCACGTCATCATAAAGACCGAGCTGATTGAGGGATCGTCGCAGCAGGCTGATATTTTGGTAAACGGTACTCGAGGAAACGACAACGCCTTTTTTCCGCCAGATCAGTTCCAGTAATTCATCCTGTGATAAAACGTCGCCGTGACGTTCTATAAGCAAAGCTAAGCATTGGCTGGTAGGGGTATGCAGTATTAACTTACTGGTTGAACCAATATGTTCCCCGGTTAAAATAAGGCTTCTTTCCTCTGGATCAAAAATAACACGGTCATTAATTATATACTTTCCTAGCATAACTTATCCTTTGCATGCAATGGCAAGACAAATCCTAACATACTATAAGAAGATACGGTTTTGTCCACTCACCATCTTTGCACTGAGTTAATGTTTAATAAACCGACTAATAAATAAAAACAATTGGCGTACAACGATGAACGGCATTTTAGTATTCTAACGAATGATATTTCATGGCTTACCGATCAGGGTAAGTTAAATAGTCATGCTCATCACGCTCAGTGGTGCTTAACCTTTAAAGTTGTTACCTTTTTTACCAAGGGAACTAATTCATTATTTTAACTTATATGTTTGTTTGCCATAGCGTCGATGCTAGCATTCATCGTAGCTATGAGTCAGCCTGGTTTCATAACGCAACCAAATGGGAGTGACTCCATTAATAGTTTTCAGTGATGGTTCAGTGGTCAAAACAAACCTATATAATTCCATCATGGTTTTAAACAGCGCCTATCATCGCATTATAAATAATGCTTGTTTTTGCTGATGACAATATTGTTCTCATCGTTAACCTCTTCCTGTCTATGGTCAAACAAGCAAAGGATAAAACGGTGCTTGAACTGTGAGCCATGTTTTCCGCGCAGCGTCAGGCGAAGCGGTTTCATCGCCGGAACCTGGCATTTTTATGCTGACGGTGAATACATTACTCATATATCGACGTATTAATCAATAGTGAGCAGGTCAGAGTTGTTCATGTGCTCACTTATGCTAGGCCTCATTGCCGACTAAGCCTTTCGGAGTATTTCCGCCAAGATGCATTTAAAATACCTCACTGTCTGCCAGGCAAAAAGCCGATGCGTTTTTTTGGCGCAAAAACAGCGAGGCTAATGATTGCTAGGCCTGTAGACAGTAGGTGAATGGCAGCACCGTGCCGGTAATAATATACCCGTTGGCCTGCGGGTATATTTCAAAACTGTGGGACGTGGCAGCAGAGTAAAGGAATCGGGGCAATAGACCAGCCAGTTCGCTTGCCTGCGCATTGTCGGTAATCGCGGGTATGATCCGCTTCGAGACGATATCCAGCATGTTCTGGTGACGGGTGTAATCAAAAAATACCGTCCGGTTGAGATTGCCGCCGACCTGAGCGTGGTGGCTATAGCGACCGCTCACGCGGAAAAATCCTCTACCGCCAGCGGCATGCAATTTCCACACGCCAGCAAAAGAACCCTGTTCGCTGTAAATTTGCAGTTCGGCGGTGCAGTCAATGTTGCGTGGTGGTACAGCATGAACCATAGAAGTGCCGAGTTGGTAAGCAGCAAAAAACAATGAAAATGATGCTTAGTGCGGCAAAAATATAGCTTTTCATCTGTTTCCCTTAATATAATATAGCGAAACGCCAATAGGGAGATAATCAACGATATTCTTAATGCCATGGGTGCTGGCAGGGTATTTTACGCTGTGGCGATCGGCGGCAGTGCGCCAATAAGTTAATCTGTCATTTTTTAACGTTATATTGATGTAATGTTGGGTGTTTATGCTAGTGTATTTATGCGTACTGCTTTGCCGCGGAATTAAATAATGGGCGCTATGGATAAATCCCCGGCGGGGCCCTACGGTATTGTGCGATGCGTTGGTAATGGCTCTGGCGTTAATGGAAAAAAGTTTGCTCGTCAGGGTAATGGTAATTTCTCGCTGACTTTTATCTACTCGCTGGTGATGACATTGCCAGGCGCGTAGGTTGGCGGTGGTTTTATTTTGTTTTTTATCATGGCTTTTACCCGGATGGGGCGATCGTACTCGCGTAATCATCGCCAGCGATGGCGGTGATGATCTGGTGAGGCGTGATACGCGTACCGCTGCGTGCTCGCCAGGCACTAACCAGTAATCTGGGTGGCACAATGACCATCCCGTCAGCTCAATGCCGTTTGGCACGCTTTCCCTCTGGTGAATTTTTTGCTTGCACGCTAATGATATCTTCTGCAACAAAACCTTTCCCTGCTGTTTTAAAAGGACGATAGGACCTGCATTTGCCGACGGAGATAAGATTATTTTCTTATCTACGGTAAATGTCTCGAATAATAAATATTGCTTGCTGACATTAAACAACCTGGTTTTTATAAAGGTGTATTTTCCTGGCATATTATTGCCTCGCCTGGAAGATAACAATAATCCTAACACGCTGAGCATAAAAGTTAATTTAACTTAAGTCAAAAAAGGTGACGTAGAGCAATAAGTTTTATCTTCGCCATCTTAGAGCTATTCCACCATCAGAGATTATTCATCCTGGGTACCGCATCGTCCGTTCTGTTTGCCTTTATTTATAACCATGGATATACATTTAATTAACATCAGCCGTGCTAGCCGAGTGGCGGTAATAGCCAAAAACTGACGCCGGGGAACAGACGCGGCGATGAGCGAAATTATATCCGTCGGCGGTTAGGCGAAATAAACCGGTCGGCATAATGCGCAGCTAACCCCCTGCTACCTGCCGTTGGGTTATCTCGCGGTTTATCCTGTACAGTGGCAGGGGAAAGACCTAGTTTTATAGCGGTAAACTCAAACGGAACCTGAACGAATGAACAAACCCCCAATGCTGTTTATAGCGGTGCTGGCGTTGATCGTGGTACTGGCGACGCAGCGTTATTTCAGCCAGCGTAAGCAGGAAGCGGAAAATGACCGTGCGCCGGTGCGCAGTACGCAGGTTATCGTTAGCGAGAAACGGGCCTTTCCGGCCAGTAACAACCGCTCACGCCAGCGCGAACATTATTGTTAATGAGGCCATGCGGTATGAAATCACGTTCCGGCCGCTGCGGGGCGGTGAGAATATCGTGGTGCGTGTGAAACAGCCGCAGTATGAACAGATAGAGCAGGGCGCGCAGGGTAGCCTGAAAATGCAGGGTACGCGCTTTGTGTCGTTTACCGCCGAACGCCCATAGTAGGTGAGGGTTATTTTTTGTTGATTGGTGGTTGCTTCTTCTGCCAGTCCAGCAGTTCAAACACCCCAAAGATAAAGATCTTGGTTTCTTGCCATTTGCTGATGGGCTGATCTTTCGGCTGTGTTGATTTCAACAGCACCAGTTGCAGCCCGTGCATCACCACCATAAAGAACAGCGCGACGTCGATAAAGTACTTCAACGGCTTGGGGAACGGGTGGAACAGGTTGGTGAGCAAAAAGCCCCATACGCACAGCATCAGCAGGCGGCCCAGATTAATCAGCATTGTCGGTTTTCTCTTTGCCAGAACGAATATAAAGACGATAGGCCACCTGACCGGCGACTTTTTCACGGTGCAGCGACCAGTTGGCAGGCACGTCGGTAGCGGCGCTTTCCGCCTCGGCTTCCACGTAGATCCACGCCTCATCGGCCAACCAGCCTTGCTGCTCCAATAAGGTGATGGTCTGTGTCAGCATTCCTTTACGGAACGGCGGATCGAGGAATACCACCTGGTAAGGTTCGGCCTTGCCGGCCAACCAGCTCAGCGCGTTGGTGTTCACCACCAGGCCGTTGCCTTTCAGCAGCGCCAGGTTTTGCTCCAGTTGCCGTGCCACCGGGCGTTCGAACTCCAGCAGCGTGACGCTGCCGGCGTAGCGCGACAGCGCTTCCAGCCCCAATGCACCGCTGCCGGCGAAGCAATCCAGACAGCGCGCGCCCTGAATCACCGGCGCCAGCCAGTTGAACAGCGTTTCGCGCACGCGATCGGTGGTCGGGCGCAGGCCGGGGCTGTTCGGCACCGGCAGTTTACGTCCACGCCATTGGCCACCGATAATGCGGATTTGCCCGGCGGCAGCCGTCTGCGGTTTTTTAACCGGCGCTCGCGGCGATAATTTTGCCATAAGAATCTTAATGTGTTGCCGAGTTAACGAAAAGTTGCCGCTATTCTACCGGGCAGAGACGTCGAGGGAAAAGCGAAAACGTTGTTACCTGATTTCCCAAGCCGGATGCGTGTTGCTACGCGAGGGAAAGTGGTAGACTCGGCGGTTAAAATATTTTCGTTATTAGCCATCGGTACGGAGCAAGGTCACAACATGGCAAAAGATAAGAAACGTGGGTTTTTCTCCTGGCTGGGCTTTGGCCAGAAGGAAGAACAACAGCAGCAACCTGAGCCGTCAGCCGAACAGGCTGAACAGCAGGCGGTAGCGACACCGGCCGAGCCGGTGGCCCCCACGCTGGATGACAAGCTCCCTGCGCAGGAATCTGAGCCGGCCGCCTCGGTTGATACCCCGGGAGAATGGGACAGCAGCCTCAACGGGGAACAGATCGCAGAAAACGTGCCGGGCATCGTCGAACGCACGGCGTCGGCTGAACGGTTGGCTGACGAGGTGGTTGCCGTCACGGAACAGGTAGTGGCAGAACGGTCATCTGAAGCGCTGGCGCAAGCCGAGCCGCAGATAGACGCAATGCCTGAGCCACTGGCCGAGCCGGAACCAGAACGCATTGTGCCGGTGAAGGAACCGGAGCCAGAGGTCGAACAGCCGCCGGTAGAAGAGCCGGAACCACAGCCGGAACCACAGCCGGAACCACAGCCACAGCCAGAGCCAGAGCCAGAGCCAGAGCCACAGCCAGAGCCAGAGCCACAGCCACAGCCACAGCCAGAGCCAGAGCCAGAGCCGGAACCTGTGCAGGAACCCGTGCAGGAACCCGCACCGGAACCGGTCCAGGCGGCCGCTCAACCAGCGGAGCCGCACGTACCCCAGCCCGAGCCAGAATCGGTGTTGCCATCCGAGCCGGAAGCGCAGCCGTTGCCAGCCAGCGTCGCGTTAGCGCCGATCGTCGCCGCCCCAGCGTCTGAAACTGCTGAAGACCTCGCGGCGCCGGCGGTAACCCAGGAACAGGAACGGCCGAGCAAGGAAGGCTTCTTCGCCCGTTTGAAGCGCAGCCTGATCAAAACCAAACAGAACCTCGGTTCCGGCTTTATTGGCTTGTTCCGTGGCAAGAAGATCGACGACGATCTGTTCGAAGAACTCGAAGAACAGCTGCTGATTGCCGACGTTGGCGTCGAAACCACGCGTAAAATCATTGAATCCCTCACGCTGCATGCCAGCCGCAAGCAATTGAAAGACGCCGAGGCGCTCTACGGCAAGCTGAAGGAGGAAATGTCTGAAATTCTGGCCAAGGTGGATCAACCGCTGGATGTCAGTGGCAAAACGCCGTATGTCATTCTTATGGTTGGCGTTAACGGCGTTGGCAAAACCACCACTATCGGTAAGTTGGCGCGCCAGTTCCAGGCAGAAGGCAAGTCGGTAATGCTGGCGGCGGGCGACACCTTCCGTGCCGCGGCGGTCGAACAGCTGCAGGTCTGGGGCGAACGCAATCGTATCCCGGTGGTGGCGCAGCATACCGGCGCCGATTCCGCCTCGGTGATTTTTGACGCGGTGCAGGCCGCCAAAGCGCGTGGCGTGGATGTCTTGATCGCCGATACCGCAGGGCGTTTGCAAAATAAGGCCCACTTGATGGAGGAGCTGAAGAAGATCGTCCGAGTCATGAAAAAACTGGACGAGCATGCCCCCCATGAGGTTATGCTGACGCTGGACGCCAGCACCGGTCAGAATGCGGTCAGCCAGGCGAAATTATTTAATGAAGCCGTGGGCTTAACTGGCATCACTCTGACTAAACTGGACGGTACCGCCAAGGGCGGGGTGATCTTCGCCATTGCCGATCAGTTCGGCATTCCGATTCGTTATATCGGTGTCGGTGAAGGCATCGAAGATTTGCGGCCTTTCAAGGCCGACGATTTTATTGAGGCACTTTTTGCCCGAGAGGATTAATACGGATGATTCGCTTTGAACAGGTCAGTAAAGCTTATCTGGGCGGACGACAAGCGCTGCAGGGCGTTGATTTTCATCTGCGTCCGGCAGAGATGGCATTCCTGACCGGCCATTCCGGCGCGGGTAAAAGTACCCTGCTGAAACTGATTTGTGGTATTGAACGGCCAAGCGCCGGCCATATCTGGTTTGGCGGCCACGACATCAGCCGGTTGAAAAACAGTGAGGTGCCGTTTCTGCGTCGTCAGATCGGCATGATTTTCCAGGATCACCATCTGCTGCTGGATCGTACCGTCTATGACAACGTGGCCATGCCGCTGATCATCTCCGGTGCCAGCACCGAGGATATCCGTCGTCGCGTATCGGCAGCACTGGACAAGGTCGGGCTGTTGGACAAAGCGAAGAACTTCCCGATCCAGCTGTCCGGCGGTGAACAACAACGTGTCGGCATTGCCCGCGCGGTGGTGAACAAACCTGCGGTGCTGTTGGCGGATGAGCCAACCGGCAACCTGGACGATGCGCTGTCCGAAGGCATTCTACGCCTGTTTGAAGAGTTTAACCGCGTTGGGGTAACGGTGCTGATGGCAACGCACGATACCGGGCTGATCGCCCGGCGCAATTACCGCATCCTGACGCTCAGCCAGGGCCGTATGGCAGGAGGAGCGCATCATGGCGAATAACGCAAAAACCGCCAAGAGCAAGGCGCTGCGCGGCGGCTGGCGTGAACAATGGCGCTATGCCTGGATGAACGCCATCAAGGACATGCTGCGCCAACCGCTGGCGACGCTGCTGACGGTGATGGTAATAGCCATCTCTCTGACGTTGCCGAGCGTGTGCTATATCGTCTGGAAGAACGTCAGTACCGCTGCCACGCAGTGGTATCCGACACCGCAGCTGACGGTGTATCTCGACAAGTCGCTCGACGATGACGCGGCGGTCAAGGTGCTGGACGTCATCAAGGCCGAGGCGGGCGTCGAAAAGGTCAATTACCTGTCGCGCGAAGAAGCGCGCGGTGAATTCCGCAACTGGTCCGGCTTTGGCGGTGCGCTCGATATGCTGGAGGAAAACCCGTTGCCGGCGGTGGCGATTATCACGCCGAAGATGAGCTTCCAGAGTTCCGACACGCTGAATACGCTGCGTGACCGGGTGGCGGCGGTGCAGGGCGTCGACGAAGTGCGGATGGACGACAGCTGGTTCGCCCGTCTGGCGGCGTTAACCGGGCTGGTTGGGCAGGTCGCGGCGATTATCGGCATTCTGATGGTAGTGGCGGTGTTCCTGGTGATCGGCAACAGCGTGCGTCTGAGCATCTTCAGCCGCCGTGATACCATCAACGTGATGAAGCTGATCGGCGCCACCGATGGCTTCATCCTGCGGCCGTTCCTCAACGGCGGCGCGATGCTTGGCTTCTTCGGTGCGCTGTTCTCGCTGCTGTTGTCCGGCGCGCTGGTGTGGAAACTGGAGTCGGTGGTGACCGGGGGTGGCGAAGGTGTTCGGTACTACCTTCACGCTGCATGGCCTCGGCTGGGACGAAGCGCTGTTGCTGCTGATCGTCGCAGCGATGATCGGCTGGATCGCCGCCTGGCTGGCGACGGTGCAACATTTACGCCGATTTACACCACAATAAAATTTTTTTGGTATACTCTTCTCCTGCTGCGTTTTGTCGTGTGGCAGGAGAAGCGCCCAGCGGATCCTTTGGATCGCGCCTTTTCCCAAGCGCACAAATTCCCTATCATCCTGAGCCTTGGTCACGTATTGTCAGCAACATTGTGATCGAAAAACAGTGAACTCTTAGGGTGGAACACGGTCAAAACTTGCAGCAAATGTTAAGGTGTCCGGCGTGCGGAACCGCTTTTGCAACAGCAACTGCCGTAAAATCAACAACTCCCCGCCGTAATGACTCACCTGCATGATCCGTTTTAAAGAGAGGGTTTGAATGACCAAAGAAATGCAAACTTTAGCCTTAGTACCCCAAGGTAGCTTGGAAGCCTATATTCGGGCAGCCAACGCCTATCCGATGCTGACGGCAGAGGAAGAGCGGGAGCTGGCTGAACGGCTGCATTATCAGGGCGATCTGGAAGCCGCTAAGCAGCTAATCCTGTCTCACCTGCGCTTTGTCGCTCATATTGCCCGCAATTATTCCGGCTATGGCCTGCCACAGGCAGATCTGATCCAGGAAGGTAATATCGGCCTGATGAAAGCTGTTCGTCGCTTCAACCCCGAGGTTGGCGTGCGTCTGGTTTCCTTTGCGGTGCATTGGATTAAGGCAGAAATTCATGAATACGTGCTGCGCAACTGGCGTATCGTCAAGGTAGCAACCACCAAGGCACAGCGTAAGCTGTTCTTTAACCTGCGTAAAACCAAACAGCGTCTGGGGTGGTTCAACCAGGACGAAGTGGAGCTGGTGGCACGTGAGCTGGGGGTGACCAGCAAAGACGTGCGGGAAATGGAATCGCGCATGGCCGCGCAGGACATGACCTTTGATCCTACGCCGGATGACGAAGCGCGCGACGGCCAGTCAATGGCGCCGGTACTGTATTTGCAGGACAAAACCTCCGACTTTGCCGAAGGCATCGAAGAAGACAACTGGGAAAGCAACGCCGCAGACAAGCTGGCCTATGCGCTGGAAGGTCTGGACGAACGCAGCCAGCATATCATTCGCGCCCGCTGGTTGGACGATGACAACAAATCCACCTTGCAGGAACTGGCCGATCAGTACGGCGTTTCCGCAGAGCGTGTGCGCCAGCTTGAAAAGAACGCCATGAAGAAACTGAAAATGGCGATTGAAGCGTAATCCGCTACACATATGAAAAACCCGGCTTGGCCGGGTTTTTTTATGCCTGAAATACAACACCGTTCAAGAGGCGTTATTCAGCGCTGCAAAATCTGGAGCAGGGCAGTCGTAGCCGAATTTGCTCGCCCAAGCGTACGGCGTGCCGTTCTTGAGGTAGCGCTGATAGAGCGCGTGACCGGTTTTGGCGTCACGCTTGATAACCCAACTGGCGGCGTTGCACAACACCGCGGCGTAAGCCTGACTTTTTGGCGGTAGCAGATCGGCGGCTTTTTGCGCCAGCCCCACCGCCTGCCAGCGGTAATGCAGAAAGCGATTATCCTGCTGTGGCAGCGCTTTGGCGGCGCGGGTGGCTTCGGCAACGCTGATCCAGCTTTTGTGCTTCAGTTCGCGCGTATCGAAGGCGTCACCCAGAGAGGAATAGTTGGCCTGGTAAATGCCGTAATCCGGCGTCATTTCATAACCGGTCAGGTTCAGCCCCTGGCTGCCCAGCAGGGTAGCCGCCTGATAATACCCCTGCGCACGCGTCAGCTTGCCATTGTCGCCATTGGTCGCGGCGCTGAGCGCCTCGCCAACCTGCTGCGCCGTCTGGCGGTAGTTGGGCACGGCAAAGTAGTCCAGCGCTTCCTGATAGCGACCGGCACGCATCAGCCGCCGCGCCAACAGTTCACGCAACTGCACCGCCGGGGTTAGCTGCTGACTGGGATATTCATTGGCCAGTTGCGGTTTTAGCGGCGTGCTTGGCGCCGGTACCTGTTTATCGACAAAATCCTTCAGTTCGTCGACCGTCAGCACCCGTTCTGCCACATCGGCCACGTCGGCCCAATATTGCTCCTTGCCTTGATACAGCAGGGCCAGCGCCTGCAGATAATCACCGCGGTTTAACGCCAATATCGCCTGTTCACCGGCAATACGGCAATCCGGGATGATGGTTTCTGCGGCAAAGTTTGCGCCGCGTTGTTCGCCCCAGTTTTCGTCAGACGGGAAGGCGGCTGCAGCCTTGGCATAAGCATCGGTGGCGGTTTTCACGTCGCCGTCGCGCAAGGCCATTTTGGCGCGCAGCCACCAGGCCAGGCCCGAATCACCAGCGTGTTTCAACAGACTGGCGCTGAGGGGATAATTGCCAGAACGGTAGGCCAGCGCCGCCAGCCGATCGCTGCCGTTAAAGCCGGTTTTGACCGACGCATTTAAAAGCGTCAGGATTTGCCGGGTAATCTGTTTGGAACGGCTGCCGACGGCGTCGGTATCTTGCATTTGCAAATTCGCGCTGCGGGCAAACAGTTCGACAGTGACCAGTTGCTGGATCAGCGGATCGTCGACGATCTGTTTGAGTTGGGCAAAATGCGCCGGACTGACCAGCATACTCGAAACGTATTGCAGCGACTGCCCGCCACTGGCATCCCCTTGCGCCGCCTGCTGGGCATAAAGATGCGCCGCGGCGCGAATGTCGCCCAGCCACAGTTGAATGCGTGCCTGTTGCCCCAGGCTGCTGAGTGCCAGTTGGTCAGGATCGTCGCTACCGTTCTGTACGCGCTCGATCACCTGCTGGAACGCCGCCAGCGCCTGTTTGAGCTCGGCGGCGCCGGGATGACGCGTCGGCTGCGACGGGGTATCGTTGTCCGGGTTTTCCGGCGTTCCGCGATCGTTCATCAACACACGGCCAAGGGAATACTGTGCCCGCAATCCCCAGTCGCCCTGCTGGTCGGCCGGCAATGCCAGTACCTGCTTGAAATATTCCGCCGCACGCGGGTCATTGGCCGCGAACGCCACCGCGCCCAGCGTGTATTGCCGCGCCGCGCCAGAGATCCCCTGGCTATTGACCGTATCTGCCTCTTCCACCGTTTTGGCGGCGCGCATTTTGTTGATAATCACCGTTTCCGGTGACAGCGGCATTGGCCTGGGCGGTAGCGCTGGCGGCGGCGCATGCCAGCGTGGCAATTGTGGGTCGAACGGAACCAAACGGCTGGTTTCAAAATCGAAATTGCCTTCCGGCATGGTGAGCAGTGTGCCATTGCGATCGATCAGCAGCCGATTCGGGAAGTCTGGCCCGCAGGCGTGGCCGAGCGGCGCGGTCAATGCGGCGCCGATCAACAAGGCTAGCGGTAGTGGCCGGCCTGAACGTACATCACGGTGTGACAAGGGTGCCTCCTGGCGTCAATTGTTGGCAGCGCAGCCAACCTAACGGGCGCGATTGTCCGGCACGAACCAGATCGTTGCCGGTGCGGATAAAGCGCTGCTGTTGCGGGGTGGATTCCAACCGGTAATTGCCCACCGCGTCGGCGGCCAGACAGTCGCTGGCGGCGATATCGACCGCTGCCGGCAGCGGCGCATCCACCGGACCGCTATTGTGTATTATCAGATCATATAAGCCGTTTTGCCGTGCTTGCGGGCGGATTTTTACCTGCCAGTGGGCGACCAGCGGTTGCTGTTCTATCACCGCACGCAGCGTTGTCAGCGACCAGGCGCGCCGGTCGTTGGGCAGCGGCAAGCGAAACCAGACGATGCCGCGCAGATGAGCGACCGGCTGAGTCGCCAGGCGCTGCAGGACATCGGCCACCTGTTGCGGCGCCACCGTCAGTTCCTGTATGGCGCCAGCCACCCGCAACGACGCTTCGCTTTCTACCTGCGGGCCTTGTGCATCAAAGCCCACCAGCCCCATGCCATAGGCCGGTAACGCCAGGCGGAACGGCTGGGTAGACACCCGCGCGTAGCGCTGTGCCCATTGCAGCGCCAGCGCGCCGTTGAACAGCCCCTGCCGGGGAGACAGCACGGCGTGTACCTGCAGCACCGAACTGTCGACCTCGCGCAGCAATGCGGCCAGCGTCGGTGAATTCAGCCAGGCAGGTAGTGCGGTAATGCTGAGCTGTATCGACGGCGGCAACTGCTGGCGCAAACGTTGGATAAAATCGCGATACTGCGGCAGACGCGCGGTGGCCGCGTCATGATCGATCTCAATGCCGGTGACGTTCAGCCCGGCGGCTTGCCAGCGTTGCAGCTGTTGCAGCACCGCCAGGCGAATCGACGCCGCGTCAGGCTGCGGCAGTTGGCCGTCGATACGTGCTACCAGCCACAGCGGGCGTCCATCCTGGCGCAGCAATGCGCTATTGACCGTGATCGGCCGCACTCTGTCGTGTGCATGTACCTGCAGGCCGAGCACGCGCAATGTGGAAAACAGCGGCTTGCTGTCCGCCAGCGCCTGCGCATGTTGCGCTGTCCAGACCCGTTGCCACAGGTAGACCTGCTGATCCAGGGGCGGTGGCTGCAATCCTTGCTGGCGGCCGGCAAACCACGCCGCCAGCGCCAGCGCGATCAATGCTAACGCGGCTAGCCTGCGTCTCATTTATACCAGCTATCACCCTGCGCGCGAAAACCGCAGGCGCGCATGAAATTGTCGACTTCACCACGCTCACGTGGAGCAAGACCGGTGGTGGACAGCTGCCAATGCGCCACCTGTGGCAATTGACGCTGTGCATCCTGTACCAGATACAACCCTACGCCGCGGCGGCGGGTAACGTCGCGTACCAGCAGATCGTGCAGATGCGCGCGCTCGCCCTCCAGCGTGACTTTCATGGCGCCCAGCAGCCGTTGATTGAAACGTGCGCCGAACAGCGCCTTGTCGCCCTCCAGCCATTCCTGCCACTGTGCCGGCTGTTGCTGAGGCCAGATTTTACCCAGGTCGATCAGATCCTGGGCGGACAGTGCGGTTAACCGCTCGATGGTCAGTTTCATGCAGATTTCCGAACGAATTATCGATGCTGTCAGTGTAATGGATCTTGCCTGGCTGGTTGTGTAACTTTTTCTGTACGAAGACTACGCAGAATGTTTTTTGCCAGACACGTTTTCCGAGTAAAAAATTAGTAAACAGATCGTTAACCAGCACAACACACTATCTTCGGCGCAAAATGGCGCAGATCTCATCCGAGTTTTATGCTGTTTACACCGCTTGTTTCTGGTTGTGCCAGTTGATTTGCAGAATAAAATTCCTGTTTAATGGCATGAAAAATAAAGTCTTATTAGAAAATATTGCCAGATAAACACCTAAATCATTATTACTTATGGATATTAGTGATAATTAGCGATTGGGTTGGGCAAACACAACGGCACGTTCACAACGACAAAGGGGATAACGCGGATGAAATTAACAACAGGTAAAGCGCTGCTGGCCGGCTGTATCGCGATGGCGATCGGCCATGCCGCCATGGCGAAAGATATCAAGGTAGCGATCGTTGGTGCGATGTCCGGCCCGGTAGCGCAATATGGCGATATGGAGTTTACCGGCGCGCGTCAGGCGATTGCCGATATCAACGCCAAAGGTGGCATCAAGGGCGATAAGCTGGTGGCGGTGGAATATGACGACGCCTGCGACCCCAAACAGGCGGTGGCGGTGGCCAACAAAGTGATCAATGACGGCATCCGCTACGTTATCGGCCATCTGTGTTCCTCGTCGACCCAACCTGCGTCGGACATTTATGAAGATGAAGGCGTGATCATGATTACCCCGGCTGCCACCAATGCCGATCTGACCACCCGCGGTTACAAAATGATCATGCGCACCACCGGTCTGGATTCCGATCAGGGGCCGACCGCCGCCAAATACATCATGGAAACCATCAAACCGCAGCGCATTGCCGTGGTGCATGACAAGCAGCAATACGGTGAAGGCCTGGCGCGTTCGGTGCGTGACAGCCTGCAAAAGGCCGGCGTCAAGCCGGTGATGTTTGAAGGCATCACCGCCGGCGACAAAGACTTCTCCACGCTGGTCGCACGCCTGAAAAAAGAGAACGTGGATTTCGTCTACTTCGGCGGCTATTACCCGGAAATGGGGCAGATCCTGCGCCAGGCCAAGCAGGCCGGTCTGACTACCCGCTTTATGGGGCCAGAGGGTGTGGGCAACTCATCGCTGTCCAACATCGCTGGCGCCGCGTCTGAAGGCATGCTGGTCACGCTGCCAAAACGCTACGATCAGGTACCGGCCAACAAAGCCGTCGTGGATGCTCTGAAAGCCAAAAAGCTGGATCCGACCGGGCCGTTCGTCTGGACCACCTATGCCGCGCTGCAATCGCTGACCACCGGGATGGAGCGCAGCGGCAGTCAAGAGCCGGAAGACATCGTCAAGGATCTGAAGAGCGGCAAACCGGTAGACACGGTGATGGGGCCGCTGAGCTGGGATGACAAGGGCGATCTGAAAGGCTTTGAGTTTGGCGTGTTCGAATGGCATGCCGACGGTAGCTCAACGCCAATCAAATAAATACCCGTCATACTTGCAGCTGCCTCTGGGCTGACCGCCTCCATGCCCCAGCCGTTTGGTTGATTAAGCGACTGGGGATTTACGGCCTTGCCGCCTTGATGCAGCGCCAATTATTTAGGGTATACCCGGCGTTTTTCACCTTGCGGCGTGGTTGGCAGTAACGTGGAATCCATTGGGCATAAACGTCTTTAGCGATTTTATTCCAGGCTGCTATCAAAGCGCAGCCAAGGGTTCGAGTATGTCAGAGCAGTTTCTCTATTTTCTGCAGCAAATGTTCAATGGCGTCACGCTGGGCAGTACCTATGCGCTGATCGCCATTGGTTACACCATGGTTTACGGCATTATCGGCATGATCAACTTCGCCCACGGCGAGGTCTACATGATTGGCAGTTATGTCTCGTTTATCGCCATTGCCGCGCTGATGATGATGGGCATCGATGCCAGCTGGTTGCTGATCGGTGCCGGTTTCCTGGCGTCGATCGTGATTGCCAGCGCCTACGGCTGGAGCATCGAACGCGTGGCCTACAAGCCGGTGCGCCATTCCAAGCGCCTGATCGCCCTGATCTCCGCCATCGGCATGTCAATATTTCTGCAAAACTACGTCAGTCTGACGCAGGGTTCCCGTGACGTCGCGCTGCCGAGCCTGGTTACCGGGCGCTGGGTATTGGGTGAAAGCAACGGCTTCGCCGCCACCGTCAGCACCATGCAAATCATCATCTGGCTGGTGACCTTCCTGGCGATGCTGGCGCTGACGCTGTTTATCCGCTATTCGCGCATGGGACGTGCCTGCCGCGCCTGTGCCGAAGATCTGAAAATGGCCAGCCTGCTGGGCATCAATACCGACCGCGTGATTTCGCTGACCTTCGTGATTGGCGCGGTGATGGCGGCGGTTGCCGGCGTATTGCTGGGACAGTTCTATGGCGTGATCAACCCTTATATCGGTTTTATGGCGGGCATGAAGGCCTTCACCGCTGCGGTGCTGGGGGGGGATTGGCAGCATTCCGGGGGCAATGATCGGTGGATTGGTGCTCGGGGTGGCCGAAGCGCTGACCTCGGCGTACCTGAGCGCCGAATATAAGGACGTCGTATCATTCGCCTTGCTGATCGTGGTGCTGTTGGTGATGCCGACCGGCATCCTGGGCCGTCCGGAGGTTGAGAAAGTATGAAGCTCAACCTGCTTAATGCGGTTATCGCCACGCTGGTGCTGCTGGTGATGGCGTCGTTTCTGATGGGCATGCAGCTGAGCCTGGAAGGCACCCCGGCTGGTAGTGCATGGCGCGGCGGAAGTCCGCTGGATGTGGATTGGCATTGGCTGCGCGGTGGTGTTTTTCTTCCCAACTGCTGCGGCCATTGATGCAGCAGGGACTCGGCAAGATGTCCGGCCCGTCGTGGGTGCTGCCGAGTTTTGACGGTACCACGCTACGGCAGAAGCTGTTGGCGGCGCTGTTGATCATTGCCGCCGTTGCCTGGCCGTTTTTCGTGTCGCGCGGCACGGTGGATATTGCCACCCTGACGCTGATCTACGTCATGCTGGGCCTGGGTCTGAACGTGGTGGTGGGGCTGTCCGGGCTGCTGGTGCTGGGTTACGGCGGTTTTTATGCCATTGGCGCTTACACCTATGCGCTGCTGAATCACTATTACGGCCTTGGATTCTGGGAAAGTCTGCCGCTGGCGGGTATCGTTACTGCGGCGTTCGGTTTCCTGCTGGGTTTCCCGGTATTGCGTCTGCGCGGCGATTATCTGGCGATTGTGACGCTGGGGTTCGGCGAGATCGTACGTATTTTGCTGCTCAACAATACCGACATTACCGGTGGCCAAACGGCATCAGCCAGATCCCCAAACCCACGCTGTTCGGGCTGGAATTCAGCCGCAGCGCGCGCGATGGCGGCTGGGACACCTTCCACAATTTCTTTGGGCTGCAATACGATCCGAGCGATCGCATCATCTTCCTGTATCTGGTGGCGTTGCTGCTGGTGGTACTGACGCTGTTCGTTATCAACCGTCTGCTGCGCATGCCGCTGGGGCGTGCCTGGGAAGCGCTGCGCGAGGATGAAATCGCCTGCCGTTCGCTTGGCCTCAGTCCAACCAAAATCAAAGCCTGACGGCGTTCACCATCAGCGCCGCCTTCGCCGGCTTTGCCGGTACGCTGTTTGCGGCACGCCAGGGGTTTGTCAGCCCGGAGTCCTTCACCTTCGTCGAGTCGGCGTTCGTACTGGCGATTGTGGTACTTGGCGGCATGGGCTCGCAGTTTGCGGTCATTCTGGCGGCGATTCTGCTGGTAGTGTCGCGTGAAATGATGCGTGATTTGAATGAATACAGCATGTTGCTGTTGGGTGCGCTAATGGTATTGATGATGATCTGGCGACCGCAGGGACTGTTGCCAATGAAACGTCCTCAGCTGAAGCTGAAAGCGGCAGATATTCACGCGGTAAAAGGAGAGCGGCCATGAGTGCGCAGCCTTTATTGGCGGTTGAAGGACTGTCGATGCGTTTCGGTGGTCTGCTGGCGGTGAATAACGTCGCGCTGGATTTGCACCAGGGTGAAATCGTTTCGTTGATCGGCCCTAACGGCGCCGGGAAAACCACGGTATTCAACTGCCTGACCGGCTTTTATCGCCCGACCAGCGGCAGTATCCGGCTGCGCGATCGGCATCTTGAAGGGCTGAACGGCCAGGCCATCGCCCGCATGGGGGTGGTGCGAACCTTCCAGCATGTGCGGCTGTTTCGTGAAATGACGGTGGTAGAAAACCTGCTGGTTGCCCAGCACCAGCACCTGAAAAGCGGCGTGTTCGCCGGACTGTTGAAAACCCCGGGATTTCGCCGGGCCGAAGCCGATGCGCTGGAGCGGGCGGCGGTGTGGCTGGAACGCGTCGGCCTGCTGGATATGGCCAACCGCTCGGCGGGAAATCTGGCTTACGGCCAGCAGCGGCGGCTGGAAATCGCCCGCTGCATGGTGACGCGGCCGGAGCTGCTGATGCTGGACGAACCGGCGGCAGGCCTGAACCCGAAGGAAACCGACGAGCTGGATCATCTGATCGTCGAGCTGCGCGATCGGCACAACGTGTCAGTGCTGTTGATTGAGCACGACATGAAACTGGTGATGGGCATTTCCGATCGTATCTATGTGGTGAATCAGGGAACGCCGTTGGCGCAGGGCACGCCAGAAGAAATTCGTAACAACCCGGACGTGATCCGGGCGTATCTGGGGGAAGCATAATGTTGTCGTTTAATCAGGTTTCCGCCCATTACGGGAAGATTCAGGCACTGCATCAGGTCAGTCTGAACATACAGCAGGGGGAGATTGTCACCCTGATTGGCGCGAACGGCGCCGGCAAGACCACGCTGCTGGGTACTCTGTGCGGCGAGCCGCGTGCCAGCGAAGGCAGCGTCACGCTGCTCGATCGGGACATTACCCAATGGCAGACCTCACGTATCATGCGGGAAGCGGTGGCGATTGTGCCTGAAGGGCGGCGGGTTTTTTCGCGCATGACGGTAGAAGAAAACCTGGCGATGGGCGGATTTTTTGCCAATCGTCAGCAATACCAACAGCGCATTGAGCGGGTGTTCAACCTGTTTCCACGCCTGCTGGAACGCCGCAGTCAGCGTTCCGGTACCATGTCCGGCGGCGAACAGCAGATGCTGGCCATCGGTCGTGCGCTGATGAGTCAGCCAAAGCTGCTGCTGCTGGACGAACCCTCGCTCGGGCTGGCGCCAATCATCATTCAGCAGATTTTCGACATCATTCAGCAACTGCGTGAAGAAGGGATGACCATCTTCCTGGTGGAACAAAACGCCAATCAGGCGCTGAAACTGGCGGATCGCGGTTATGTGCTGGAAAATGGCCGCGTGGTGTTGGAAGATACCGGTGCCGCATTGCTCGCCAATGAAGCAGTGAGGTCGGCGTATCTCGGCGGTTAACTACCCGTCGTCTTGCAAGCTACAGCGTTGTTAACTGCTCTTACTCCCTCCCGTTACTTACTCGAGTAAGCTTCTGGTGAGGAGTGAGCTGGCTGCCTGGCTGTAACTCGAAATCCATAGGGTATTCTGTGGAATATCTGCCAGAGGATATCCGGCTGGATCCTATAAACGATTACGAGAATAAGAAATGAAGACAGAAGGACTGCTCGCCCAGCGCATCGTTAACGTCAAAAGCTCCGCCATCCGTGAATTGCTCAAGCACAGCAAAATGCCAAATGTGATTTCGCTGGCCGGCGGTATTCCCTCGGACGCGCTGTTTGACTTTGAAGGGCTGAGCATTGCGACCCATCAGGCGATCACCGAACAGCCAAAAAGCGCCTTCCAATATGGCTTGACCGAAGGCAGTCCGGTGCTGCGTCAACGCATCTGCACGCTGTGTGCCGAGCGCGGTATTGGCGCGCGGCCAGAAGAGGTGATGGTCACCGCCGGCTCGCAACAGGCGCTGGATTTGGTGATGCGCGCCATCGTCAACCCTGGCGATGTGTTTGTGGTGGAGCGGCCAACCTATCTGGCGGCGTTGCAAACGCTGGAACTGGCCGAAGCCAGAGTGATGTCGGTGTCTTCCGACAGCGACGGCATGGTGGTTGAAGAGCTGGCCGAACTGCTGAAAACCCAGCGCATCAAAGGGGTTTACGTGGTGCCGAACTTTGGCAACCCGAGCGGCCTGACGCTGAGCGCGTCGCGTCGTGAACTGCTGGTGAAGTTGGCGGTGGAGCATAACTTCCTGATTATCGAGGACGATCCGTACGGTGAGTTGCGCTTTACCGACCAGCGCAACGCCACGCTGCATCAGGTCTCGCAGCAGTTGCTGGGCCATACCGACAACGTTATCTACACTTCGACGTTTTCCAAGATCCTGGCGCCAGGGTTACGCCTGGGCTGGGCGATTCTGCCGCCGGTGCTGCTGCACAAGGTGGCGATCATCAAACAGGCGGCCGATCTGCATGCCAGTGCCCTGTCGCAGAGTATCGTAGAATGCTATCTTGGCCTCGATCGCCTGCCGGCGCAGATCGACAAGATCCGCGCGGCGTACCAGCACAAGGGCGAGATCCTCGCTGAACTGGTATCCCGTGAGCTGGGCGATACCATCAGCTTCGATATGCCAAAAGGCGGGATGTTCCTGTGGGCGCGCTTCCGTCAGCCGTTCAATGCCACCGAATGGCTGAACACCACGCTGGAAAACGGCGTGGTGTTCGTGCCGGGGGAATATTTCTTCGCCGATAATCCTGATCGCTCCACCTTCCGCCTGTCGTTCGCGACCGCCACCGAACAGCAAATGCAGGAAGCCGTCGCTCGCTTGCGTCGCTCGCTGTAAACGCCACGGCGGCGCGTTATTCCCGCGCCGCCGACATCAAACCGCAATCTGCATTTCACCCTGCCGTCACATCGCTGTCATGCAATCGTTATTAATCTGTCATCCGTGCATGGCATGTTGGCTTCCGAACAAAAACTGATTCTTTTCGCTCACGCGCTTATTGCCCCCAGGGATTGTCTGTCGCAGCAGGTCGCTGACCGTCAGCATTGTCAGCCAACTGGTTGAGATAGCAGCGGTTAGCCAATGCCGTCGCGACATCAAGGCCAGGGGGATACACCAGCTTTTTTCAGGAGTTAGGCATGCTCACAATTCGAAAAACCACGCTGTGCGTCGCGTTGACCCTGGCGGTCAGCACTCAGGCACTGGCGGCGACCGAGATCCCGTTCTGGCACTCAATGGAAGGTGAACTGGGCAAAGAAGTGGATTCGCTGGCGGATCGCTTTAACCAGACACACAGCGACGTCAAGATCGTGCCGGTTTACAAAGGCAACTACGAGCAAAGTCTGGCGGCGGGCATTGCCGCTTATCGTTCCGGCAAGGCGCCGGCCATCTTGCAGGTTTACGAAGTAGGCACGGCCACCATGATGGCAAGCAAGGCGATCAAACCGGTACATCAGGTGTTTGCCGACGCCGGCATCAAATTCGACCAGTCGGTGTTTGTACCGACGGTCGCCGGGTATTACACCGACAACAAAAGCGGCCAACTGCTGTCACAGCCGTTCAACAGCTCCACGCCGGTGTTGTATTACAACAAGGACGCTTTCAAAAAGGCCGGGCTGAACCCGGAGCAGCCGCCGAAAACCTGGCAGGATCTGGCGGCCTACAGCGCCAAATTGCGTGCAGCCGGCATGAAGTGTGGCTACGCCAGCGGCTGGCAGGGCTGGATCCAGCTGGAAAACTTCAGCGCCTGGCACGGTGTGCCGTTCGCCAGCGAGAACAACGGTTTTGGTGGCACCAGCGCCAAACTGGAGTTCAACCAGCCGTTGCAGGTGCAGCACATTCAGCTGTTGGCAGACATGAACCAGAAGGGCGACTTCAGCTACTTTGGCCGTAAAGACGAATCCACCGAGAAGTTTTACAACGGCGACTGCGCCATCACCACCGCCTCTTCCGGCTCGTTGGCCGACATCAAGCAGTACGCCAAATTCAATTTCGGCGTAGGCATGATGCCGTATGATGCCAACGTCAAGAACGCGCCGCAAAACGCCATTATTGGCGGGGCCAGCCTGTGGGTGATGAATGGCAAAGACGCTGCCACCTACAAAGGCGTCGCCGAATTCCTGCAATATCTGACACAGCCGGAAATCGCTGCCGAATGGCATCAGAAGACCGGCTATCTGCCGATTACCAGCGCCGCTTATGATCTGACCAAACAGCAGGGCTTCTACGACAAGAACCCGGGGGCCGACGTGGCGACGCGCCAGATGCTGAACAAGCCGCCGTTGCCGTTCACCAAAGGCCTGCGTCTGGGCAATATGCCACAGATTCGTACCGTGGTGGATGAAGAACTGGAAAGCGTCTGGACTGGCAAAAAGAGCCCGCAACAGGCGCTGGATGCCGCCGTACAGCGTGGCGACGTGTTACTGCGCCGTTTCGAATCTCAGACCCGGTAATAACGGTTACCGTGCTTTGCCATTCCGGGATTGGGCGGCGCTCGCTCTCTGGCTGGACGCGGTGTCCACGCCGCGAGCCATGCGCTGCCGGTACCCGGACTGGCTGTGCGCATGGCGTTTCACGCCAGGTCGCCCGTCTTTAGTCTGCATGAGTTCCTGATTATGAGTTCACAACGTACCGGTTTCGCTTGCAGCTGGCTGCCCTATGCGCTGGTGCTGCCGCAGTTGCTGATAACCGCGATATTCTTCCTGTGGCCTGCTGGCGAAGCGCTGTGGTATTCGGTGCAAAGCCTCGATCCGTTCGGCCTTTCCAGCCAGTTCGTCGGGATGGATAACTTCACCCAGCTGCTTCACGATCCGTATTATCTCGATTCGTTCTACACCACGCTGGTGTTCAGCTTTCTGGTGGCCGGCATCGGTCTGCTGGTGTCGCTGTTTCTGGCCGCGCTGGTGGATCACGTACTGCACGGCAGCCGACTGTATCAAACCCTGCTGCTGTTGCCGTATGCGGTTGCGCCGGCGGTGGCGGCGGTGCTGTGGATATTCCTGTTCAACCCGGGGTTGGGGCTGATTACCCACGCGCTGGCGGCGCTGGGGTATGACTGGAACCACGCCCAGCATAGCGGCCAGGCGATGTTCCTGGTGGTGCTGGCTTCGGTGTGGAAGCAAATCAGTTACAACTTTCTGTTTTTCCTGGCGGCGTTACAGTCGATTCCCCGCTCGCTGGTGGAAGCGGCAGCAATTGACGGTGCCGGTCCGGTGCGGCGCTTCTTCAACCTGGCGCTGCCGCTGATTTCGCCGGTGAGCTTCTTTTTGCTGGTGGTCAATCTGGTTTACGCCTTCTTCGACACCTTCCCGGTGATCGATGCCGCCACCGGCGGCGGCCCGGTACAGTCCACCACCACGCTGATCTACAAGATTTATCGCGAAGGATTCGCCGGCCTGGATCTTGCCAGCTCGGCGGCGCAGTCGGTGGTGTTGATGCTGCTGGTGATTGGCCTGACGGTGATCCAGTTCCGCTTTGTCGAACGTAAGGTGCGCTACCAATGATAGAAAATCGACGCGGGCTGGATATTTTCTGCCATGTCATGCTGCTGCTCGGCGTGCTGCTGATCCTGTTCCCGCTGTACGTGGCGTTGGTTGCCGCCACGCTGGACGATCGGCAGGTATTTCAGGTGCCGATGAGCCTGATCCCCGGCGGTCACCTGTGGGAAAACGTCAGCCAGATCTGGCAGGGCGGGGTGGGCAACGTCAAGGCGCCGTTTTCGCTGTTGCTGCTCAACAGCCTGGTGATGGCGCTGGCGATTACCGTTGGCAAGATTGCGGTGTCGATGCTGTCGGCCTATGCGATCGTCTATTTCCGCTTCCCGCTGCGCAGCCTGTGTTTCTGGCTGATCTTCTTCACCCTGATGCTGCCGGTAGAGGTGCGTATTTTCCCGACGGTGGAAGTGATCGCCAATCTCGACATGCTCGACAGCTACACCGGCCTGACCCTGCCGCTGATGGCCTCGGCGACCGCGACCTTCCTGTTTCGGCAGTTCTTTATGACCTTGCCGGATGAGTTGCTGGAAGCGGCGCGCATCGATGGAGCCGGGCCGATGCGCTTTTTCTGGGACATCGTACTGCCGCTGTCGAAAACCAATCTGGCGGCGCTGTTCGTTATCACCTTTATCTACGGCTGGAACCAGTACCTGTGGCCGATTCTGATTACCAGCGATCCGGCGATGGGAACCGCGGTGGCGGGCATTAAAAGCATGATTTCTACTTCCGGTGCGCCGACCCAGTGGAATCAGGTGATGGCGGCAATGTTATTAACGTTAATTCCACCGGTTGCGGTGGTTCTTCTGATGCAGCGCTGGTTTGTGCGCGGTCTGGTAGACAGTGAGAAATAAATGGCAGGCTTAAAGTTACAGGCAGTCACCAAATCCTACGACGGCAAGAACACCGTGATTCAACCATTTGATCTGGATGTGGCGGACGGTGAATTTATCGTGATGGTCGGGCCGTCGGGCTGCGGCAAGTCGACGCTGTTGCGTATGGTGGCCGGCCTGGAGCGTATTTCCAGCGGTGATATCTATATCGACGGCCGCCGCGTCCAGCGAACTGGAGCCCAAGGATCGCGGGATTGCGATGGTGTTTCAGAACTACGCGCTGTATCCGCATATGAGCGTGTACGACAATATGGCATACGGCCTGAAAATCCGCGGTTTTGGCAAACAGCATATCCGCCAACGGGTTGAGGAAGCGGCGCGCATTCTGGAGCTGGGGCCGCTGCTGCTGCGCAAGCCGCGCGAACTGTCCGGCGGTCAGCGCCAGCGCGTGGCGATGGGGCGTGCCATCGTGCGTGAGCCGGCGGTATTTCTGTTCGATGAGCCGCTGTCCAACCTGGATGCCAAACTGCGGGTACAAATGCGGCTGGAGCTGCAACAGCTGCACCGCCGGCTGAAAACCACCAGCCTGTACGTCACCCACGATCAGGTGGAGGCAATGACGCTGGCGCAGCGGGTGATCGTGATGAACAAGGGCGTGGCGGAGCAGATTGGCACGCCGAGCGAGGTGTATCAGCGTCCGGCTTCGCTGTTTGTCGCCAGCTTTATCGGTTCGCCGGCGATGAACCTGCTGCCGGGGATCCTCAGCGCCGACGGTCGCCAACTGCTGTTGGGCGACGGCAGTGCGCTGCCGCTGCCACAGGCACGTAGCGAATGGAGCGGTCGTCGCGTGACGTTGGGCATCCGTCCGGAACACATTCAGTTGGTCGATGATCCACAGCAGGGCATTGCGTTAGCGCTACAAACGCTGGAGCTGCTGGGGGCCGATAACCTGGCCCACGGTCAGTGGGGCGGCGTCGGGGTGATCGTGCGGTTGTCGCATGAAAACTTGCCGTCGCCGGGCAGCACGTTATATTTACAACTGCCCGCACACGCGTTGCACTTTTTTGATACTCAAAGCGGATTACGGATCGAATGATGACCCCAGCCTGGCCTTACCCTCATATTGTCGCTCACCGTGGCGGCGGCGCACTGGCACCGGAAAATACTCTGGCGGCCATCGACGTCGGCGCCCGTCACGGCCATAAAATGATCGAATTCGACGCCAAACTGGCGCAGGACGGGCAGATTTTTCTGCTGCATGACGACACGCTGGACCGTACCAGTAACGGTTGGGGCGTGGCGGGCGATCTGTCGTGGGAACAACTGGCGCAGCTGGACGCTGGCAACTGGTACAGCGCGGCCTTTAAAGGGGAACGTCTGCCGTTGCTGGTCGAAGTGGCGGAGCGTTGCAAACAGCATGGCCTGATGGCCAACATCGAGATTAAGCCGACCACCGGCAGTGAGGAGGAAACCGGCCGGGTAATCGCGCTGGCGGCGCACCTGCTCTGGCAGGGGCAAACCGATCCGCTGCTGTCGTCATTTTCCGTGGCGGCACTGGCTGCGGCTCAGGTCGCGGTGCCGGAACTGCCGCGCGGTCTGCTGCTGGAGGCATGGCAGGAAAACTGGCGTGAACTGACCGAGCAGCTCGGCTGCGTGTCGCTGCATATCGATCATCAGGCCTTGACCGAAGCGCGCGTGCAGCAGCTGAAGCAGGCCGGGCTGCACATTCTGGTGTATACCGTCAACAGCCCGCAGCGTGCGCGCCTGCTGCTCGACTGGGGCGTGGATTGCATCTGCACCGACCGTATCGATCTGATCGGCGCAGATTTTTAAATCAGCGCGAACCGGCCGGTAACGGTACGCCAGGCACCGCCGGCGTGGTGCGCTTGAACGGATTGTTCGGCTGATTGCCGTTTGGCAGCATCTGGCGGTTTTTCGGTGCCGTTTGCAACAATTGCTGCTGGTTATTATCAAACTGGCGCTGTTGCTGCAAACGCCGCTGGTCAAGTTGCTGATTATTCAGCGTGCGCTGTTGTTGCTGCTGCTGACTGCGCTGGTTAAGAAATTGCTGTTGCCCGCTCAGCGTAGTGACGCCGTTTTCCGCTGATGCCAGCCAGGGCATCAGCAACAGGGCAATAAGACCGTATTGACGTATCATCATCTGTTCCTCCTGGTTTAATCCTAACCTATCGTGGCAAAAACGCGCGACAGGTCAATGATCAGTCATATGTAAACCCACTTTGCGCCGCGCTGCCGCTGGCTATCCGTTACAATCGCCTTTTTACCCCTGTTAGGACCCAATTGACGTGTTACTCCTGGTTATTACTACCATTTTATGGGCATTTTCTTTTAGCCTGATTGGCGAATATCTGGCGGGCCAGGTGGACAGCTGGTTTTCAGTATTGATGCGCATTGGGCTGGCGGCGCTGGTTTTCTTGCCGTTCCTGCGCTGGCGCAACATCAAGGGGCGGGTGATCCTGCTGTATATGCTGGTGGGCGCCTGTCAGCTCGGCATTATGTATCTGCTGAGTTTCCGCGCCTATATGTATCTGTCGGTGCCGGAATTCCTGCTGTTTACCGTGCTGACGCCGCTGTATATCACGTTAATCTATGATCTTATCAGTCGTCGTCGCTTGCGCTGGGGCTATGTATTCAGCGCGCTGTTGGCGGTACTGGGGGCGGCAATTATCCGCTACCATCAGGTCAGCGAGCATTTCTGGTGGGGGCTGCTGCTGGTACAGGCGGCGAACATCAGCTTCGCCATCGGCATGGTGGGTTATAAGCGGCTGATGGAAGTGCACCCGTTGCCACAGCATACCGCATTTTCCTGGTTTTACCTTGGCGCGCTGGCGGTAGCGGTGGTGGCCTGGCTGCTGTGGGGCAATCCGCACCAACTGCCTACCACCAGCCTGCAATGGGGCATTCTGGTGTGGTTGGGCGTGGTGGCGTCCGGGCTGGGCTATTTCATGTGGAACTACGGCGCGACCCAGGTGGATGCCGGTACGCTCGGCATCATGAACAATATGCATGTACCCGCCGGATTGCTGGTCAATCTGGCGATTTGGCAACAGCAACCGCACTGGCCGAGCTTTATCATCGGCGGGGCCGGTGATTATAGCTTCGCTATGGGTGCATCGCCGTTGGGTGGCGCCAAAGGTTTCACCGTAGCTACGCTGGCGTTGGGGCGGGCGGCGTCGCGCACGAACGGCAGATGATCGCAGGCGTGCTGGCGCGCTGAGCGGATGAACGCTTCGGTCACCGCCTGTCGCTGCTCGCCGTCACGTACCGCGGCGTACAGCCGGCTCCACAGACCGTCCCCCAGCGTTTTGGTGATCACCAGCCCCTGGCGCTCGAAGCTTTCCACCACCCAGTGTGGCAGCGCGGCAATGCCCATGCGTGCCGAGACCATCTGGATCAGCAGCAGGGTATTGTCGACGCTCTTCAATGCCGGGCTAATGCCGGCCGGCTGCAGGAAATGGCGCCAGATATCCAGACGTTGGCGTTGTACCGGGTAAATCATCAGGGTTTCATCAATCAGGTCTTGCGGTTCGATATGCGGTTTGTTGGCCAGCGGATGATCCGGTGCCAGCACCAGCCGCACTTCAAAGTCGAACATCGGCGAATAATGCAGCCCGCTACGCGGTAAAATATCGGACGTCAGCACCAGATCCAGCTCGCCCTGCTGCAACGCCGGCTGCGGATCAAACGTCACCCCGGATTTGAAGTCCATCACCACCTGCGGGAAGCGCTGGCGGAAATTATCCAGCGCCGGCGTCAGCCATTGGATGCAACTGTGGCATTCGATGGCGATGCGCAGCGTAGCCTGATGCGGCTCGTGGCAGGCCTGTAACGCCTGTTGAATCTGCGGCAATACCTGCTCTGCCAACTGCAACAGAATCTCTCCCTGCGCGGTAAAGCGCAGCGGCTGGCTTTTGCGAACGAACAGCTTAAAGCCCAGACGCAGCTCCAGATCGCTGAACTGATGCGAAAGAGCCGATTGCGTCTGATGGAGTTGAGCAGCCGCTGCGGCCAGAGAGCCGGTATTGCGCAGTGCCTGCAGCGTCCGTAAGTGTTTCAGTTCGATCATGAGAGTCCTTCACAGTGACAGTGAATAAATTGCGCTTGTGGTTAATACACTACCTGCTGATTATGGATGTGTAAACATCTGGACGGCTAAATGGGGAATATGACGATGGCAATTTTGAATCACACTCTGGGTTTTCCACGCGTTGGCCTGCGTCGCGAGCTGAAAAAAGCGCAAGAAAGCTACTGGGCTGGTAACTCCACGCAGGAAGAACTGCTGGCGGTTGGCCGCGAACTGCGCGCCCGTCACTGGCAACAGCAACAGCAGGCCGGAGTGGATCTGGTGCCGGTCGGCGACTTTGCCTGGTACGATCATGTTCTGACTACCAGCCTGCTGCTGGGCAACGTACCGGCACGCCATCAGAATCAGGATGGTTCCATCGATCTGGATACGCTATTCCGCATTGGCCGTGGCCGTGCGCCGACCGGTGAACCGGCGGCGGCGGCGGAAATGACCAAATGGTTTAATACCAACTATCACTACATGGTGCCGGAATTCCACCAGGGCCAGCAGTTTAAACTGGGCTGGACCCAACTGCTGGACGAAGTTGATGAAGCGTTGGCGCTGGGCCACAAGGTCAAGCCGGTGCTGCTGGGGCCGGTCACCTATCTGTGGCTGGGTAAGGTCAAGGGCGAGCAGTTTGACCGCCTGTCGCTGCTGAACGCCATTCTGCCGGTATACCAGCAACTGCTGGCGGAGTTGGCAAAGCGCGGCATCGAATGGGTACAGATCGACGAACCTGCACTGGTGCTGGAGCTGCCGCAGGCGTGGCTGGACGCTTACCAGCAGGCTTACGCCGCGCTGCAAGGCCAGGTCAAGTTGCTGCTAACCAGCTATTTCGACAGCATCGGCCACAATCTGGCCACCATCGCGACCCTGCCGGTGCAAGGTTTGCATGTGGATCTGGTTGCCGGTGATGACGATATCGGCGCGGTTAATAACGCGCTGCCAAAAGATTGGCTGCTGTCGCTGGGGGTGGTTAACGGCCGCAACGTGTGGCGGGCGGATCTGAGCCGCTGGGCCGAGCGTCTGCAACCGTTGGTGGGCAGCCGTCCGCTGTGGATCGGCACCTCCTGCTCGCTGCTGCACAGCCCAATCGATCTGAGCGTGGAAACGCGTCTTGATGAAGAAGTGAAGAGCTGGTTTGCCTTCGCATTACAGAAATGTGCCGAACTGGCGCTGTTGAGCGCCGCGTTAAATGCGCCTGATGCGGAAAAACAGGCGAAGCTGGACGCCTACAGCGCGCCAATCCGCGCTCGCCAACAATCCAGTCGGGTACATAACCCACGGGTAGAAAAACGCCTGGCCGCCGTCAGCGCGCAGGACAGTGAACGCCGTAGCCGGTACCCACAGCGCGCCCAGGCGCAGCGCGAACGTTTCAATCTGCCAGCGTGGCCAACCACCACCATCGGTTCGTTCCCGCAAACCACTGAAATCCGCGGTCTGCGTCTTGATTTCAAGCAGGGGCGGCTGGACGGCGGCAACTATCGCACCAGCATCGGCGAGCATATCAAACAGGCGATCGTTGAACAGGAACGTCTCGGCCTGGACGTGCTGGTGCATGGCGAAGCCGAGCGTAACGACATGGTGGAATACTTCGGTGAAAACCTGGACGGCTTTGCCTTCACTCAGAACGGCTGGGTACAGAGTTACGGCTCGCGCTGCGTGAAACCGCCGGTGATTATCGGTGATGTCAGCCGCCCTGCAGCAATCACCGTCGAATGGGCGACGTTTGCCCAGTCGCTGACCGACAAGCCGGTAAAAGGCATGCTGACCGGTCCGGTGACCATTCTGTGCTGGTCGTTCCCGCGTGAAGACGTCACTCGCGATGTGATAGCCAGGCAAATCGCCCTGGCGCTGCGCGACGAAGTCGACGATTTGCAACAGGCCGGCATCGGCATTATCCAGATTGACGAGCCTGCGCTGCGTGAAGGTTTACCGCTGCGCCAGTCCGACTGGGCGGCCTATCTGGATTGGGCAGTGGATGCATTCAAACTCAACGCTGCGGTTGCCAGTGATGATACGCAGATCCACACCCACATGTGTTACTGCGAGTTCAATGACATCATGGACTCCATTGCGGCGCTGGATGCGGACGTGATCACCATTGAAACCTCACGTTCTGATATGGATCTGCTGGAGGCGTTCAAAGAGTTTGAATATCCAAATGAAATCGGCCCGGGCGTATATGACATTCACTCGCCAAACGTACCAAGCGTGGAATGGATTGAAGAGCTGTTGCGCAAGGCAGCGCAAAACATTCCAGCGGAACGCCTGTGGGTGAACCCGGACTGTGGCCTGAAAACCCGTGGCTGGCCGGAAACGCGCCAATCGCTGGCGAATATGGTGCTGGCTGCCCAGCGTCTGCGCGCAACCGCATAATGACCTCTGGCGGCCGACCCGCGGGGCGTTGCGGTTGTTGATCATGATGGGGAGCTTCGGCTCCCTTTTTTTTTGCCACATCGCGCCGTGGCGCAATGAGGGGATTGCAGGAAGCACATGAGCTATGTATGTTATGTTATAACATATCTTTTGTTTGGGGGTGTATTCTGTTGTCCATTGACTCTCACGGCGGTGCGTTATTGCAACTGCAGCGGCTCGGCTACACCACGGGGTGCGGCAAGCCGTTGCTGTCTGATATCAACCTGGATCTGCGACCGGCGGAATGCCTGGCGATCATCGGGCCGAACGGCAGTGGCAAATCGACGCTGCTGCGTACGTTGACCGGCGAGCTTACGCCGACCTCTGGTGACCTGTACTTTGACGGTCGTCCTCTCTCGCAGTTGAGCCGCTTGCAGCGAGCCAGAACCATTGCGCTGTTGGCGCAAAGTGACAGTGCGCATCCACAGCTTAGCGTCAGCGAATACGTCGAACTGGGCCGATTGCCGTACCAGGGGCGAGACAGCGCGCAGCGTCATCGGCAACTGGTTGAACACGCGTTGACCGAAACCGGCATGCGGGGATTACGACATCAACGTCTTGGGCGACTGTCGGGAGGGGAGCGACAGCGGGCGGCACTGGCTCGCGCCTTTGCCCAAACGCCGCAGCTGCTGTTGCTGGATGAGCCGACCAACCATCTCGATCCACTGGCCCGCGCCAGCCTGCTGAACTGGGTGAAACGCAAGGGCATCGCAGCGATCGCCGTATTGCACGATCTGGCGTTGGTGGCGCCGTTTGCCGATCGGGTGGCGGTCATCGAACGAGGCCGGCTGGTCCGCTGTGATATCCCGTCTCGCGCTCTGGCCGCCGACTGTATCAACCCGGTGTTTGGCCTCGACAGTTTTGTGATTGCCCACCCACACACCGGCCAACCGCTACATATCTTTGAAGCGCCACAGCGCGCAGGATAACAATACGATGAAAAGGACATTATGGTACTTGCTGGGCCTGCTGGCATCGCCGGTCTCGGCTTTGGCCTTTCCCGTCACGGTGGACAGCTGCGGCGAGCCGCTGACCTTCACTGCAGCACCGCAACGGGCGGTGATCAACGATTTGAATATGGCTGAAATGGCGTTTGCGCTAGGGCTGCAACCGCAGATTGTCGGGGTGACCGGCATTTCCGGCTGGTATAAATCTAGCGCTGAATTCAAGCGACAGCAGGGGGAGATTCCCGAGTTGGCGGCCAAGTACCCTTCGTTGGAGACGTTGCTGGCGGTTAACCCGGACTTTTTCTTTGCCGGTTGGAATTACGGCATGAAAATTGGCGGTGACGTCACGCCGCGCTCGTTGGCGAAATACGGCGTCAAAACCCTGGTATTGAGCGAAAGCTGCATCTGGACCCAGCACGCGCGGCCACGTGCCAGTATGGCGTTGCTGTACGACGACATGCTCAAGCTGGGCAAGATATTCGGCCAGCAACGGCGCGCCGAGCAATTGGTCAGCCAATGGCAGCAGCGGCTGGCCACGCTGCGGCAGCGTATTGGCCAACGGCCGGTGCAAAAGGTCTTTGTTTATGATTCAGGCGAGGATAAACCCTTTACCAGCGGCAAATATGCCATGCCAACTGCCTTGATTGAGGCGGCCGGCGGCAAAAACGTGATGGATACGCTGGCGGCCAGTTGGGCGACCACCTCATGGGAAGAGGTGGCCACTCGGCAACCGGACGTGATTGTGCTGCTGGACTATCAACAGGCCGGCAGCGCAGACCGGTTACAGCAGTTTCTCGCCACGCATCCGCTGATGAAACATACCCCGGCGGTGCGCCATCAGCGCTATTTACGCCTGCAATACGCCGAGCTGACTCCCGGGCCGGCTAACGTCGCGGCGATAGAGAAACTGGCGCAGGCGCTGTACCCGGGAGTGCTGCATTGACCGACCGGCGGCTGCGTTATGTCATCGTCGTGGGGATCTTGTTGGTCATATTGGCGGCATTGATGTTGACCGGTATTGCCATTGGCACCACCCGGGTACCGTTGACGCAACTGCTGTCGATGCTGGGGCTCAACCATCAGCCGGTGTCGCCGATGACCGCGCGCATCGTGATTGAGCTACGCATTCCGCGGGTGCTGTTGGCGGCCTTGACCGGTGCCGGGCTGGCCATGGTGGGCGCACTGTTGCAAACCGCCACGCGTAATGAGCTGGCGGATCCTTTTCTGTTTGGTCTGTCCTCCGGGGCGTCGGCAGGGGCGGTGGCGGTGATAACCCGGTTAGGCGATCGGCTGGGCCACTGGACCTTGCCGGTATCGGCCTTCGCCGGCGGTCTGGCGTCTGCCCTGGCGGTGATGATACTGCTACGTTTGCAACAGGAGAGAGGCAGCGAGCGCATCGTCATCAGCGGTCTGGCAATTTCATTTTTATTTGGCGCCCTGACCAATTACCTGGTTTTCACCGGCGATCAGCGTGCGGCGAGCGCTATTCTGTTTTGGTCGCTGGGGGGGCTGGGTCTGGCAGCCTGGGATAATCTGTGGCTGGCTGCTGCCGCCAATCTGCTGTTGGCGGCATTCATCTGCTGGCGTTGGCGAGCGCTGGACGCCTTGCTGAGCGGTGAACAGACCGCCGTTTCGCTTGGCGTACATCTGACGCGCCTGCGTAGTGAAGTCTTCCTGTGCTGCGCGCTGGCAACCGCCACGCTGGTGGCCCTTACCGGAGTGATTGGTTTTGTCGGCCTGATGGTGCCGCACCTGGCTCGCCCGTTATGCGGTGTGCGTCACCGGGCGCTGCTGCCGCTGGTGGCGATCCTCGGAGCCGTGCTGTTGGCCGCTGGCGACCTGCTCAGTCGCACCCTGATGGCGCCGCAGGAGTTGCCAATCGGCGTGATCACCGGTGGGCTGGGCGGGCTGTTTGTCTTGATGATGCTGTTCAAGCGTTGATGTCAGATGTTTTTATTGTCCTGTGGGTACTTTTTCACTGCGGCAATCCGTTATTATCCAGTGATATCGCTATTTTGATGCAGGATCGAGGCAATGAAGCATCCACTGGTGAGCGTGTTGTCACCCATGCTGGACGATGTTAAAGGCATCGGTCAGGTTTATTTTGCCGGTAATCAAAAACCGGCGCCGGAGCTGGCGTACCAGGTCAATTTTCCCCGGCTGGAGCTGGTGATCGACGGCGAACTGCGGGTTGAATGGGAGGGCAACCTGGATGTGGTCCAGCAAGCGTTGCGGCCAGGAGATGTGCTGTTCGTTCCGGCGCAGGGATGGAATATTCCCCATTGGCAGCGGCCGGTGACCACGCTGAGCCTGCTGTTTGGCAAACAGCAGCTTGGTTATAGCCTGCTGAAATGGGACGGTGAAAACACCGTGCTGCTGGGCAAGGATAACGTCGCCCGGCGCGGGCCTCGCATCGGTTCGTTCATGTTACAGGCATTGCATGAACTGGCGTGGCACCAGAGCGATCAGGGCACCGCGCGTTTTCTGGTTAAAGGTTTGCTGAGCCATGCGCTCGACCTGTTTGGCTCGTGTGTGCAGACTGCGTCACGCAGCCAGGCACTGTTCGGTGCGGTACGTGATTACCTGGAGGAGCATTATCGGGAACCACTGACGCGTGAATCCGTGGCGCAGGCGTTTTATATCTCGCCCAATTATCTGTCGCATCTGTTTCAAAAGGCTGGCGGCGTCGGTTTTAATGAGTATTTGAACCACGTACGGTTGGAACAGGCAAAGCATTTACTGAAGCGTTACGACATGAAGGTGAAGGAAGTGGCGCACGCCTGTGGTTTTGTCGACAGCAACTATTTTTGCCGGATTTTCCGTAAGAACACCGAACGCTCGCCGTCTGAATATCGCGGACAGTACCGTAGCGAGCTGAAACAACGCGAATAATCACCCCATCTGGATATGGGTCTCCTGCGGCGAAGAGGCCGCCTTACGCACCGCGCTCAAGACCTTTTCCGGATAACGTAAAAACGTATTGATGCCGATTTTCACACAGCGATGGTGGATAAAGCGCTCACTGTCAGCCAGCAGAATATCGGTAATCAACAGCACCACGTCGGCTTGTGCCAAATCCTCGTGAGTCAGGGTGTTAACGATACCCAGCGCGCCCTGGGTTTCAATTTTGACCGGCCACTTCTGCTGTGCACACAGTTTTTCCAGCCTTTCTGCCGCCATATAGGTGTGCGCGACGCCGCTGACACAGGCGCTTACCGCTACCAGTTTGATCGACATACTCACCCCCTTTGCGTTGAGTTAACCGCCGATGATGACGTGATAACCTGCCGCTTCCGCCATCGCACGTAGCGGCGCTATCTGCTGTTCGCTGGCCGGCGCAACGCCGCGCATCGCATAGTCGCGTCCAAGTAGCGCGTATTTGGCCTCACCGTATTGATGGAAAGGCAGCAGATGGATCTCTTTTAACGCGAAAGGCGCGAGAAAAGCCAGGATCTGCGCCACATTTTCCTTATGCAGGGTGTAATGCGGGATCAGCGGCAGGCGGGGGATCAGCGCGACGCCCGCTGCCGACAGCGCGGCAAAGTTGGCCAACACCCGTGGTTGATTGATATTCAGCAGCCGTTTGGCCTGCGCCGTATCCATGATTTTCAGATCAAACAGCACCTGATCGCAGTGCGCTGCCAATGGCAGCAGGCTGCGCAGTGGCGCGTCGCCGGCGGTTTCAATCGCGGTGTTGATCCCCAGCGCCTGCAAACGCGCCAGCAGCGCGGTGGCGAATCCGGCCTGCATCAGCACTTCACCGCCCGAGAGCGTGACGCCGCCGCCGGAAGCGCGATAAAACACCTCGTCCTGCAGCAATTGCTGTAACAGCGTCTCCAGCGTCACGTTTTGCCCGATACGCTCCAGCGCGCCGCTCGGGCACTCATCAACGTCATTCAGGCAGGGCTGGCAGCGCAGACATTTGGCTTCGCGGCGCACGGTATGGATGCCGGCGGACATCGATTCCGGGTTGGCGCACCATGGGCAGGTATGCGGGCAGCCTTTAAAAAACACTACGCTGCGGATGCCCTGACCGTCATTCAACGAATAGCGTTGAATATTGAAGATGCGACCCTGCGGCGGCAGTCCGTCGGTTCGGGTGATGCCGGGAGCGATCAGGCTACAGTTGATGCGCTGTACGACGGATGATGTCATCCTGGATCTCCTTCGATAGTTCTACGAAGAATGCGCTATACCCGGCGACGCGCACCACCAGGCCGGCAAAGTCCTGTGGTCGCTGCTGCGCTTCACGCAACGTTTCTGCGTTGACGACGTTGAATTGCACGTGCTGAAGCTTGAGTCTGCTGAACGCGCCAAGGAAATCCGCCAGTTTGTTCAGCCCCTGCTGGCCCTGCAACGTGGCTGGCGTGAACTTGACGTTGAGTAGCGTGCCGTTGGAAAGCAGGTAGTTGTCCAGTTTGCTGACCGACTTGAGCACTGCGGTCGGGCCCTGCGCATCTTGCCCCAACATCGGCGAAAGGCCGCCGTCTGCCAATTGCTCGCCGGCGAAACGCCCGTCCGGTGTGGCGCCGACCACTGCCCCCAGCGGTACGTGGGCCGATACGGTATAGGATCCGGGGGTGAATTGCCCACCGCGCGGGTTACGGTATTGTTCTACCTGTTTACAGTAAAAGCGCAGCAGATCGGCGCTGATAAGGTCAACGTCATCAACGTCATTGCCATATTTGGCAAAACGATTGAGCAAACGTGCACGGATTTTCTCGCCTTCGGGGGTAGCGAAGTTGGTTTTCAGCGTGGCTAACAGTTGGTCAAAGCTCAGGCGTTGTTGATCGAACACCAGCCCTTTAAGCGCATACAGCGAATCGCTCAGGTTGGCGATGCCGATGCCCTGAACGCCAGAGAAATTATAACGCGCGCCGCCTTCGGTAATGTCCTTGCCGTTTTGCAGGCAGTCGGCGATGAACGATGACAGCAGCGGTACCGGCGCCCAGTCTCGGTGGCCGATATCGCAAACGTTGCTGCCTTCGGCCATCAGCCTGACGTAATGGCAAATTTTGTTGCGGATATGCTCCAGCAGTTGCGGATAGCCCAGCGTGGTATTGCCTTCGTTGTCCAGCAGCGCCAGTTCCATGACTTTCAGCAGGTTGAACATGGCGATGTCATGCAGGCCGTAGGTCTTGCCGGGTATCGACAGTTCGACGCAGCCGACCACCGCATAAT
This sequence comes from Serratia odorifera, assembly GCF_900635445.1. NCBI lineage: Bacteria > Pseudomonadati > Pseudomonadota > Gammaproteobacteria > Enterobacterales > Yersiniaceae > Serratia > Serratia odorifera. Next base: position 1,856,075 of record NZ_LR134117.1, read on the forward strand.
CACGCGCATCTTCCAGCGATACGCCGCGGTTGAGAAACGCCGGCACCACCACTTCATCGTTGAATATTTGCGGTATGCCGGTGCCGAGCCGGATGGTTTCGGCGGTTTTCAGCAGGAATGGCCGATCGATAAATTCATTCACTCGCACGCCCAGGTTGGGTTGCGGCAGTTGAATGCTCTGGTAGGCGTCGAGACAGAGAAACGACAGGGCGTTGACCGCGCTATGGCCAGCTTCGGTCAACCCGCCCAGCAGGATGGTATAACCGGTGGGGAAACCGGCAAAGTAACGGGCGCTGGCGGTTGAGCGTAGCAGCACAATGTCGTTGCACTTCACCCACAGGCTTTCCAGCAGCTCACGCAACCAGGCGGGATCTTCCCCCTGACTCAACGATGCCTGATAGAACGGCAACATGTATTGATCGAAACGGCCAAGCGACAGCGAGCTGGCGTTGGATTCATATTGCAGAATGATGTTTATGTACCAAAACAGCTGGCAGGCCTGGTAGAAATCCTGCGGCTGGTGATGCGCCACCCATTCGGTGACGTTGGCGATGCGCAGCAGTTCGGCCTGGCGCCGTGGCAGGGCCGCCTGCGCAGCCATGTCGCGCGCCAGTTGCGCATAACGCAGCATATGACGCTGAGCGGCTTGCAGCAGCAGCAGGGCGGCTTGGTAGAAGGCGTTTTCCGGCCGTTGCTGCTGGTACTGTTGCAACTCCGCCAGCAGTGCGTCCATGCCGAGGTTGAGTAACCGTGGGTAATCAATAATGATATGCCCCTGGCCCTTGTCGGTTTGGTTGATGCTGAAGATTTGCGTCTGGGTGGCGGCTTGCACCTCCTCTGGCATCTGGCCGTTGATAAAGTCCTTCATCGAGCGTTTTTCCCAATAGGGATAAAGTTGCTCGCGGTAAATTCGCTGGTCTTCTTCGCTGATAGTAAAGCGGTCCTGCGGACGCGTGGCAAAGCTATCCAGCTCTTTAAGCAGCCAGTAGGGATCCATTTCCGGTGACATGATGCCGGCCCGAGGTTTGACGGTACGGTTGCCGGCGATCAGTTCATCGTCGCGAATGCTGATGGCGACGCGATCCAAAATATGCGCGCTGGCCTTCGCCCGCCGGATAATGGTCGGTTCCCCAGCGGTTTGTCGATGGCTGGCGGTGTACAACAGCGCACGCTCCAGTGAAATTTCACGTGGGGCGGAAAATAAAGCGGCTTTCAGGCGTTCGATACGAGAGGTCATCTTTTTATCCTTCTGCGACAAACCGGGGGTAATCCCGACCAACGGCGTCGGGACAGGGCGTCAGGCGGTGGGCGCCAGATGAGCGGCAATGTTGTTCATGATGGCGTCGGCGCGTTTGACCGCGTCGCTGATGGCGACCCGTACCACGGTTTTGCCTTTAAAACGCTCTTCAAACTTGATGCCGATGTCTTTGGTCAGGATCACGATGTCGGCGGCAGCGATGTCTTCTGGCGTCAGCGGGTTTTCCTGCCCGATGGAACCCTGGGTTTCCACTTTGCATGGCCAGCCTCTGGCGGTAGCGGCGTGTTCAATGGCCTCGGCGGCCATGTAGGTATGTGCGACGCCGGAGGGGCATGCGGTGACGGCAATAATGTTGGCCATGGTCATTTCCTCAATGTAGTCAGTTGATTTCAAAATCCAAATCCAGATCGTTTTGTTCGCGGGTAGCAGCGGTTTGCTGTTTGGCTGCCCGGCTTTTCAGCAGGTTAACCAGCAGGGCGGTGATCACCATGCCGGTCAGCAAGGCGGCGATAAAACCGAGCTTGCCTGCAACCACCGGTAGCACGATCAGCCCGCCCCAGCCGGCATAGCATTGAGCGCCGAACAGCGCGGCGACGACCGCCGCGCAGGCTGAACCGATCATGATGGAAGGGATCACCCGCAGCGGATCGGCCGCGGCAAAGGGTATCGCCCCTTCGGTTACGCCAACGCAGCCCATCAGCAGTGCGGCCTTGCCCGCTTCACGTTCTTCGAGCGAATAATATTTGCGGCCAATCAGCGTGGCGAAACCCAGCCCCAGTGGCGGAGTGGCGATGGCAACGGCGGCAATCGCCACCACCGAATAGACGCCCTGCGCCACGCAGATCAGCATGAAGGCATAGGCCACCTTGTTCACCGGCCCGCCCATGTCGAAAGCCAGCATCAGGCCCATGATGATGGCCAGCACCACGATGCTGCCCTGCTGCATACCCTGCAGCCAGCGGGTCAGGCCGGTAGTCAGCGCGCCGACCGGTTCCCCCAGACCCCACATCATGATGCCGGCGGTCAGTAGCGTGCCGACAATCGGGATCACGAAGATTGGCATCACCGAACGCAGGATCTTCGGGACGGGGATTTTCTTCAGGTAAAACACGATGATGCCGCCCAGCAGGCCGGCAATGATGGCACCAAAGAAACCGGCGCCGAATGAGGCACCTACCCAGGCGCCAATCGCTGCCGGCGCCAGTGCCGAACGATCGGCGATCGAATAACCGATGTAGGCCGCCAGGAACGGCACCATCAGCGTCAAGCCGGCAACGCCGATATCAAACAGCTTTTTCAGGTTGGGATCGGTTGCGGCGTCAGGCACCGCGCCTTTGCCATACAGCATGACGGAAACCGCCAGCAGAATGCCGCCGGCCACCACGAACGGGATCATATGGGAAACGCCGGACATCAAATGCTGGCGGGTGTTTTTGAGTATGTTGAGCAGGTCTTTCATCATTCACTCCCTGGTCAGAACACGAGGGTTTTGAGAACACAAACCATCAGTAAGAAATAACCCCTGACGGAGAAAGGTTGTTGTCTATCACCATAGGCATCCGGCCACGCCGCCAACAGTGGAAAAAATTGCCATTTACTGGATTTTTGTAATGTCAGTGGAAAAATGAGATCAAACGCAAATTGCGACGAAATGACTTTCCGGTGAGTTCAGTATTGCTTTGTGAGCGATATCGCATTTAAGTGTTTAGATTACATTTGTCCAGTATTTGGCATTTTTGTCGCATAGGCGTAGCGCGGAACGGCTTTTATTCTGAGGGTAAACCGCTGTGGTTCATCATTGTCAGGGTAGGAGGACATTCCAATGGCCAAAATCGTCACGTTTACCTGCGAGCTGCCTAACGGCGTTCATGCTCGTCCCGCCAGCCACATCGAAACCCTGTGCAACGGTTTTCAATCATGCTTTCAGTGGCATAACACCCGTAATGAGCTGACCGGCGATGGCAAGAGCGTATTGTCATTGATTGGCGCGGATATTTTGCTGGGAGATAGCTGCCAGGTCACCATTGAAGGGGTTGATGAACAAGCGGCATTCGACAGATTGAGCCAGTTTATCGCACACGAATTCAGGCATTGCGATGATGCCTTGCCGACGATTGAACCCTGCGCCGAACAGGAACCTGTCCCGCTGTCGCTGGCCAATCTGCAGCCGACGCTGGTGCGTGGCCGCCCGGTATGTCAGGGCACCGCCAGCGGTAAACTGCTGCATCTGGCGGCTATCGATCTCAATGCCTTGGCGGATTTACCGCCAGCCGACGGCCTGGAGCAGGAGCAAAGCCGCCTGTTGGACGGGTTGGAACAATTGGATAAGGCATTGGAACTTCAACTGATGGAAGGGAATGGCGCAACCAGTGCGGTGTTGGTCGCACACCGCTCGCTGGTGCGCGATGACGCTTTCCGCCAGCGGTTGCTGGACGCAGTACAAGCCGGAGAAAGCTGTGCCCGGTCGATCGTTGCTGCCGCGGCCTATTTCAGCCAGCGTCTGGCGCGCTCAAATAGCGCTTATCTGCGCGAACGCCAGCTGGATATACGTGACGTCGGTTTCCAACTGCTGCAGCAAATCTATGGCAGCCAGCGTTTTCCCTCTCAACGGGCGTTGAGCGAAGCCAGCATTTGCATGGCGGAGGAACTGACGCCGAGCCAGTTCCTCGAACTGGATAAACGTCATCTGAAGGGGTTGCTGCTAGCCAGCGGCGGCAGCACGTCGCATACCGTCATTCTGGCCAGATCGTTCAATATCCCCATGCTGGTGGGGGTGAATGCCGAACTGTTGCAAAACTATCTTGGCCAGCAGGTGCAAATCGATGGCGACCTTGGCCTGGTGGTCTGCGAATTGAACCCGCCGGTGCAGCGTTACTATCAGCAGGAGCAGTGGCTGAATGACCAGTTGCGACAACAGCAAAGTGCCTATCTGCATCATCCTGGCCGCACCGGTGACGGCGTGAAGATGGAGGTGGCAGCCAATATTGCGCACGCCGTGGAGGCCAGTGCGGCATTTGGCAACGGCGCTGAGGCGATTGGGCTGTTTCGCACCGAAATGCTGTATATGGATCGGGTAAGCGCGCCTACGGAGAGCGAACTCTACAATATTTACTGCCAGGCGGTAGAGGCCGCCGACGGCAAGACGATTATCGTTCGTACCATGGACATCGGTGGTGACAAGCCGGTGGATTACCTGAATATTCCTTCAGAAAACAATCCGTTTCTCGGTTATCGCGCGGTACGCATCTACCAGGAGTTTTTGCCGCTGTTTCATACCCAACTGCGGGCGATCCTGCGCGCCTCGGCGCACGGAGCGCTGAAAATCATGATCCCGATGATCTCGTCAATGGAGGAGATCCTGTGGGTCAAGGAACAGCTGGCCGAGGTTAAGCAGGCGTTACGTGCCGAGCAAATCCCGTTCGATGAAAAAATCCCACTGGGCATCATGCTGGAAGTGCCGTCGGTGATGTTCATCATCGATCAGTGTTGCGAGGAGATCGATTTCTTCAGCATTGGCAGCAATGACTTGACCCAATATCTGCTGGCGGTGGATCGCGATAACGCCAAAGT